>NZ_WJWX01000016.1:0-72447 GCF_009661015.1 Brevundimonas sp. SPF441 | reverse complement strand
CTCCGGCTCCCCCTGCACCGCCGACGCCGCCCGTCCCGCCGTCAGCCTAAACACAGAATTGAAAAGGCCCTGCGGAGCGATCCGCAGGGCCTTTGCTTTTAGTCCGACGCCTCGCCTTACAGGCCCAGCTTGGCCTTCAGGATGTCGTTGACGGCCGCCGGATTGGCCTTGCCGCCCGTGGCCTTCATCACCTGACCGACGAACCAGCCGATGGCCTGGGGCTTGTCCGCCACGGCCGCCGCCTTGTCCGGGTTGGCGGCGATGATCTCGTCCACGGCCTTTTCGATCGCGCCGGTGTCGGTGACCTGTTTCAGGCCGTGCTTCTCGACCACCTCGGCCGGCGAGCCCTCGCCGTTCCAGACGTGGTCGAAGACTTCCTTGGCGATCTTGGACGAGATGACGTTCGTCTCGATCAGCTCCACCAGCTGCGCGACATGCGCCGCCGGCAGCAGGTTCTCGGTGAAGTCCTTGCCCTCGGCGGCCAGGCGCGCCGAAACCTCGTTGGTGACCCAGTTGGAGACCAGTTTGGCGTCCCGACCCTTGGCTGCGGCTTCGAAGTAGTCGGCCTTCGCCTGTTCCGAGATCAGCACGATGGCGTCATATTGCGACAGGCCATAGTCGGCCATCAGGCGCTTGCGCTTGTCGTCCGGAAGCTCGGGCAGCGACGCCTTGATCTCGGCGATCCAGGCCTCTTCCAGGTCCAGCGGCAGCAGGTCGGGATCGGGGAAGTAGCGATAGTCCTGCGCCTCTTCCTTGGACCGCATCGAGCGCGTCTCGCCAGCCGTCGGGTCGTACAGGCGCGTCTCCTGAGTGATCGAACCGCCGTCTTCCAGGATCTCGATCTGACGGCGCGCCTCATACTGGATCGCCTGAGAAATGAAGCGGAAGCTGTTGACGTTCTTGATCTCGCAGCGCGTCCCCAGATAGCCGAAGTCGCCCGTCTCCTTGAACTTGTCGTAGTTTCCGGCCCGGCAGACCGACACGTTCACGTCGGCCCGCAGATTGCCCTTCTCCATATCCCCATCGCAGGTGCCCAGATAGATCAGGATGGTCCGGATCTTCTTCACATAGGCCACCGCCTCGTCCGGCGTGCGCAGGTCAGGACGCGAGACGATCTCCATCAGCGCCGTGCCGGCCCGGTTCAGGTCGACGTAGCTTTCGGTCGGCGACAGGTCGTGGATGAGCTTGCCGGCATCCTGCTCCAGGTGCAGTCGCTCGATGCCGACGTTGAAGAAGCTGCCGTCCTCGGCCTCCACCTCGACCACGCCTTCACCCACGATGGGGTAATAGAGCTGGCTGATCTGATAGCCGGTCGGCAGGTCGGGATAGAAGTAGTTCTTGCGGTCGAACTGACTGCGGCGGTTGATCTGCGCGCGCAGGCCCAGGCCCGTCTTCACCGCCTGTTCGACGCAGTGTTTGTTCAGCGTCGGCAGCATGCCGGGAAAGCCTGCATCGACCAGCGACACCTGCTCGTTCGGCCCCGCGCCGAAGCCGACGGCGGCCCCGGAAAACAGCTTGGCTTTCGACGCCACCTGGGCGTGGATTTCCAGCCCCATGACGATTTCCCAATCGCCGGTGCGGCCTTTGATGGTCTTCGTATTGTCACTCATGCTCACCACCACTTGCCCGGCTTGGCCGTGAAGCCCGCCGCCCGTTCCAGCGCGGCGCCGACCTGGAAGACCGTCGCCTCGTCCAGCGCCTTGCCGATGACCTGCAGACCCAGCGGCAGGCCGCTGGCGTCCACGCCCGCCGGCACCGAAATGCCGGGCAGGCCGGCCAGATTGGTCGTCACCGTGAAGACGTCGTTCAGATACATGGTCAGCGGGTCGATCTGCTTGTCGCCCAGCGCGAACGCAGCCGACGGCGTCGACGGCGTCAGGATGGCGTCCACCTGGCCCCAGACATTGTCGAAGTCCTCAGCGATGCGGCGACGCACCTTCAGCGCCTTGACGTAGTAGGCGTCGTAGAAGCCGGCCGACAGCACATAGGCGCCGATGGTCAGGCGACGCTGGACCTCCTTGCCGAAGCCTTCGGCGCGCGAGGTCGCATACAGGTCGTCCAGCGACTTGAAGTCCTCCGCCCGATGCCCGAACCGCATCCCGTCGTAACGGGCCAGGTTCGACGACGCCTCGGCCGGCGCCACGATATAGTAGGTCGGCAGGGCGTATTTGGTGTGCGGCAGGCTGATCTCGACGATCTCGCAGCCGGCGTCCTTCAACCAGGCCACGCCTTGGTCCCACAGGGCCTGAATCTCGGCCGGCATCCCATCCACGACATACTCGCGCGGCACGCCGATGCGCAGGCCCTTGACCGACTTGCCGACCGACTGGGTCCAGTCGGGCGTGGCGATGTCCAGGCTGGTCGAATCCTTGGCGTCGAACGAGCACATGGATTGCAGCAGCAGGGCCGCGTCCTCGACCGTCTTGGTGATCGGCCCGGCCTGGTCCAGCGACGAGGCGAAGGCCACCATGCCGAAGCGGCTGGCGCGGCCATAAGTGGGCTTGATACCCACGGTGCCGGTGAAGGCGGCGGGCTGGCGGATCGAGCCGCCGGTGTCCGATGCGGTGGCGGCCAGGCACATGTCGGCCGCTACGGCCGAGGCCGAACCGCCCGACGAACCGCCCGGCGTCAGCTCGGCGTTCGAGCCGGTCGATTTCCACGGGTTCTTCACTGGACCAAAGGCCGAGGTCTCGTTGGACGAGCCCATGGCGAACTCGTCCATGTTCAGCTTGCCCAGCATGACCGCCCCGTCGCGCCAGAGATTGGCGGTAACGGTCGATTCATAGGGCGGCACGAAGCCGCGCAGCATGTTGGAGCCGGCCGTCGTCTGCACGCCCTCGGTGCAGAACAGGTCCTTGATTCCCAGAGGCGCGCCTTCCAGCGCCCCGCCCTGGCCGGCGGCGATGCGGGCGTCGGACGCGCGGGCCATGTCCATGGCCTTGTCCGCCGTCACCTCGACATAGGCGTTCAGGGTCGAATTGGCGGCCTCGATGGTGGTCAGGAAGGCCTGGGTGATTTCGGCCGAGGTGAAGTCCTTGGCCTTCAGCCCGTCGACGGCGCCCTTCAGGGTCAGTTTGGTCAGGTCGCTCATGACTATTCGACTACCTTGGGCACGACGAAGAAACCGTCCGCCGACTTGGGCGCATTCGACAGGACCGCATCGACCTTGGCGCCGTCGGTGACGACGTCGTCACGCAAGCGCAGCGGCTGGGCGACGTTCGAGGTCATCGGCTCCACGCCTTCGACATCCACCTGATCCAACTGCTCGATCCAGGCCAGGATGCCGTTCAGCTCCTGCGCCAGCGGCTCCAGCCGGTCCTCAGGGGTCTTGATGCGGGCGAGATGCGCAACCTTGCGCACCGTCGCAGCGTCGATGGCCATGCGGCCCTCCAATCGAAAGCGTTTAGTTGAAAGTGTTGAGCGCTGTTGATCGCGTCTTTCAACATTGCCCAACTAACCGCCCGACCTTCGATTCACAAGGCGACAGCCCTCATTGCGTCGTGCTGACGGACACCGCGTCCGGCGGCGTCTCGCCGCTTGAGGGGAAGTTGATCTGCACCGTGCGCTCCACCTTCAGGATGTCGCCGTTCGCCCCCGCCGTATCCTGACGCACCGCCAGGACCACGCGCCCGGCCTTCGCCTCGACGACCTTCCATTCGGCATAGTCGCCTAAAGAATAGGCGCGCCAGCCCTCGGCCGGGCCGCCGAACAGGGCGAAATAGGTCACCAGACCATTCACCGCCGGATCACCGCCCGACAGGCTGAAGACCTTGGCGTTCTGGTCCGGCAAGGCCTGCAACTGCGACACGTCGGCGGCCGTGCCGATCTCCTCGCGTGCAGCGGCCGTGCGCCGTTCAGCAGGCCCGACCGGCTTGGTGGTCGGGGGTGTGACCGCACGCGTGATCGCGCTCGGTGTCGGCGCGGCTGCCGCAATCTGAGTATCCTGTGCGGCTTGAGTCTTCGCCGGCGCATCGGACTGTCCGCAACCACTCAGCACAAGTCCGAAGGCCGTCATCGCCGCTGTCGCCGTGCGCATGTCATCGTCCTTCCTGTCGATCGTCGTCACCATCGCCTTTGACTTCGGCCCGCGCCAGTCCTAACCGCAGGCCGTGCCCGTCCTCGACCTCCTCGATCTGCCCGCCACCTGCCCACCCGACACACCGTGGATGGGGTTGGATCTGGGCGAGAAGACCATCGGCGTCGCCGTGTCGGACTCCACCCGCCTGATCGCCTCGCCGCTGGAACTGATCCGCAAGTCAAAGTTCACGCAGGAAGCCGAACACCTGTTCAAGCTGATGGCGCATCGCAAGGTTTCGGCCCTGATCATCGGGCTGCCCGCTAACATGGACGGCACGGAAGGCCCGCGCGCCCAGTCGTGCCGCGCCTTCGCCCGCAATCTGGAGCGGCTGCGGCCCGTCAACATCGCCTTCTGGGACGAGCGACTGTCCACCAGCGCCGTCGAGCGTTTCCTGATCGAGGATCTGGACCTGAACCGCAAACGCCGCGCCCAGGTCGTGGACCGCACCGCCGCCGCCTGGATCCTGCAAGGGGCGCTGGATCGGGTTCGGGACCAGGCGACCTGGGTTTGACGGCCCTGATCGCCGGCATCCTGCCGGTCTTTCTGATGATCGCCCTGGGCTATGGCTTGCGAAAGTCCGGCTTCCTGCCCGACGAGGCGTGGCGGCCGATCGAGAAGCTGTCGATCAACATCTTCTATCCCAGCTTCTTGATCCCCGCGATCTGGCACGCCGACCTCGCCGGCGGCGGCGCGACCGTGGCGGGTGCTGCGGCGGTGGGCGCGACCTTGATCGTGGCGGCGGCGACCCTGGCGTCCAAGCCCCTGATCACACTGGACGGCCCGGCCTACACCAGCGTCTTTCAGGGCGTGATCCGCTGGAACAGCTTTGTCTTCGTGCCGGTGATCCAGTCGGTCTATGGCTCGGAAGGCACGGCGCTGGCCGCCGTCGCTATCGCCTTCATCATTCCCGTCACCAACATCGCCTGCGTCGCCGTGCTGGCGAAATGGGGGTCGCTGCGGCGCGAGCCTTCCGTTGTCGGCCTGATCAAGTCGATGCTGGCCAATCCGATCTTGCTGGCCTGCCTAATCGGCCTGGCACTTAACCTGTTGCGCGTGCCGCTGATCCCTGGCCTGTCGGATGCGATGGACCTGCTGGGCGCCGCCGCCCTGCCCTTGGGCCTGATCGTCGCAGGGGCGGGTCTGTCCTTCGCCGAGGTCAAACGCCGCCGCACCACCATCGCCGCTGTCAGCCTGGTCAAGCTGGGCGTCATGCCGCCGCTGATGTGGTTCATCGCCTGGGCCCTGGGCGGCGACAGCCTGGCGCAGGGCATCGCCTTGATCTGCGGCGCCGCGCCCGGCTCGGCCGCCTCCTACATCTTGGCGCGTCAAATGGGCGGCGACGCGCCACTGATCGCCGGCGTCATCGCCCTGACCACCGTCGGCAGCGCCGTGGTCATTCCCATCCTGCTGGCCCTGTTCCACTTCACCTGACTGGCGTTCAGGGCGAGTCACGCCTATAGCCGCGTCTCGATGACCCAGCCCGCTCAAGTCACCGATCAGACCATCCGCGACCGGCTGGTTCCGTTCCCCAAACCGCACTTCCTGGCCGCATCGGACCTCGATCCGTATGTGACGCCGCAGTTGCTGGATCTCGGCGACGCCTTCGTCGATTTCAATCGTCAGTCGTCCAAGGCCTTGGATCTGCTGCACGGCCGCACGGTCGTGAACCTGTTCTTCGAGAACTCAACCCGCACCTCCTCCTCCTTCGAGATCGCCGCCAAACGGCTGGGCGCGGACGTCGTCACCATGCCGGTCGCCGCCTCCTCCGTGAAGAAGGGCGAAACCCTGATCGACACGGCGGTCACCCTGAACGCCATGAAGCCCGACATCCTGGTCATCCGTCATTCGGCCTCGGGCGCGGCCGAACTGCTGAGCCAGAAGGTCGGCTGCGCCGTCGTCAACGCCGGTGACGGCCGCCACGAACACCCGACCCAGGCTCTGCTGGATCTGCTGTCCATGCGCCGCGCATTCGGCGATGTGACCAGCCTGACCGTCGCCATCTGTGGCGACATCACTCACAGTCGCGTGGCGCGGTCCAACGTCGCCCTGTTGCAGATGATGGGCGCGCGCGTCCGCCTGATCGGGCCGCCGACCCTGGTGCCCGGCGACGCCGACCGCTGGGGCTGCGAGGTCTTCCACGACATGCGCGAAGGTCTGAAAGGCTGCGACGTGGTCATGATGCTGCGGCTTCAGCTGGAGCGGATGGCCGGCGCCCTGGTCCCCTCGACCCGCGAATATTTCCGCTTCTGGGGTCTGGATCGCGAGAAGCTTGCCTGGGCCAATCCCGGCGCCCGGGTCATGCACCCCGGGCCCATGAACCGCGGCGTCGAGATCGATTCCGACGTGGCCGACGACCTGGACGTCTCGCTGATCCAGGATCAGGTCGAGATGGGCGTCGCCGCCCGCATGGCCGTGCTGGCCTCTCTCTCCGCCCGTTGGGGAGATGCCCGATGACCACCATTGCCATCATCAACGCCCGTCTGCTGGACCCCGCGTCCGACTACGACGGCCCCGGCGGTCTGCTAATCCAGGACGGTCGCATCAGCCGCGTGATCCACGGCCCGACGCCGGACCTGGCGGCGGATCAGATCATCGACGCTGACGGCCTGTGCCTCGCGCCCGGCTTGATCGACATCCGGGTCAAGACCGGCGAGCCGGGCGCCGAGCCCAAGGAGACGCTGAAGTCCGCCAGCCTGGCCGCCGCCGCTGGGGGCGTGACGACCATCGTGGTCCAACCCGACACCGATCCCGCCGTCGACGACCCGGCCATGATCGACTTCATCCAGCGGCGCGGCGCGGCGCTGAACCTCGTCAACGTCCGCGCCGCAGGCGCCGCGACCAAGGCCCTCGACGGTCAGCGCATGGCCGAGATCGGCCTGATGGACGAGGCCGGCGCCCTGTATTTCACCGACGGCGACAAGGTCATCGTCAACAGCCGCAGCCTGCAACGGGTGATGAGCTACGCCGCCGCCTTCAACGCCCTGATCGCCTGCCGTCCGGCCGATCCCTGGCTGACGGAAGGCGCGGTCGCCGCCTCTGGTGAACTGGCCACCCGTCTCGGCCTGTCCGGCAGCCCCGCCATCGCCGAACGCATCGGCCTGGAGCGCGACCTGGCCCTGGTCGAACAGACCGGCGCGCGGTTCCTCGTCGATCAGATTTCGACCGAGGGCGCCTTGGACACCCTGGCCCGCGCCCGCGCCAAGGGGCTGGAGGTCGCTGTCAGCGTCTCGATCAACCACCTGTGCTTCAACGAGATCGACATCGGCGATTATCGCACCTTCTACCGGCTGGACCCGCCACTGCGCTCCGAAGCCGACCGCCAGGCCCTGATCGAAGCCGTTCGCGAAGGCCTGATCGACGTCATCACCTCCGCCCACGCCCCCGCCCCGGCCGAGGACAAGCGCCGCCCGTTCGCCGAGGCCGCTCCCGGCGCGATCGGCCTGGAAACCCTGCTGCCCGCCGCCCTTACCCTGCATCACGAAGATGGTCTGGACCTGCTCGACGTGCTGCGCCCCCTGACTCAGGGCCCCGCAGCCCTGCTGGGCCTCGACGCCGGCGTGCTGGCCGAGGGCGCGCCCGCCGACCTGATCCTGTTCGACGCCGGTGCCCCCGTCATCATCGACGCCGACGCCCTGCACTCCAAGTCCAAGAACTCCCCGTTCGACGGCCGCCGACTTCAGGGCAAGCTGATCGGAACTTGGGTGGGCGGTCGCAAGGTCTTCTAAGGCTCAGATCAGCGCGGCCGCGCGCACGTCGCGGCCTTGGCCACCTCGGCGCCCAGCACCGACTTGACGGTCAGCGGCGTGTCGGTGGCGATCACGGTGACGCCCTGGCGCACCAGATCGCGGTATTCCGAAACGTCCCCGTCGGCGGCATAGCGGTCGTCGCGGCGCACGCCCTCGGCACCCAGTGTGCCGAACTGAACCTCGACGCCGGCCTCGCGCAGGGCGCGCCACAGCGCCGGACGCTCCTCGCGCGTGCCGGTCCAGGCCAGGATCTGCGCCGGGTTCAGCCCGCTCAGATCCTCCACACCGCTTAGCCCGGCTGAGATCATCATCTCCGGCGCCATGGCCGCCACCTCCCGCGCATCGGAGTCGTTGTAGGTGATCAGGATCACCCGGTTTCCGGCCCGCGACTGGCGCACCTGATCGATCACCGCTCGCGCCAGATCGACCGTGGTCTCGCCGTCCGCAGGTTTCAGGTCGATGCTGGCGATGGCCCCCACGCGTCCGGCGGCGTCCAGCGCCTCGCCCAGCGTCGGCGGCGCGGCGCGCGTCAGGGCGCCGTTCGACGCCTTCAGCCGCGCCTGTTTCACCTGCGCCAGCGTCAGGTCCGCGACCCGGCCGCGCCCGGTGGTCGTCCGGTCCATGGTGTCGTCATGCATCAGAACCAAATGCCGGTCCTTGGTCAGGACCGCGTCCAGTTCCAGGATCGCATTGGGGATCGCACGCCCTGTCGCCTCGATGGCGGCGATGGAGTTCTCGGGCTGGTCCAGCGCCGAGACCGCCCGGTGCGCCGATATCGCCACGCCGCCGTCCCGCACGCAGTCGAAATAGACCGCCATGGCCGGACCCGACGACGGCGCAGACGCCATCGGCGGAGCGCCCACGCAACCTGTCGTCGAAAGCAGCAGCAGGGTCGCGGCGGCGGCGGAAATACGGGTCATGGATCGGCTCCGGAAAGACGCGCGGACCAAACGCTGCGCCGATCATCGGGTCAAGAGGTCGGATCGCCCTTGCTCCCGACCGCCCCGCGACGCATTTTGCCGCAACGACACGCGGGGAGCGAATCAACGTGCAGGATCTAGTGGCCCCGGCTTTCGGGACCTTGGCGCTGGTGGCGCTGGGCGGCTATCTGCTCGGCTCGATTCCGTTCGGCGTGGTGATCACGCGTGCAGCCGGCACCGGCGACGTGCGCAACATCGGCTCGGGCAATATCGGCGCGACAAACGTCCTGCGCACCGGCCGCAAGGATCTGGCCCTGGCCACCCTGCTGCTGGACGCCGGCAAGGGCGCGGTCGCCCTGCTGATCGCCCGTCATCTGTTCAGCAGCGAACTGGCCGGCGCCATCGCCGGCGGCGCGGCCTTCCTGGGCCACCTGTTTCCCGTCTGGCTGGGCTTCAAGGGCGGCAAGGGCGTCGCCACCTTCTACGGCCTGCTGCTGGCCGCCGCCTGGCCGCTGGGCCTGATGGCGGGCGCGGTCTGGCTGCTCTGCGCCTTCCTGTTCCGCTATTCGTCGCTGGCGGCGCTCATCTCATCAGCGACCGCGCCTCTGCTGGCGCTTCTGCCGCTCGCCGTCGTCGGCCTGCCGGTCAGCCTTCCCATCCTCGCCCTGACCGTCTTCGCCGCCGTTCTGATCTGGGTTCGACATCACCAGAACATCGCCCGGCTGCTGAAGGGCGAGGAACCGCGCATCGGGGCCAAGAAGGCGTGAGCCTGGACCCGGCGGAACGCTTCGCCCGGCTGCGGCTCGTCCGCACCGACCGCATCGGCCCCGTCGCCTTCACCCAACTGATCGGCCGCTACGGCTCGGCCCTCAATGCGCTGGACGCCCTTCCCGATCTGGTGCGTAAGTCCGGCGCCGCCTCCATTCCGCCCCCCGTCGAGGCGATCGAACGCGAGATCGCAGCCGGTGACGCCATCGGCGCCCGCCTGCTGGTGCTGGGCGATTCCGACTATCCCGAAATGCTGGCCGCGCTCGATCCGCCGCCGCCGATTTTGTGGACGCGCGGTCGCGTCGATCTGCTGAACCAGCCCTCGGTCGCCATCGTCGGCGCCCGCATCGCCTCCGCGGGCGGTCAGCGGATCGCACGCGGTCTGGCGCAGCAACTCGGTCAGGCCGGTCATGTCGTCGTCTCAGGCATGGCGCGCGGCATCGACGCCGCCGCTCACGAAGGCGCCTTGGCGACCGGGACTGTCGCGGTCCTGGGCGGCGGGGTGAACGACATCTATCCGTCCGAGCACGCCGACCTCTACGCCCGCCTGACGGAACAAGGCTGCGTCGTGTCCGAAAGCCCGGTCGGCGCCCGCGCCCAGGCGCGCGACTTCCCGCGCCGCAACCGCATCATCTCCGGCCTGTCGCGCGGGGTCGTGGTCGTCGAAGCCGAGGTCCGGTCCGGTTCCCTGATCACCGCCCGTCTCGCCGCCGAACAGGGTCGCGATGTCTTCGCCGTGCCCGGATCGCCGCTGGATCCCCGCGCGCGCGGGCCCAACGAACTGCTGCGTCAGGGCGCCATCCTGTGCGAGGGGATCGAGGACATCGACCGCGCCTTCAACACCCTGCGCACCATGCGCGAGCCGCCTGCCGATCCGATGCGATTCGATGGCGACATCGACGACGCGTTCCTCGACCGCGTCGCCGCCCTGCTATCGCCGACACCGACGCCGCGCGACGAGATCGCCCGCGCCCTGAACGCCCCGGCGTCCCAGGTCGCCGCCGCCCTGCTGGAGCTCAGCCTGACCGGCCGCGCCGACCTTCTGCCCGGCGGCCTGGCTTCGCTCTAGGCCGGCGGATGACCCGCAACGCCCGCCGCCTGTTCAAGCAAGCCGGCTAGCCGCACGTCGCCCTCCTCCCGCGCCAGCCGCGCCATTTCCAGCGCCATGGCGCCGATGTATTCCCGCGTCGGAAAGGCCGCCGCTTCGATATGCGCCTGACGATCCGTTTCGCAGGCCGATTGAGGTTGCGCCGTCGCCATCATCGTCTCCGTTGTCAGGCCTACAATCTAACCGGGCCACACTAAAACACAACTACCCTAGGGTGTAAGACGACAGGTGCGATTGACTCACGGCTCCGCTCCAACCACGTTCGCGCCCCTTCCCGAGACCGGACCGTTATGAACCTCGTCATCGTCGAGAGCCCCGCAAAGGCCAAGACCATCAATAAGTATCTGGGCTCGGACTATGAGGTCCTGGCCTCGTACGGCCACGTCCGTGATCTGCCGTCCAAGGATGGCTCGGTCCTGCCTGACGACGACTTCTCCATGCATTGGGAGGCCGACGCCAAGGGCGCCAAACGCCTGTCCGTAATCGCCGAGGCCGCCAAGCGCGCCGACCGCGTCATCCTGGCGACCGACCCCGACCGCGAAGGGGAAGCCATCAGCTGGCACGTGTTGGAAGTGCTGAACAAGAAGAAGGCGCTGAAGGGCACCCACGTCGAACGCGTCACCTTCAACGCCATCACCAAGTCCGCCGTGCTCGAGGCCATGGCCAATCCGCGCCAGATCGACATGGAGCTGGTCGAGGCCTATCTGGCCCGCCGCGCGCTGGACTATCTCGTCGGTTTCACCCTCTCGCCGGTCCTGTGGCGCAAGCTGCCGGGCGCGCGCTCGGCAGGCCGCGTCCAGTCGGTGGCGCTGCGCATCGTCGTCGATCGCGAGATGGAGATCGAGAAGTTCAAGGCTCAGGAATACTGGTCCATCGAGGCCGACCTGAACGCCGACAGCCCGCCCTTCACCGCTCGCCTTGTCAAGCACGCCGGCAAGCGCATCCAGCGTCTGGACATCAAGGACGAAGCCACGGCTTCCGCCGCCCGCGCGGCCATCGCCGCCGGCGACTTCACCATCAATGCGGTGGAGAAGAAGCCCGTCCGTCGCAATCCGGCCCCGCCCTTCACCACCTCGACCCTGCAACAGGAGGCGGCGCGCAAGCTCGGCTTCTCGGCCCAACGCACCATGCAGGCGGCGCAGAAACTGTATGAGGGCGTCGACGAAACCGGCGGCCTGATCACCTATATGCGGACCGACGGCGTCCAGACCACGCCCGAAGGCATCGCCCAGGCGCGCGAGGTCATCAGCCAGGCGTTCAGCCCGGCCTTCGTCCCGCAAGAACCGCGCTATTACAAAACTAAAGCCAAGAATGCTCAGGAAGCGCACGAAGCGATCCGGCCGACCAACATCGCCCGCCATCCCGACAGCCTGCGCCTCGAATCCGATCTTCAGCGCCTCTATGAACTGATCTGGAAGCGGATGGTCGCCTCGCAGATGGAGGCGGCCCGGATGGACCGCACCACCGTCGACATCGAGACCGCCGACGGCCAGACGGGCCTGCGCGCCACCGGCCAGGTCATCACCTTCGACGGCTTCCTCGCCGTCTATGAGGAAGGCCGCGACGAAAAGCAGAAGGGCGCCGAAGACGACGAGAGCGACGACACCAGCCGCCTGCCCGCGCTCAAGGAAGGCGCCAAGGCCAAGGTCGACGCCATCCGCACCGACCAGCATTTCACCGAACCGCCTCCGCGCTATTCGGAAGCCACCCTGGTCAAGAAGCTGGAAGAGCTGGGCATCGGCCGCCCCTCGACCTACGCCTCGACCCTATCGACCCTGCGCGACCGCGAATACGTCCGCGTCGACAAGAACCGCTTCTATCCCGAGGACAAGGGACGGCTGGTGACAGCCTTCCTGGAGCAGTTCTTCAGGAAGTGGGTCGAATACGACTTCACCGCCGCGCTGGAGACCCAGCTCGATGAGGTCTCGGCCGGTCAACTGGACTGGAAGGTGCTGCTGCGCAACTTCTGGCAGGACTTCCACGCCGCGACGCAAGCCGCCGGCGAACTGCGCACCACAGCCATTCTCGACGCCCTGAACGAAAGCCTCGGCGCGCACATCTTCCCGGACAAGGGCGATGGGACCGATCCGCGCGAGTGCCCCCTGTGCCACCAGGGCCAGCTCAGCCTGAAGACCAGCCGCTTCGGCGCCTTCATCGGCTGCGACCGCTATCCCGAGTGCAAATACACCCGCCCCGTCGCCAGCCCGTCGGCTGAGGACGGCTCGGCCGAGAGCGGCGACCGCGAGCTGGGCGTCGATCCGGAAACGGGCCAGCCGGTCCAGCTGAAGATCGGCCGTTTCGGCCCCTACGTCGAAATCACGCCGCCCGAGGGCGACAAGCCCAAACGCTCGTCCCTGCCCAAGGGCTGGTCACCGGCCTCCCTGACGCTGGACCAGGCCCTGCGTCTTCTGGCCCTGCCGCGCGAGGTCGGGGTCCACCCCGAGGACGGCAAGATGATCACGGCGGGCCTGGGTCGTTATGGCCCGTTCGTCCTGCACGCCGGCACCTACGCCAATGTCTCCGACATCGACGAGGTGTTCGAGGTCGGCCTGAACCGCGCCATCGCCCTGCTGGCGGAAAAGCGCGCGGGTCGTCCCGGTCGCGGCGCGGCGACGGCCCCGCTCAAGGATCTGGGCGCCCACCCGGAAACGGGCGAGCCGATCCACGTCATGGCCGGTCGCTTCGGGCCCTACGTCAAGTCCGGCAAGATCAACGCCACCCTGCCGAAGGGGACGGCGCCCGAAGACCTGACCCTGGAAGACGCCCTGCCTCTTCTGGCCGCCAAGGCCGGCGCCGCGCCCAAGAAGAAGGCGCCCGCCAAGAAGGCCGCCGCCCCGAAAAAGGCCGCCGCCAAGAAACCGGCCGCCAAGAAGGCTCCGGCGAAGAAGGCCGCCAAGTCCAAGACCGAAGACTGACGCTCAACGTCTCCTCCCCGCGGCGTCGGGAGGAGACGAAGTCTCATGGCGCGAATCCCCCCCGCGCCCTATCTTCGCCTGCTCATGCCCATCCGCCGCCTTTCCCCCGAAACCGTCAACCGCATCGCCGCCGGCGAGGTGGTCGAGCGCCCGGCCAGCGCCATCAAGGAACTGGTCGAGAACGCCCTGGACGCCGGCGGCCGCAATATCGAGATTCAGGCCGACGGCGGCGGCCTGTCGCGCATCCTGATCGCCGACGACGGCAAGGGCATTCCGCGCGAGGAGCTGCCGCTGGCCATCGAACGCCACGCCACGTCCAAGCTTGAGCCGGACGACGCCGGCGACGTCGACCTGCTGCGCATCCACACCCTGGGCTTCCGGGGCGAGGCCCTGCCCTCCATCGGCTCGGTCGCCCGCCTGTCGATCACCACCCGCTCGCGTGACGAAACCGACGCCTGGGCCATCACGGTCGAGGGCGGCGAGACCCGTCCCCTGGCCCCCGCCCCCTTGCCCGGTCCGCACGGCGCGCGGGTGGAGGTACGCGACCTCTTCTACGCGACCCCCGCTCGGCTCAAGTTCATGAAATCCGAGCGGTCCGAGGCCATGGCCATCTCCGAAGAGATCAAGCGCCAGGCCATGGCGCACGAGGCCGTCGCCTTCACCCTGTCGCTGGACGGCAAGGTCACCCTGCGCCTGCCCGCCGAACATCCGGGCGACGAAGGCCGTCTGAAGCGGCTGTCCGCCCTGCTGGGTCGCGACTTCGAGGCCAACGCCCTGCTGATCGATCAGGAGCGCGACGGCGTGCGCCTGTCCGGCTATGCGGGCCTGCCCACCTATTCGCGCGGCAATGCGGCGCATCAGTATCTGTTCGTCAACGGCCGCCCGGTGAAGGACCGGCTGCTGCAAGGGGCCCTGCGCGGCGCCTACGCCGACTTCCTGGCGCGCGACCGGCACCCGGCCGCCGTCCTCTTCCTCGACATCGACCCGCTCTATGTCGACGTCAATGTCCACCCGGCCAAGGCCGAGGTCCGGTTCCGCGATCCGGCCCTGGTGCGCGGGCTGATCGTCGGCGCCCTGAGGCACGCGCTCCACGCCGCCGGCCACCGCGCCAGCACAACCGTCGCCGCCGACGCGCTTTCCGGCTTCCAGCCCCACACCGGCGTCGCATCCGGCCCCGCCTACGGCCCCAGCGCACCGTCGGCCCAAGGCTTCAGCGGCTGGACCGGCTGGTCCCAGCCCGCCGCCGCCGCCCAGATCCTGCCCGGCCTCAACGAACGCAGCGCCCGCGTCGAGTCCGGCTGGGATGGCCCGTCATGGCCGTCGCAATCCGCCGATGCCGCCTCGATCAGTCACGAGTCACGATTCACCGCTCACGCCCCCGCCGATCCCCTCGACTACCCGCTGGGCGCCGCGCGGGGTCAGCTCCACGCCAACTACATCGTCGCCCAGACCCGCGACGGCCTGGTCATCGTCGATCAGCACGCGGCGCACGAGCGGCTGGTCTATGAGCGGATGAAGGCCCAGATGGCCGAGGGGGCCGTGACCCGTCAGGCCTTGCTGACGCCCGAGGTGGTCGATCTGGACCCCGCCGAGGCCGAACGCGTCGCCGGGCGCGCCGAGGAACTGGCCGAGATGGGCTTGATCGTCGAGGCCTTCGGCGCCGGCGCCGTCCTGGTGCGCGAAACCCCGGCCATGCTGGGCGACACGGACGTTCAGGGCCTGATCCGCGACATCGCCGACGACCTGTCCGAACACGGCCAGGCCCTGTCGCTCAAGGAACGCCTCGCCGCCATCTGCGGCACCATGGCCTGCCACGGCAGCGTCCGCTCCGGCCGCGTCCTCTCGGCGCCGGAGATGAACGCCCTGCTGCGCCAGATGGAAGCCACCCCCCACTCCGGCCAATGCAACCACGGCCGCCCCACCTATGTGGAGCTGAAGCTGCACGATCTGGAGAAGCTGTTCGGGAGAAGGTGAGGATGCCAGTGACGTTCGAAGAGTATATTGCTCACCTGAATAGCTTGGCTTTTTGGAAAGAGTTCACCTTCGCGAGGAATCAGTTCTCGCCGCAGCCGGGGCGGGAGGTGGAACTTGCCGACAATCTGATTTGGCTAGGCGATCATGCAATGGTGCTTCAGCTGAAGGGGCGAAAGACGCCGACCGAAGACCCTGACGCCGAGCGGAATTGGTTTCAGAACAAGGTTCTAAAGAAAGCTACACGCCAGATTCGCGACAGCACCGGCTATTTGGATGCTCACCCCGAAATACGAGTTACCAACGAACGAGGACACGCCTTCGACATCAGGCGGGCCGATATCAATGATATCACTAGGATTGTTGTCTATCTCGGTAGTGAAAACCTTCCGGAGGATTGTTGGCGGCAGCGCTACCATGAGAGCAAATCAGCCGGTTTCATTCACATAATCGCTGCACACGACTATCTTGGCATCTTGGAGAAGCTACGCGCTCCCGGCGACATCCTCCTCTACTTCGAATACCGTCAAGCAACTCTTCTAGCGCTCCGAGATAGCGGAGTGACAGTGGGTGAACCCGACATCATGGGCGGCTTTCTCAATGATGAGGAACTGCCAGGGCCAAACTCGCGCGAATGCTTGGAGCGCTTCGTTCAGGACGTGGAGGAGTTCGATCTGTCAGGACTGATTGGCAATCTGCACGACCACATTGAGAAGACTGATCAACCTCAGGAATATTATAGAATTATGCTGGAGTTTGCTCGCTTGCCCCGATCGGTGTGGCGAGAGATCAAGCGCCGGTTTGTTTTGTCGCTTGAGGCCGTTGCCAAGAATGAGTTCGTCCTTCCCTACCGGATGACCTTTCCTGCTACGGGCTGCACCTTTGTGATCATACCGATGGATCCGCAGCTATCTGTCACGGGACCCGAGGGAGAAAAAACGCGCGCTGCTGGGCTTCAAAACCTTACCCACGCGGCGATGTATGACGCCAAAACCTCAAAAGGAGTTGGAATCCAAGTATCGAAGGATGGAGTTTATCGCCACATCGACTGGTGCCTACTCGAAATTCCTTGGGAGCAAGATTCCGAGATGGATAAGAAATTAGCTACTGGGAACCCGTTTCGGCCAGCGGCGGAGAAGAAGATAGATAGCTTCTTATTTCGGAGCCCAAACATCTGAGAAAGTCGTGTCACTCAACAACGCCCCATATCTCCCTGCACACTTGTCCATGACCTCCATCCTCTTCGTCTGCCTCGGCAACATCTGTCGCTCGCCCCTCGCCGAGGCCGCCCTGCGCGCCGAGGCTGAGCGGGTCCGGCTCGATCTGATCGTCGATTCCGCCGGGACCGGGGACTGGCATGCGGGCGAGCCGCCGGACCCGAGGG
The DNA here is from genome assembly GCF_009661015.1 of Brevundimonas sp. SPF441. Lineage (NCBI taxonomy): Bacteria > Pseudomonadati > Pseudomonadota > Alphaproteobacteria > Caulobacterales > Caulobacteraceae > Brevundimonas > Brevundimonas sp. SPF441. The sequence continues at coordinate 55,557 of NZ_WJWX01000016.1, read as the reverse complement.
CGCAGGCGACGGCGCGGCGGCATGGGGTCGAGATTTCGGGGTTGAAGGCGCGGCAGGTGACGCAGGCGGACTTTCGCCGTTTCACCCATGTGATCGCCCTGGACCACGAAAACCTGAAAAACCTGCGCCGTCTGCGACCCGACGATGCGACCGCCGAGCTCAGCCTGCTGCTCGACCACGTCCCCGGCCGCGAGGGTCAGGCCGTCGCCGACCCCTATTTCGGCGACGACGACGGCTTCGAGATCACCTGGGCCGAGGTGACGGCCGCCGCGCGCGGCCTGGTCGCCAAACTGTAACCCTCCCCTCTCCCGTTGGGAGACGGGCAGCGTCGCCTCACTCTGATGTCGGCGAAACCTTCAGGAACAGCACCCTGGCTGCGCCATAGTCGCGCGCGTCCAGACGCTGATAGCCAGGGGTGTCGATCTCCGGCTCGTCCGACCCGCGCTCGAACACCACCAAGGCGCCGGGCTTGAGCCAGTTTCCCTCGATCAGCCGCGCCAGCGTCTGCTCCCCCAGCCCCTTGCCGTAGGGCGGGTCCAGGAAGGCCAGGTCGAACGCCTCGGCGATCGGGCCGGGCCGCACGCCCAGGTCCGTCGCGCTCCTGCGATGCACCCGGGTGCGTCCCATCAGCCCATAGGCGTCGGCGTTCTCGCGGATCGCGCCGCGCGCCCCGTCGTCCGTCTCGACGAACAGGCAGAAGCCCGCGCCCCGGCTGACCGCCTCGAACCCCAGGGCGCCCGAACCGGCGTACAGGTCGATGACCCGCAGGCCTTGCAGGCTCTCGCCCCAGGCGGCGTGTTCCAGCACGTTGAATACGGCCTGGCGCGCGCGGTCCGAGGTCGGGCGCGTGCCCTGCCCCTCCGGCGCGACGATGGCCCGGCCCTTCAGGCTTCCGGCGACGATCCGCATCAGGCGGCTCCGCCAAAGCGCCGACCGACCCAGACCCGGCCGGCGATCAACAGACCCAGCGCCAGCGCCGTCGCGGCCGCCAGCAGCCCCACGCCCCGCGCCATCAGGAAGAAGCTCAGCGCGCAGGCCAGCCCCGGCATCAGGGCATGAGTCACGACCACCGTGGCCCGCACCGCCCAATGCGGCCGCGGCCGGATCGCATCGGTGACGAAGGCGGCCCAGCCATAGGCGCCGGCGTGCATCACGCCGACCAGCGCCACCAGGCTCAGATAGATCCAGGCCCCCTCGCCGTTGCGCGGCTGTTCGTAGAGCAGGGTCGTGGCGAACGGCATCAGCACCAACCCGGCCAGCGCCAGCATGTTGAACAGCATCACCCCGTTGCTGAAGCCGGTCATGCGGGCGAACACCCGCCGGTGCGTGTTCCAGAAGACGCCGATGATGGCGAAGCTGAGCGCAAAGGCGGTGAACATCGGCCACCGCTCGGCCCACAGGCTGGCCCACTGTCCGTTCCAGCCTTCGGGCACATGCAGTTCGATGGCCAGCAGGGTGATGGCGATGGCGAACACCCCGTCCGAAAACAGCAGCAGCCGTTCCAGGCTGTGATCGCCCTTCGTCGGGGTCAGGTCCGCTGTCGTCGTCGTCATCGCCATTCCCCCTGTCGCAACCCTTGTCGTCAATCCTGCGGCGGCGCGAACTGCGCCCACAACTCATCCGTCGTCAGGCGCGGCCGTTCGCCCGCCAGCGCATAGGTCGCCGGCTTGCTCTCGATGCAGAACTCGTCCTCAAGGGCGAAGACCGACGGATCGTCGAACGCCTGGGCCGAGACCATGGTGATCGCCCCGTCGTTGGATAGCCAGAACAGGCCGGTCCCGCAGGCGGGGCAGAACTGCCGCGTCGCCCAGTCGGACGACACATAGGTCGCCACCTCGCCCGTGACCGCGACGCTGTCGCCGCAGTCTACGCTGAACAGGATGCCGCCCGACTGCCGCCGACAGGTCGGGCAGTGGCAGGCGTGCATCCCGCCGTTCGGCGTCGCGGTGAAGGTGACGGCGCCGCACAGGCACCGCCCGGTCGAGATCGTCATTGCTCAGTCCTCGGCGGCGATCCTCAGCGGGGCGTGCGCGGTTTGCCGCCTGGCCCGCGTCCGCTCGTTCCAGACGGACCGGCCGGCTTGCCGCCGCCGCCCGTGCGAGGCTTGAAGTCGCGGCCGCCGGTCGGCTTTCCGCCGGGACCGCCTGCGCGGGGGCCGGAACCGGCGCGTCCCCCCGGCTTGGCGCCGGGCTTGCCGCGCCGATCGTCGATAAACTGGTCGTCGCGCGGCTTGAAGGCGCGTTTTGGCCGATCTCCATCCTCACGCGCCGGACGATCAACGGCGGGCGCGGTGCGTTCGCGCGGCTTGAAGCTCTTGGAATGCTCGAACTTGGGCGCGGCCTTGGCCCAGCCTTCCTTCTTGGGCGGACGCTCGCGGCGTTCGACCGCGTCCGCCTGGGCTGTTTCGGCGGCCCGAACGCGGCTGGGCTTGCGCGACGGATCCGACATGGCCGAACCCGACCGGCCCTTGACGATGGGCGTCGACACCCGACGACCGGGGATGGGCGCGGGCGTCTCGACCGTATTGCCGGTCGGCAGGTTCTCGGACCGGATGTAGTCGGACAGCAGCTCGCGGATCACGCGCGGCCCGACCTCTTCCACCGACCCGACCGGCAGCACGTCCAGGCGGAACGGGCCGTAGGCCAGACGGATCAGCCGGTTGACCGTCAGGCCGACGGACTCCAGCACCTTTCGAACTTCGCGGTTCTTGCCCTCGGTGATCGATACCGAGATCCACAGGTTCGCCGGCGCCTTGCCGTCTTCGGACTTGGACTCCTTGGCCTTGTCCAGCTTGGCCTCGATGGGACCATAGGAGACGCCGTCCACGACCACGCCGTCCTTCAGCGCGTCCAGCTGTTCCTGGGTGATCTTGCCCCGCGCCCGCGCCCGGTACTGACGCACCAGCGAGGTCGAAGGCAGCTCCAGCGCCCGGCTCAGCTCGCCGTCGTTGGTCAGCAACAGCAGGCCTTCGGTCGCCAGGTCGAGCCGTCCGACCGAAATCACGCGCGGCAAGCCGGCCGGCAAGGCGTCGAACACCGTCGGTCGTCCCGTCGGATCGCTGTGGCTGGTCAACAGGCCCGCCGGCTTGTGATAGCGCCAGACCCGCGTCGCCTGGGTCGAACCGATGGGCTTGCCGTCCACCGTGATCACGTCGTCGCGCGTCACCAGGGTCGCGGGCGTATCCAGGATGCGGCCGTTGACCGCAACCTTGCCCAGACCGATCAGCCGTTCGACCTCGCGGCGCGAGGCGATGCCGGCGCGGGCCATGGTCTTGGCGATTCGCTCGGCGCGCAGGGGCGTGTCCGGCGTCTTGGACTTGCCGTCCTTGCCGCCCCCGTCGCTGCGCGGCTTGTCGGTGCGGGGCCGGTCGCTGCGGGGCTTGTCGCTGCGGGGGCGGTCGGCCTTGTCGCCGAACCGCTTGGCGCCGTCTTCGCGAGGGCCGCGCGGCTTGTCGCCGAATGATCTCGTCCCGTCGCCGCTCTTGCGGGGACCGGAGGATTTAAAGGGCCGGGGCGACCGTTCGTCTTGACGGGCGCGGGGCTTCTTGTCGTTGTCGTCTGTATGGCGGACCATGATGAGCGGTTCATGCGCATGGCGCTGGACCAAGCGCAAGCGGCGGCGGACGCAGGAGAGGTGCCCGTGGGCGCAATTCTTGTCGATCCTGCTTCAGGTGAGGTAATTTCGACCGGCGCCAATGGTCCGATTGCGGCCCACGACCCCACCGCCCATGCCGAGATCGTCGCACTGCGGCGCGCGGCGACGGCGCTGGACAATTATCGCCTGACCGGCCTGACGCTCTATGTGACGCTGGAGCCCTGCGCCATGTGCGCCGGCGCCATCAGCCATGCCCGCATCGGCCGCGTGGTCTGGGCCGCCGACGATCCCAAGGGCGGCGCCGTCATCCACGGCCCGCGTCTGTTCGAACAACCCACCTGCCACTGGCGCCCGACCACGGACTCAGGCCTTTTGGCGGCCGAGGCGTCGTCGCTGCTGAAATCCTTCTTCCGTCAAAGACGGGGAACGGCGACAGGCGGCGCACGTTAGAACGCCGCGAAAAGCTGCGCCGTTGGGCGGGGCCGTGGAGGGAAAAGACCTTGTTCAAGCCGGATCTGCCGCAGTCGATCGTGTTCAGCGGCCTAGCCGCCCTGGCCCTCCTCACCGCCTGCGGCGCCGACCCCGACAAGGCGCCGCGCACTGGCGACGAGGTCAAGGAACGCGCCATTGAGGCCCAGACCGCCCGCCAGCGCACCGGCGCCGAAATCCAGGACCGCACCCTGAACCGCGTCGTCCACACCGTCTATCTCTGCGACAATGGCGAGCGTCTGTCAGTCGACTTCGACAACCCGCGCCAGATGGCCACCATTCGCAACTCGTCCGGCGAGGCCATCGACCTGTATCAGGAGCGCGCCGCCGACGGCATATGGTACCGCGCCTCCAACGTCGAACTGCGCGGCAAGGGCGTCCTGGCCACCTGGTCCGTCGAAGGCCGCCAGCCGACGGAATGCCGCGCGGTCGACTAATCGAAGGCGGCTAACCGTCGATCCAACCCGTCGCGCACTGAGGGCCAGTCGTCGTCGATGACGGCGAACATGGCGGTGTCGCGCGCCCGGCCGGTCCAGGTGATCTTGTGCTTGCGCAGCACGCCTTCGGCCTTGGCGCCCAACTTCAGGATCGCGGCCTGGCTCTGGGCGTTGACGGTGTCAGTGATGATCTCGACCCGCACCGCGCCCGCGTCGAAGGCATGCCCTAGCAACAGCCGCTTGCAAGCCGGGTTGATCGCCCCGCCCCGCGCCTCGGGCCGATAGAAGGTCGAGCCGATCTCGCAGCGGCGATAGGCGGGGTTGATCTCATACAGGCTCGTCGTCCCGACCACCGCCCCGTCCGAGCGCCGCCGCACCGCATAGGCGATCCGCGTCTGCGCCTGCATCGCCGCCATCGCGGCGTTCCACCACGCCTCGAAATGATCGCCATAGGCGGGCGCGACCATGATGCTCCAGGCCTCGGGATCGCAATCCAGCGCGGCCTTGACCTCGGCTTCCAGTCCTTCCTCGAACGGCTCCAGCCGCACGAAGCGATCCTCCAGAGGGACCGAGGCGATCTGCATCACGCGGTCGCGCCCTCCTCGATCAGGAAGGCCCGCACCTTGGCCGCATCCACGCCCTTGCCGACGAAGGCCTGGCCGATGCCGCGCGCCAGGATCAGGGTCAGCGCCCCGCCCTCGGCCTTTTTGTCGCCCGCCATCAAGGCCAGCAGACGGTCGGCCGCGAACGATCCCGCCTGATCCAGCCGCGTCGGAAGACCCGCCGCCGCGACCACCGCCTCGACCCGCGCCACGTCGTCCGCAGAGCACAAGGCCTCACGCGCCGAATATCGGAAGGCCATGCAGCAGCCAAGCGACACCGCCTCGCCGTGCGCCAGCGCCCCTTCGTCGAAGCCGACCTCGGTCTCGATCGCATGGCCGAAGGTGTGGCCCAGGTTCAACAGGGCGCGCCGCCCCGTCTCCTTCTCGTCCTCGCCGACCACCGCGCTCTTGATCTCGACCGAGCGGATCACCGCCCGTTCCAGCGCCGCCGGATCACCCTGCGCGCCCGCACCCCCCTCGCCCGCCAGCCAGTCGAAGAAGGGCGCGTCGCAGATCAGCCCGTGCTTCAGCACCTCGGCCCAGCCCGACCTCACCTCGCGTTCCGGCAGCGTGGCCAGCACGTCGACATCCGCCAGCACCAAACGCGGCTGATGAAACGCGCCGACCAGGTTCTTGCCGCGCGGGGTGTCGATGGCTGTCTTGCCGCCGACAGACGAGTCGACCTGGGCCAATAGGGTGGTGGGGATTTGCACGAAGTCGATGCCGCGCATGAACAGGGCCGCCGCCAGCCCGGCCAGATCGCCGACGACCCCGCCGCCCAAAGCGATCACCACATCCTTGCGGTCCAGCCCGATCTCCAGCAGCCGATCCAGGACGCGCTCCAGCTCGGCGAAGGACTTGGAGCCCTCGCCTGCCGGCACGGCCACGATCTCGCTGGTCACGCCCGCCGCCGTCAGCGACGCGGTCAGGGCCTGGGCGTGGATGCCCGCAACCGTCTCGTCGGTGACGATGACCGTCCGCCCCTTGGCCAGCGGCGCGATGTGGGCGCCGGCCTGCGCCAGCAGCCCGCGCCCCACCACCACGTCATAGGCCGCAAAGGCCCCGCCGCTGACCGGAATGATCGTCATTGCGGGGTCTCCGTGCGTCGTCTCTGGCGCCAGTGTCGGCGCAGGTTCTTGTGAATGGCGTCCACCGCTTGGCCGTGCGAGCCCTGCCCGACGTCCACGGTCACATCGGCCTCGCCGTAGATGGGATAGCGCGCCTCGGCCAGGCTCGTCAGAACCTCCAGCGGATCCTTGCCCCGCAGCAGGGGCCGCGTGTCGCGCCGCGCCACCCGTTCCGCGATGACCGCCAGATCGGCCCTCAACCAGACCGTGTCGGCCTTGGCCTTCAGCAGCGCCCGCGTCTCCGGGTTCATCATCGCCCCGCCGCCGGTCGCCAGCACGATGGGCGGGCCCTCCAGCAGGCGGCGGATCACCCGCGCCTCGCCCGCGCGGAACTCGGCCTCGCCCAGGGCGGCGAAAATTTCGGAGACCGTCATCCCGGCCGCCGCCTCGATCTCCACATCCCCGTCCGCGAACGGCAGTCGCAGCCGATTGGCCAGCCGACGACCGACCGACGATTTGCCCACCCCCATCAGGCCCACCAGGGCTATGGTGCGGGTCGGACCCGGATTCGCACGCCGCCTCATCCGGCGGCTCCGGCGGAACGGTCGGTCGAGAGGAAGGCGAAGGCGGCGGCGCGGGCAGGCATGATCCAGAAAACCTCTACACCAAGCCTGACCCTGCGCCAGTCGTTCAGGCCACGGATCGCCGCATGACGCCCCAGATCGAGGCCTTTCTGGAGATGATGGCAGTCGAACGCGACGCCTCGCCCCATACGCTGTCCGCCTATGGTCGCGATCTGGCGGACGCGGAGATGGCATTGTCGGACGCCGGCGGATTGATGAAGGCCGACGCCGAGGCGCTCGAGGCCTGGTTCGCGGACCTGTCGCGGCGCGGCCTGTCCGCCGCTACCGCCGCCCGTCGCCGCTCGTCAGCGCGGCAGTTCTACCGCTTCGCCCTGGCCGAAGGATGGCGCACCGACGACCCCTCGCGCCGCCTTGACGCCCCCCAACAGGGCCGGTCCCTGCCCAAGGTGTTGAGTCGCGCCGAGATCGACGCCCTGCTGGCCGCCTCGGCCGCCCGTGACGCGGCGGGGGGTCTGCGCCTGGTCGCCCTGGTCGAGATGGCCTACGCCTCCGGCCTGCGGGTATCCGAACTGTTGGGGCTCAAAGTCGAGGCCGTACGGCGCGACCCCGCCTATCTGATCGTGCGCGGCAAGGGCGGCAAGGAGCGACTAGCCCCCCTCAACGCCTCCGCCCGCGAAGCGATCAAGGCCTGGCTCGTCGCGCGCGACGCCAGACTCAAAGGCAAGGATGGGCGAAAGCCTGAGGCGCCCGAAAGTCCCTGGCTCTTCCCCTCCTCCGGCCGCACCGGCCACCTGACCCCGCGCCGTTTCGCCCAACTGTTGGACGAGGCGGCGATCACGGCCGGCATCGACCCCGCCCGCGTCAGCCCCCACGTCCTACGCCACGCCTTCGCCACCCACCTGCTGGAAGGCGGCGCGGACCTGCGCGTCGTCCAGACCCTGCTGGGCCACGTCGATATCGCCACGACCCAGATCTACACCCACGTCGCCACCGACCGCCTGGCCCAGGTCGTCCACCAAAACCACCCCTTGGCGCGCGACGACTGAACCGCCGCTTGCCCGGCGGCGTTGACCTCTCTAGGTTCGCGCGCCTTCCCCAAGGGCGCTTTCGCCCGTTTGCAGTTCCCGGACGCCTTGATGGCCACGCACTATCTCGACTTCGAAAAGCCGATCGCCGATCTGGAAGCCAAGATCGAGGAGCTGTCGCTGCTGGCCGACACCTCGGGCGACATCGATCACGAGATCGAGGGCCTGCGCAAAAAGGCCGAGCAGCTGCGCAAGAAGACCTACGCCGGCCTCGACCCCTGGATGAAGACCCAGGTCGCGCGCCATCCGCAGCGCCCGCACTTCATCGATTACGTCCAGAGCCTGTTCACCGACTGGAACGAACTGCACGGCGACCGTCAGTTCGGCGACGATCAGGCCATCCTGGGCGGTCTGGCCCGGTTCCGCGGTCGTCCGGTCGTCATCATGGGCCACGAAAAGGGTCACGACACTGCGACCCGCATCACTCACAACTTCGGCATGGCGCGGCCCGAGGGCTATCGCAAGGCCGTGCGTCTGATGGACATGGCCGAACAGTTCGGCCTGCCGGTCCTCAGCTTCATCGACACCGCCGGCGCCTATCCGGGCCTGGGCGCCGAGGAGCGCGGCCAGGCCGAGGCCATCGCCCGCTCGACCGAGCGCTGCCTGACCCTGGGCGTGCCCTCCATCGCCACCATCACTGGCGAAGGCGGCTCGGGCGGCGCCATCGCCATCGCGGCGGCCAGCCGCGTGCTGATGCTGGAACACTCGATCTATTCGGTCATCTCGCCCGAGGGCGCCGCCGGCATCCTGTGGCGCGACGGCGCGCGGGCCAAGGATGCGGCCATGGCGATGAAGATCACCGGCCCGGACCTGATGCAGTTGAGGATCGTTGATCGCCTGATCGACGAGCCTGTCGGCGGCGCTCATACCGATCGCGATACGGCCATGGCCAATGTCGGCGACGTTCTGGCCGAAGAGCTGAAGGGCTTCGACGGCCTGACGCCCCAGCAGATCAAGAAGCGTCGCGCGGATCGCTTCTACGCCATCGGCGCCCTCTGACGCCCGGTCGCTTTGGCCGACCAACGTTAACGCAGCATCCACCCTCGTCTGCCAAGCTCGGCGCTTCGTTCAGAGGCATCGGGGTTTGCGACCGGCCATGAGTTCAGCGGCGCGACAGACTGGGGCCTTTGCGCCATGAGCGGCGGCGAGTCCCTGCGTGAAAGCGCCGTCTTCAACCTGGCCGGCGCGATCACGATGATCGTCGACGATTCGCCGTTTTCGCTGACCCTGACGTCCAACGCCCTGACCGGTTTCGGCATCCGCCCGACCTATGCGTGCGGCACGGGCATGGAAGCCAAGAAGCTGCTGACCGACAAACCCGTCGATCTGCTGGTCGTCGACACCGACATGCCCGACATCGACGGGTTCGAACTGGTGCGCTGGCTGCGCCGCTCTGGCCCCAATCCCAACGCCTTCACCCCCGTCATCATGACCGCCAGCCACATTCGTCGCGGGCGCGTCGCCGAGGCGCGGGACTGCGGCGCCAACTTCGTCGTCACCAAGCCTTTCAGCCCGGCGCTTCTGCTGGAGCGTATCCTGTGGGTGGCGCGCGACAGCCGGCCCTTCCTGGAGGTCGGCGATTATCTGGGGCCGGATCGCCGGTTCCGGCACACCGGCTATGAAGGCGTGGAACGTCGCGCCGACATGATTCGAAAGGCGAAGGGGATGGAGAGTCTGGCCCTATGACCGTCATCACCCACAACCAACGCAAGTCGCGCCTGTCCGAGATGCTGGATCGCCCCGGCGGCGTCAGCGTCGGGGTCGCCCTGGCCCAGGCCCGCGCCAATCTGGACGGACTTCAGGATCAGGCCCGCGCCATCATCGGCGACAATATCGCGGTGCTCCTCGCCAAGCCCGATCCGAACCTGATCGAGCCGATGCGGCTGGATCTGGCCTATTCCGCCTCAAGCCAGATCATTGACGCCGCCAGCCCCTTCTCGATGGACGACCTATGCACCGCGGCCAAAGGCCTGTGCGACCTGCTGGACGCCGCGCCGCGCCAGGGCGGGTTCGACTGGCGCATCGCCACGGTCCATGCCCAGGCGATGAAGCTGTTGCTGGCGCTGCCGCCGCAAGAGCAGGCCGCGCGGACCGCCATCCTGACGAACCTGCATGAGGTTCTACGAAAGAAGCTGCCGGCCGCCGATCAGTCGGCCATCTGAGGCGTCTTGCCGCCACGCGTCTGTTTGCGCCACAGCGCCGCATATTCCCCGCCTTGTCGGGCCACCAGTTCGTGGTGCCCGCCGCGTTCGACGATCCGCCCGGCCTTCAGCACCATAATCTGGTCCGCGTCCGCCACGGTCGACAGCCGGTGTGCGACCACTAGGGTCGTGCGGCCATTCCTGGCCTTGCGCAGGGTCTTCTGGATCGCCGCCTCGGTCCGGCTGTCCAGGGCGCTGGTGGCCTCGTCCAGGATCAGGATGCACGGATCGGCCAACAGGGCTCGGGCGATGCCCACCCGCTGACGTTCGCCGCCCGACAGCTTCAGCCCCCGTTCGCCGACCTTGGTCTGCATCCCATCCGGCAAGCCGCGGATAAAGTCGGCCAGTTCCGCCGCCTCCGCGGCCGCCCACACCTGCGCCTCATCCGCCTCGGGCCGGGCGAAGGCGATGTTGGCGGCCAGGGTGTCGTTGAACAGCGCCACATCCTGAGGCACCAGCGCCACCGCCGATCGCAGCGAGGCCTGGGTCACCTCACGCGCGTCATGGCCGTCGATCAGCACGCGCCCCTCCTGCGGATCGAGCAGACGCAGCGCCAGTTTGACAATGGTGGACTTGCCCGCGCCCGAGGGCCCGACCAGCGCCGTCGTGGTGCCAGGCGCAGCGTAGAAGCTGACGTCCTCCAGCCCATTGGCCCGCGCGTCGTGGCGGAAGCCGACGGCTTCGAACGCTACCGACGCCCCGCGCGCATCGACCGGCCGTGGCAGGGCGACGGCGTTCGGCGCATCGGCGACCTGCGGCGTCTGTCGCGTCACCTTCAGCATCTCCTCCATGTCGATGAAGGACTGACGAATTTCTCGATAGGCGAAGCCTAGGATGTTCAGCGGCGCATACAGCGAGATCATGATCAGCACCGCCGCCGTCACGTCGCCCGGTCCCATCCGCCCGGCCGCCGCCTCGAACCCGGCCATCACCGCCATGACGCCCAGCCCCAGGTTCATCACCAGGGCCTGCATCCCGTTCAGCATGTTCAGCGAACTGTTGGCCTTCAGCGACGCCTCGGCATAGTCGCCCAGCGCCCGGTCATAGGTCTGAGCCGCGCGCGTCTCGGCGCCGAACGACTTGACCGTCTCATAGTTCAGCAGGGCGTCAACCGAGACGCCAGCGGCCTCGGAATCGGCCGCATTCATGATCCGGCGATGCTCCAGCCGCCAGTTGGACATGGCGAAGGTGGCGGCGGTGTAGATGACGACCACGACCACCGCGACGGCGGCGAAGCGCCAGTCGTATTTGGCGCCCAGCACCCCGGCCGCCAGCACCAGTTCCACCCCGGTTGGGACCAGGTTGAAGGCGAGGATGCGCAGCAGGAAATCGACCGCGCGCGATCCCCGGTCCATCGTCCGCGACAAGGCGCCCGAGCGTTTGGTCTGGTGGAAGTCCAGCGACAGGCTCAGCGCATGAGCGAACGCCTCGGCCGCCGTCGCGCGCTGGGCGGCGGCACGCACCGGCGCGAATACGACGTCGGAGATCAGGGGCGAGGCCGCCGACAGGAACCGAACAAGCGTCCAGCCGATGGCGAAGGCCGCAAAGCCCAGGCCGACGGCGGTCGCCGCACCCTGCCCCGCCGCCAGACGGTTGACCGCCGCGCCCAGCACCAGCGGCGCCATGACGCCCAGCCCCTTGCCCGCCAGCGTCAGAAGGATGGCCGAGATCAGCCGCAGTTTCAGGTGCGGTGCGCCCGATCGGGCCACCAGCCGCGCAAGGTCCGCCAACGCCGTCAGCGTCGGGGGTCCGTCCGTCTTGTCCTGTGGGCTCCCCGCTTGCTGCGCCTTGACCATCGGGTCACGCCTGCCGCCGGAGCGTTCGCCTCGTATCGCCATGATCCGCATATGGAAAGCCAATGCGACCGGGGAAAGGCCACGCTGGCGCGCGAACGGGGATTAGTCGCTCAGCCCAGACCGGCGAGCGCCTCGATCAACTCGTCCACAGCCGCTTCCTGCGTCGCCCACGAACAGACGAAGCGCACCGAACCGTCATCGAAGGCGTAGCAGGCCCAGCCCATTTCATTCAGGCGGGCATGCGCCTCTGGCGGCATCCGCACGAAGACGGCGTTCGCCTCCACCGGATGGGCCAGGACGAAGGGCGACCGCCCCGCGATGCCCGCCGCCAACCGCTGCGCCATCAGATTGGCGTGGGCGCCGCCCGATTCCCAATCGCCGCTTTCCAGCAAGCCCAGCATCGGACCCGACAACAAACGCGTCTTGGATGACGTCTGGCCCGCCTGCTTGAGCCGATTGTTCAGTCGCCGCGCCAAGCTCTTGTCGAACAGCACGATCGCCTCGGCGCAGTTGGCACCCGCCTTAGCCCCGCCGAACACCAGCACGTCCACGCCCAGGCGCGGAATGTCCTTCAAATCGAAACCGGCGGCGACCGCATTGGTCAGGCGCGCTCCGTCCATGTGGACGCCATAGCCCAACGCCTTGGCCGGTTCGATCAGGTGGCGCAGTTCTTCCTCGGTATAGACCGAGCCATATTCCGTGGCCTGGGTCAGCGACAGGGCGGCGGGCGGCTGACGATGCCCGACTTCGGGTTCGCCCAACTGCGCCTGCAGGGCAAGCGGATCGATCTTGCCCGAGAACCCCGGCAGTCCGATCAGGCCGACGCCGTGACCGAAGAATCCCGGCGCGCCCGTCTCGTCGGTGCAGATGTGCGCCGCATGGTGCGCCAGCACCGCCTCATAGGGTTGGGCCAGCATCGACAGGGCGATGGCGTTGGCCGCCGTCCCGCTGAAAACAAAACGCACCTCGGCGTCGGCATCCAGACGCTGGCGAATCTGGTCGGCGGCGCGGGCGGTGACCTCGTCTGCGCCATAGGCGCGAACAAATCCCTTGTTGGCGCGCACCAGGCCTTCGATGGCGCTCAGCGCCATGCCGGCGGTGTTGTCGGAGCCGAAATCGTAACGCATCAACGGTTCGTCGCCTTCAGATCGGCCGTATCGTCATCGACCGTGCGGACGCGCACGACCGGGACCACATCCTCATCGCCATACGGCACGGCGACCTGATGCGGGAACGGAATCTCGATCCCGGCGGCGTCCAGCGCCTCCTTGCCGCCCTGCATCAGATCGGCCTGGGTCTGCCACCAGTCGCCGACCTTGACCCAGGCGTGCAGCGTCACCTGCACCGAGCTGTCCAGCAGGCCCGTCACGCCGGTCCAGGGATGGGGATCGTGCAACACCCTGTCGTGTGCGGCGGCCATATCCGCCAGGACGCAGCGCGCCTGGTTCAGATCGTCGCCATAGCCGACCGTGAAGTTGATCTCGATCCGGCGCGTCTGCTGGCCGGTCAGATTGGTCAGCGGGTCGCTCAGGACCTTGGAGTTCGGAATGACGATCTTGTGGTTATTGGCGTTGGAAAGTTGGGTCGTGAACAGATCCAGTCGCTGCACCGTGCCGCTCATCCCGCCGACATCGACGACGTCGCCGACCCGGTAGGGCCGCAGCACCAGCAGCATGATCCCCGACGCCACGTTCGACAACGTGCCCTGCAACGCCAGACCTACCGCCAAGGACGCCGCGCCCAGCACGGCGATGATCGAGGTCGTCTGAACACCCAGGCGCTGGAGCACGGCGATCATGCCGATGATGAACACCACCACCCGCACGACCTGTACCGCGAAGCTCAGGACCGTCGGATCGTGGCGGAAGCCCCTGACCCTCGACAGCGTATTTCGCGCCCCGCGCGCCGCCCATTTCGCCGCAAAGACGGTGAGAACGAAGATCAGGATGGCGATCGTCAGGTTGATCGCGAAATCACCTGCCATGTCGGTCAGCTTGGCGATCACGGCGGCATCGATCGAAACGGCCTTGCGGCCCGCGGCCACCGCGTCGGCGACTTCGTTGGAAATAGGCAGAGACATGAGGTCGGGTCTAACGCCTGACGCGACGATTGGAACCCCCGAAAGCCCGATTTCAGGCCTTTGCGATCCGCCCGCCGCCGCTTTCGATAGCGTCCAGCAGGTCCATTACGTCGTCGATGGTGTTTGCCTCTCGCGCCGGCTTGTCCCAGCGAATGCGGCTGACGCGCGGGAAGCGCATGGCCACGCCCGACTTGTGCCGGGTCGAGCGATTCAGTCCCTCGAAGGCGATCTCCAGCACCAGGCCGAAGTCCCGCTCGGCCCGCACCGACCGCACCGGCCCGAACCGGTCGATGGTGTGATCGCGCACGAACTTGTCGAGCTGTTTCAACTCCTCGTCGGTAAAGCCGAAATAGGCCTTGCCCACCGGCGTCAGCGCGCCTTCTGGCGTCCAGACGCCGAAGGTGTAGTCGGAATAGAAGCTCGAGCGTTTCCCATGCCCCCGCTGGGCGTACATCAGGATGGCGTCGATGACGTGCGGGTCGCGCTTCCATTTGAACCACGGCCCCTTGGGTCGCCCCGCCAGATAGGGGCTGTCCCAGTGTTTCAGCATCAGCCCCTCGGCCGCCGCCCCGACCGGTGGATCGGCTCGCAACCGTGCCAACTGATCCCAATCGGCATAATCGACCACCGGCGACAGATGCAGTCGCTCGCCGGTATGACCATTGACCAGGGCCTCCAGGCGCGCCCGACGCTCGCGCAGCGGCAGGCCGCGCAGATCCTCGCCATCCTGGGCCAGCAGGTCATAGGCGACGACCGCCGCCGGAAAGGCCTGCATCGCCTTGGCGTCCACCGACTTGCGGTTCAGGCGCTGCTGCAAGTCCCCGAACGGCGCGACCGCCCCGTCGCGCCAGACAATCAGCTCGCCATCGATCGCGCCTTCGAACGCCAAAGCCGCCATCACGTCGGGAAAGGCGGCCGAAATCTCGTCGCCCGTGCGGGAATAGAGTTTGCGGACCTCGCCCTCCAGCACCGCCTGAACCCGTATGCCGTCCCACTTCCACTCGGCGGCGTAGTCGGCCGGCGATAATTTGGGCAGATCGACCGCTTCATCGATGGCGACCGCCAGCATGACGGGTCGGAAACGGCCGGGCGCATCCGGGCTGGGCCGCTCCGCCCTGCCCTCCAGCCAGGCGAACAGATCGGCGTAGGGCGGCTCGACCGCGTGCCAGACCTCCTCGATGGCAGCGGCATCCAACGCCTCCAGCGTCATCTGCGCCTCGTCGCCGTCCGGCGAAGGCGGCGCCATCACCGCATCCGGGCGCATCATCGCCGCCGCCGTCTTGGCCAGTCGCGCGGACAGGCCCACGCGCAAGGCCCCGGTCATCAGCTTCAGCAGCGCCCAGCGCCCTTTCGGCTCCAGCGCATCCAGCCAGCCTTCCAGAAGACCGCGCACCTCCGTCCGCGTCGCGGTCCTTAGCGCCTCGACGACCTCGGCCAATTCGGGCTCGCGGTTTGGCCGATGGTCCGGGGTCACGGGCCAGATCAGGGCCACCGTCTCCGCCAGATCCCCCACATAGTCGTAGGACCAGCCGAACAGCACGCTGTCGACCCGGCCTTCGACCGCCTTTCGGATCATGGCCGGCTTGGCCGCGTCGAACGTCAGGTCCCCGGTCAGGGCCGCCAGCGCCCATCCCCGGTCCGGATCGGGCGTCGCCCTCAGATAATCGCGCACCAGCACCAGCTTCGCATTGCGCGAGGCCGTCAGGGACAGGCGGTCCAGTAGCTCGGCGAAGGCGCGCATCGTCATCCATCTTGGGCGCCGGAAGCGTCGCCGTCCTCTTCACAACGAAAAACGCCCCGGAGGTTTCCCTCCGGGGCGTATCTCAAATCCTCAGCAGATCAGTTGAACAGTCCGGCGATCACGGCGGTGATCAGGCCGCCGGCGACGGCGGCGAGCACCACGTCATTACCGCTGCGGACGTATTGGTAGCCACGGGGCGGCGCACGCAGGCCATAGCGGTTGTAGTCGTTCACCACATAAGCGTTGGTCCGGTAGTAGGACGGCATCCGCTGGCCATAACTCCAGGTGCGAACCGCATAGCCGCGCGGCGGGACATAGCGCGGGGCGTTGTAACGACGTTCCGCACGCTGCCAACGTTCATAGGCGCGTCGCTGCTCGCGATAGTCGCGACGATCCTCACGAAGCTCGCGGCGGTAGTCGCGGCGATCCTGGCGATAGTCCCGACGATCGTAGTGGTCAGGACCCGGACCGTGGCGTGCGGCGGGACCATGCGGACCGTGGGGCGGCATGGGTTGGGCCGACGCTGCGCCAGCAGCGCCCAGCGCGCCGGCGGCCATGACCGAAGCGATTGCGGTGGTCAGGATCTTTTTCATGATCTTGTCTCCATCTGCGCCGAAGAACGTCGGCTTGGATGCAGTTATGGAGCACGGCGACTGAGGCGCACCTGAACCGGCGTCATCGGCCCAGGTTCATGTCGGGAACACAGGATCGCCGCAATCAGGCGGCGACCGAGGCCTCCGACGAAGGCAGCGCCATTTGCGCGACCGCATCGCGACCACCGCCGACGCGCCCCATCAGGGCGGCCAGAGCGCCGAAATCGATCGGTTTGTTCAGATAGGCGTCGGCGCCGGCCTGAAGCCCGGCCTCATGATCCTCATGACGCGCCGAGGCGGACAGGACCACGATGGGGGTGCCGGCGTTCTGGCCGCCTTCGCGGATCATGCGTGTCGCGGTCAGTCCGTCCATCACCGGCATGTTCACATCCATGATGATCAGGTCGAACGGCTGGTCCTTGGCGATATCGACCGCGATCTGGCCGTTCTCGGCCGTCGAGGTAACGTGACTGGCCGAGCTCATCCAGGCCTCCAGGATCATTCGGTTCACAGGGTGATCCTCGACCACCAGGACGCGCAGCGATTCGCCGCCCTCGATCTCGGCATGAACCTCGGCCGCCGCGACGGGCTTGGCCCATTCCACGACCTCGGCCTCGATTTCCAGGGTGAAGCACGAGCCCTCGGCTAGCTTGGACGTCACGGTGATGTCGCCGCCCATGATGTTGGCCATGCGCCGTGCGATGGTCAGGCCCAGACCCGTCCCGCCAAAGCGCCGCGTGGACGAGGTGTCGACCTGGGTGAAGGGCATGAACAACCGCTCCAGATCGGCCGCCGCAATGCCTGCGCCGCTGTCCTGGACGACAAACTCGAACCGCACGCGCTGATCCGACACGCGGTGTCCGCGCACGAGATAGTGGATCTCGCCGGCCTCGGTGAACTTGACCGCATTGGACAACAGGTTCTGCACCACCTGGCAGACGCGCAGCGGATCGCCGCGCACCACCGTCGGGATGTCGCCTTCCACGGTCGTGACGAACGTCAAGCCCTTGGCTTCGGCCTGGGCCTCGAAGGGGCCGGTGATGCGCTTGTTCAGACCGTCGACGGCGACATCGACGACCTCGAAGTTCATCTTGCCGGCCTCGATCTTGGTCATGTCGAGAATGTCGTTCAGCAGCGACAACAGATTGTCGCCGGAGTTGCGAATGATCGACAGATATTCGCGCTGCGTCGTCTCCAGTCGTGTCGCGCTGAGCAGTTGGGCCGCGCCCAGCACGCCGTTCATGGGAGTGCGCAGTTCGTGCGAGATCACGCCCAGGAAGTTCGACTTGGCGTCATTGGCGGCGTTGGCCTTGTCGCGGGCCGCTTCCAGCTCCTCGATCAGATGCGCCTGGTGCGACTGGAAGGCCCGGATGCGGTCTTCGCGCAGCAGGGTCATGGTCACCAGCACGAACAGACCCGCAGCTGTGAACGGCAGGACCGCCAGCATCGACCAGAAGGCGTTGGTGCCCCACAGGCTGAACAGAATGATCGTCGCGGCCGCGCCGTAGGGCGAAGAGATGATCAGGGCCTGACGCGGCGAGCTGCGAAGCTGGGCGAAGACCAGCACATAGCCAGAAATTAGCAGGGCGAGGGCCAGGGGGCGTCCGAACTCGGTGGGCGAGAACCAGGCCATCAGAGGCGCGATGGCCCAGGCGCCGGTCGTCACCGTGGCCACGATCGGGAAAATCACGCCCCAGTTGGTGCCGACGCGATGGCTCAGACGATGTTCGACGATTCCCCGCAGCGACCCGGCCGCCAGGGTGCCGCCGAACCACAATAGCGCCGGCCACAGGCCCACCGTGCCGAGAAGACCTACGCCCCACGAGGCGATGATCATGTAGCGGAGATACTGCGTCTGCAGGATGGCGGTCAGCGCCTGGGCCGCGTCTCCGGCGCGTTGTTCGCCTTCGAGCGCCTTCACGACGCCATCGGATTCCACCATAAGCCCAGATCCCCACGTTCTGTTTGGTCGGATGACGCTAAGACGAAGGTTCTAAGACGATGTGAACGCAGTTCTTTCGCTCATCCCGCCTCATCCGGCGTTAGGGCCTTGATCGAAAGGGCGTGGACTGGTCCGGCCATCTCGTCCTTCAGCAGGGCGTTGACCGCGCGCTGTCGCGCCAGCCGCGATTGCCCCTGGAAAGCAGCGGACACGATCACCAGATTGAAATGGCTTTCGCCGCCAGGCTTGGCGTCCATTCCGCCTTCATGATGATGTCCGGCGTGGCGCCAGCTGTCGTCTTCGACCTCCAGACGCAAGGGCGACAGCCCCGCCGTCAGTTTTGCACGAATAATCGTCGCCACCGGCCCTTCAGACATGATCGATTCCTTGATGCTGTCCCAATCGGGCTTACACTTCGGCTGATGTCCGCCTCCTTTCAATACAAGCCGCGCTTCACAGACATTCGGGTGAAGCCGCCCAAGCCCGAGGAAGAGGCGGCGAAGGCCGACGTCCTGCACCTCAAGCCTGGCGAAAAGCCTTGCCAGTGGCCCGACTGTCGCCGGGCTGCTGCGGCCAAGGCGCCCAAGTCGCGCGAACGGCTGAACGACTTCTACGAGTTCTGCCAGCCGCACGCCGGCGAGTACAACAAGGGCTGGAACTTCTACGCCGGCATGAGCGAAGGCCAGATCCGCGCCGCCCAGGAAAACGAGGCCATGACCGGCGGGCGCCCGACCTGGGAGATGCAGGCCGGCAAGTTCACACGTGAGGCCGCCGCCTTCGCCGCCAAGATGGGCACCTCGAACACCACCGGCGCCGGCTCATGGCGCGACAGCTTCGGCCTTTTCGGTCGCAAGGGCGATCAGGCGCCGCAGTCCGCGACCGAGGACCGCCGCATCGGCAAGCTGGAACGCGCCGCCTTGGCCGACCTCGATCTGGATCCGGGCGCCGACAAGGCGAAGATCAAGGCTCAGTATCACGAGCTGCTGAAGCGGTTTCACCCCGACACCAACAGCGGCGACCGCAGCGCCGAGGCCAAGCTGCAACGCGTGATCAAGGCGTGGAAGACGCTGAAAAAGGCCGGTCTGGCCTGACGGCCTAGTCGGCGTAGATCATCTTGCGCGTCATGCCGCCGTCCACGGTCAGCACCTGACCTGTCACGAAACTCGCTTCGGCGAGGTAGAGCACGGCCCCGGCGATATCCTCGGCGCGGCCGACGCGGCCGACCGGATGCTGTTGGTGATCGACTGGACGCAAATCCTCGCCATCCGAAATCCAGCCGGGCGCAATGGCGTTCACGCGAATCCGAGGCCCTTCGCTGATCGCCAGGGCGTGGGTCAGGGCGAACAGCGCGCCCTTGGACGCCGCATAGGCCTCGGTGTGCGGCTCGGACATGAAGGCGCGCGTCGAGATCATGTTCACGATGGCGCCGCCCTCGTTCAGCAGCGGAATGGCCCCGCGGCTCATCAGAAAAGCGCCGGTCAGATGGCTGTCGATGGTGTTGCGCCAGTCCGCCAGCGACAGCTCAGCCAGCGGGCCGTTCACCGGATCGGCGATGCCGCCGTTGTTGACCAGCAGGTCCAGCGACGACCAGCCCAACGTCTCGAACGCCTGTTTGACCGAGTCCTCATCACCCAAATCGCAGTCGATGTGACGCGCTTCGCCCTCTCCCGGCTTCAGGTCGAAGGAGGCGACTTCCCATCCGTTGGCCAGCAAGGCCCTACAGACGCCCGTTCCGATCAGGCCTGATCCGCCCGTGACAATCGCTTTTTTCATGGTCGGGAAACCGGCGACAGCCGGCTTGGTTGCGCCGGATCAGGGCTGACCGGCCGCCTGGCTGTTCGCGGCAGCCATCATCGGGCTCGACGGCTCGCGGAAATAGCGATCGATCCCGTCCGCCACCGACTTCATCAGGCGACGGCGCGCGCGCTCGTCGGTCAAAAGCCGCTCGTCCTCGGGATTGGTGATGAAGCCCATTTCCAGCAGCACGGCCGGCACGTCGGGCGCCAGGAGGACAGCCAGACCCGCATCGCGATGGCTGCGGCGCAAGAGAGGATGGTCCGAGCCCTCCAGATGGGTCAGCAAGACGCGCGCGAACTGGGCCGAGCGGTTCTGAGTCGCACGTTGCGTCATGTCGAGCAGGATGCGATCCACCGACGGGTCGCGCCCCGGCAGATGCAGCTCGCGGTGCCAGTTGTCGCCGCGCGTGAACTCGCGCACGGCCCGGCCCGCGCCCTGCTCCGACAAGGTATAGACGCTGGCCCCGCGCAGCGCCGGGTCGGCGCCGGCGTCAGCGTGCAAGGAAATGAACAGATCGGCGTCGGCCTGACGCGCGATGGAAACACGGCGATAGAGATCGACGTAGCGGTCGTCGGTCCGGGTCAGGCGCACGCGATAGCGGCCGTTCTTCTCAAGCTCGGCCTTCAACGCCAGGGCGGCGGCCAAAGTGACCTGCTTTTCCTGGGCGCTTGCGCCGCTGGCGCCCGGATCATTGCCGCCATGGCCGGCGTCGATGACAATCAGGGGGCGTTCAGCGCGGCGCGGCGGCGCGCTGGCGCGCGGCGCCGGCGTGGTCGAGGCGCGCGCGGCGGCTCCCGTCGCCTTCAGGTCCACGACATAACGATAATGGCTGACGCCGTCGCCGGGCGGCAGCAGGAAGCGCCGTTCGATCTCGCTGCCGCGCGCCAGTTCCAGCTGAACACGTGACGAACCGCCAGACGAAGTGACCTCATAGGAGCGCACCAGACCGGAACCGCCACCGTTCAGACCACGCCCTGGCGCAACACCGCTGAGGGCCAGCACCACCCGGCCTTCGCCGCCCGCGTCGATGACGCGTCCTTGCGCCGTCTTGTCCAGATCGATGACGACGCGGGTCCGATCGCCATCGGCGCCGAAGCGCACCGCCAGCACATCGCCCTGCGCGCCCCAGGCGAAACCGCGCGTTGCGGACAGACCGACCATGCAGATGACCACGAAGGCCAGGGCGGTCATCGCCCACTCCTTCGCGCCCCAGCGCATCAGACCTGTCAAAACGCGACCGCTCATCTGCGTCGGCGAACCCGGTTTAAGCCTACTTGAACCTCATCATGACAGAGGCTCGTATTCAGGGGGTTAAGGCGAGCGCCTTTTAATTCTCCCGTTGCATGACTATGCTGTGACCGCTCGCGAACCGATCGCGCCGATTTCGCCTCTGCGAATCTTGGCGCGCCCTCCTCGCGGCGTTGACTTTCACCAATCCTAGAACCACCCCGGCCTGGCCGATGGTTCGAAGAGCGGACCAGGGACGCGGCCTTCCCAAGGGATTGGCGCGCCCGGTTCAGGACCGACGACTTAATGGGCCTTTCCGCCTGCGTTCCCCAACGGCTTGATCAAGCCTTCTTCGCCGTTCTCGGCGAGGGGATGTCGCGCGCGCTGGCCCTCACCTTCATTCGGCGAGCCGCCATGACCCTGTCCGGAGATCCGGGACGGTCGGCCTGCGCGCGCCAGAGAGAGACTTTCCATGTCAAAGACAATGCTGATCGATGCGGCGCATCCCGAGGAGACCCGGGTCGCCATCGTGGACGGGCGCAAGATTGAGGAATTCGATTTCGAATCCCGTGCGAAGCGCCAGCTTCGCGGCAACATCTACCTCGCCAAGGTCACCCGCGTAGAGCCCAGCCTGCAGGCCGCCTTCATTGAATACGGCGGCAATCGCCACGGCTTCCTCGCCTTCAACGAAATCCACCCCGACTACTACCAGATTCCCGTCGCCGACCGCGAAGCCATCATGGCCGAGGCGCATGACGATGAGGACGAGGACGATCTCGACCGCGAATCGACCGGCGACGACGTCGATCCCGAATCGGCCTTGGCCGATGAAGAGCGGCTGAAGCGACGCCTGATGCGTCGCTACAAGATCCAGGACGTCATCAAGCGCCGCCAGATCCTCCTGGTCCAGGTCGTCAAGGACGAACGCGGCGCCAAGGGCGCGGCCCTGACCACCTGGCTGTCGCTGGCCGGCCGCTACTGCGTCCTGATGCCCAACACAGGCAAGGGCGGCGGCATCAGCCGCAAGATCACCAACACCTCGGACCGTCGCCGCCTGAAGAGCGCCGTCTCGGCCCTGGAAGTGCCCAAGGGCATGGGCCTGATCATCCGCACGGCGGGCGCCAAGCGCACCAAGGCCGAGATCAAGCGCGACTATCAATATCTGCTGCGCCTGTGGGAGACGATCCGCGAAACCACCCTCGCCTCTCACGCCCCCTCGGTGATCTACGAGGAAGAGAACCTGGTCCGCCGCGCCGTGCGCGACATGTTCGACAAGGACTTCGACGGCATCCAGGTCGAGGGCGTCGAGGGCTTCAAGGAAGCGCGCGACTTCATGCGCGTGCTGATGCCCGCCCAGGCCAAGAAGGTTCACCTGTATCGCGGTTCGCGCCCCCTGTTCGCGGCCAACGGCATCGAGGAACTGCTGACGCAGATCCATCAGCCGGTCGTGCCGCTGAAGTCCGGCGGCTATCTGGTCATCAACCAGACCGAGGCCCTGGTGGCCATCGACGTCAACTCGGGCCGCGCCACCAAGGAACGCAACGTCGAACAGACAGCGTTCAAGACCAATATGGAAGCGGCCGAGGAAGCCGCCCGCCAGCTGCGCCTGCGCGACCTCGCCGGCCTGGTCGTCATCGACTTCATCGACATGGATGAGGGCAAGAACAACCGCGCCGTCGAGCGCGTGCTGAAGGAGGCCCTGTCCTCCGACCGCGCCCGCATCCAGATGGGCCGCATCTCGCCCTTCGGCCTGATGGAGATCAGCCGCCAGCGTCGTCGTCTGGGCGTAATCGAGGGTGCGACCGAAGCCTGCCCGCACTGCCAGGGCACGGGCCGCATCCGTTCGGCGGAATCCGCCGCCCTGATGACCCTGCGCGCAGTCGACATCGAGGCCGGCAAGAACGGCGCGGGCGTCGTGGTGCTGAAGGTCTGCACCGCCGTCGGCCTGTACATACTGAACCACAAGCGCGCCTATCTGCAGTCGCTGCTTGAACGTCGC
The DNA here is from genome assembly GCF_009661015.1 of Brevundimonas sp. SPF441. NCBI lineage: Bacteria > Pseudomonadati > Pseudomonadota > Alphaproteobacteria > Caulobacterales > Caulobacteraceae > Brevundimonas > Brevundimonas sp. SPF441. The sequence goes on along the minus strand of NZ_WJWX01000016.1, from coordinate 32,323 downwards.
GGCCTGAACGTCATCGTCCAGATCGACGACAGCCTGGGTCAGGGCGAACACAATATCGAGCGCACCGAGACCAACGAGGACTTCGTCGCGCCCGAGATCGAGATGCCCAACCTCGACGACGACTTCGACGCCTCGCTGTACGAAGACGAGGATGAGGACGACGACGAGGAGATCATCGCCGACGACGATGACGACACGGTCGAGTCCCTGGATCGCGAAGACAACGACGACGACGAACCGCGCGAACGCTCGGAGCGTCACGACGGCGGTCGCGATCGCGGTCGTGGACGCAACCGTCGCCGTCGCGGCGGTCGTCGCGACGAGGAAACCTCCGACGTCGAGGCCGTCGATACGGTCAGCGCCGACGACGCCTCGGATGATGAGGAAGACGAAAACGGCCGTCGCCGTCGCCGTGGTCGCCGTGGCGGTCGCCGCGTCCGCGAGGATGGCGAGCGCGACGTCTACACCTGGGTTCGCGGCCGCACGCCTTCGCTGGACGACCCCTATGTCTGGTTCGACCCGCTGAACCCCGGCCGCTCGGAAGGTCGCCCGGAACGCGGCGAGCGCCATGAGCGGTCTGAACGCCCCGCCTTCGCTCAGTCCGAGGGCGAAGGCCTGGATGTCGTCGCCCATAGCGGCGCCGGCGAAGGCTCCGGCGAGGAGGGCGGGCGTTCGCGCCGTCGCCGTCGTCGCGGTCGCGGCCGTGGCGAAGGTTCCGTCAGCCACGAGATCAAGGTCGAGAACCGCGCCACCAACGAAGGCATGCCGCCCGACGGTTCGCCCGAGACGCCGATGGCCGTGATGGTCGAGCCGACCGAGACCGTCGAGACGGCCGCCCCGGCCATCGCGCCTGAGCCTCAGCGTCGTCGCGTGCGTCGCAAGTCGGCCGGCGCCAACGTCGAGATCGCGACCGAGCCGCATCCCGACACCGCCATCGAGCCGAACGAGGCCACGGTCCAAGGCGCGCCGGTCGAGCTGGACGTGACCCCGCACGAGGCGCTGGCCGCCGAACCGGCCGAAGTCGCCCCGACGGCGGTTCCGGTGACCGAGGCCGTCTTGGCCGAGCCCTTCGTCGCCCCCACGCCGGAGATCGACGTTCAGGCCATCATCGCCGAAGACCCGAACCAGATCGTCGCACCGCCCGAAAAGCCCAAGCGCGGGTGGTGGCGCCGCTGATCGGTCACGATTAGACTGTCTGGATACAGGCGGGGGCCGGTCGTTGTTGGAGTAGAGCCATGAGGTGGCTTCCCCGATCTGCATCCCGCGTTCTGGCGGCGGCGGCGACGGCCTTTATGGCTGTTTCCGTCGCCGACCAGGCCTCCGCGCAAAGCCTGATCCGCGACACCGAGGTCGAGGGCATCGTGCGCGAATGGGCCGACCCGGTCTTCGTGGCCATGGGGCTGAACCCGAACGACATCGAAGTCCTGCTGGTCAACGACAACGACCTGAACGCCTTTGCGACCCGCGGGCGGATCATGGGCGTCAACACCGGCCTGATCCTGCGCACCAAGACCCCCGGCGAACTGCTGGGCGTGATGGCGCACGAGGCGGGCCACATCAAGAACCGCCACACCCTGCGCGACGGGGCCGAGAACGCCGGCAAACAGCCCATGTTCATGACCATGGCGCTCGGCGCCCTGGCGATCGCCGCCGGCGCGCCGGACGCAGGCGTGGCCCTGCTGGGCTCCAGCCAGTATTTCGGCGCTCTGGGCGCGCTGCATTACATGCAGAGCCAGGAAGGCGAGGCCGACATCTCGGGCGCGCGGGCGCTGGAGGCGGCCGGCGAATCCGGCGCCGGTCTGGTGTCCTTCTTCGAGAACTTCCGCTCGCAGGAGGTCTTCTCCGACGCCCGCCGCTATCCCTATTTCCGCAGCCACCCCCTGTCGTCGAACCGGATCGAGAGCCTGCGCCGCTATGTGCAGGAACAGCCGCACTATGACCATCGCGACAGCCCCGAACGTATGGCCCAGCACGCGCTGATCCTGGCCAAGATTCACGCCTTCATGGATCCGCCGAACGCCACCCTGCGCGACTATCCGTCGTCCGACACCTCCCTGCCCGGCCGCTATGCGCGGGCCATCGCCTGGTATCGCGACGGCCAGACGGACAAGGCGCTGACGGCGGTGGATGCGCTGATCGCCGGCGACGTGAACAACCCCTATTTCCAGGAACTGAAGGGCCAGATCCTGTTCGAGGAAGGCCGCCCGGCCGAGGCCGTCGCCGCCCACCGCGAGGCGGTCCGCCTGAAGCCCGACGCCCCCCTGCTGCGCGTCAACCTGGCCCACGCCCTGATCGAGACCAACGACAAGGCCAAGCTGGACGAGGCCATCGACCAGTTGAAGCACGCCGTCGTCGCCGAGAAGGACAACACCATGGCCTGGCGACTGCTGGCCCAGGCCTATGCCTCGCAAGGCAAGGAGGGCGAGGCGCGCCTGGCCTCGGCGGAATACTATTTCGCCGGCGGGGACGAGAAACAGGCCACCCAATTCGCCCTGCGCGCCCGCTCCATGCTGGATCCGGGCTCGATCGAATGGCGACGCGCCGTCGATATCGTCCTCGCCTCGGGCGCCACGCCCGACGATCTCAACGACCTGGACCGCCGTGACGCCGCGCGCCGGCCCGCCACCCTCAACTGATGCTTACCGCCGACTGCGAGCCTGAATGACCGACGACGCCCCCACGCCTGCGCCTGAACCCAAGACCGCCAAGCCAGGATGGCTCAGCGGCGGCCGCGCCGGCTATCTGGCCCTGGGCCTGTCGGTCATCGCGCTGGGCTTTTCAGCCGCGCCCTATCTGACCGGCGGATCGAACGTGCGTGCGTATCTGCTGGAGCATCCCGAGGTCTTGCAGGAGGCGCAGATGGCGCTCCAGACCAAGGACGCCGAGGCCGCCGTCGAGGAGACGAACCAGGCCGCCGCCGCCAACGCCGGCCTCCTGGCGCCCGACGCCCGCGATCCGGCCTTCGGTCCGGCGAACGCCAAGGTCACGGTGATCGAGTTCTTCGACTTCCGCTGCCCCGGCTGCAAGGCCGTGGCCCACGACTATCGCGCCCTGATGGCTGCTCATCCGGAGGTCCGCTTCGTCTTCAAGGACTGGCCCATCTTGGACCGCGGCGACGACATCACCTCGCAATACGCCGCCCGCGCCGCCCTGGCCGCGCATCAGCAGGGCAAGTACCTAGAGGTCTATGACGGCCTGATGACCGAGCGGGCGCTGTCGATCGAAGCGATCGACGCCATCCTGGCGGCGCATGGCGTGGACATGGACCGCGCCAAGGCAGCGATCGCCGCGCCCGACACCACCCGCCACATCGCCGACATCCACACCACGGCCGCCGCCCTGCGTCTGCGCGGCACGCCGACCTTCTTCGTCAACGGCAAGGCCAGCCCCGGCATCGACCCGGCCGAAATCGGCAAAATGATCGAAGCGGCGAAGCGCTGAAAAAACTGAGGCCGAGGCGCTATGCCTCGGCCAAACTCATCTGTCCGCCGATCCATTCGACGCCGGCGTGGCGCAGGGCGTCATTGGCCGCGGTCTCATCGCCCAGCGCCTGTTCGGCGCGGTAGAGGACGTAGTAGCTGTACGGGTCGTTCGGCCAATCCTTCAGCAGTTCGCCGATCTTGGCCTTGGCCCCCGCCGCATCGCCGGACGCCAGCATGGCGGCGGCCAGGCTTCGCCGCGTCGGATACCAGATCATGGGCGGATCGCCGCCCTCGGGCGCCATGGCCTGGATCGCCGCCGCCCGCCCATAGGCGGCGATGGCGGCGGGATAGTCCTGATCGATCATGGCCGCGCGACCTTCCAGCACCTTCTGGAACAGTTCGGTGAAACCGGTCTGACGATCCGCCATCGGGCCCTTGAACGCCTTGTCCGCCAGCAGGGCGGCGATGGCCTGGGCCTCGACCCGAACGGTCGCCGCATCGCCGCGCCGCGCCGCCGCCTCGCCCCGTGCATAGCGCCAGCCGACCCGCATCAGCGGACGGGCCACGTCCGGCTCGGCAAGCGCCGCGACCTGGGCGTCCGATCCGAACCGGCCGTAAAGCGCATAGGCGTCCGCCGCCATCACCTGACGATAGACGACATAGCCGTCCTCGCCCGCCTCGGGCGGTCCCGCCAGCTGCGGATAGGTCGCCATGTACCAGTCGGCCAGCTCCAGCCCGCGCTCGGCCCCACCCGCCATCAGGGCGCCGCCCATGCCGAAATGGATGTTGTGGGCATGCAGCCGCATGCCGCGTATCCCGCCGGGCGGGCCGACCAGTTGGTCGTAACTCTTGTCCAGCGCCACGGCGTTGACGTTGGACATCATCGCGTCCTTGTAGCGCCCGACACGATAGAAGGTGTGCGACGGCATATGCACCAGATGGCTGGCGCCCGGCGCCAGCAGGGCCAGCCGCTCGCCATAGGCCAGCGCCCTGTGCGGATCGTCCGACCATTCGGTCAGGTGGATATACAGGTGAATGGCGCCCGGATCGTTGGGCTTGACCGTCAGGGCGTGCTCCAGGATCGCCATGGCGCGGGTGACGGCCGGATCGGTCGCCTTGCCGTCCTTGTCCCACCATTCGCCCTCGGGCTGGAGCATCCAGGCGTCGGCGGTGATCGAGGCGACCGATACATCGTCGGCATGACGCTTTGCGATCCGGTCCATGGCACGGGCGTAACGCAGGGCGCGGGTCTTCTCCTTGCCGGAATAGCGCTGGATCAGCGCGTCGATCATCTGGCGCTGCATCGGCGTGGCGTCGCGGGCCAGACGCCGCGCGTCACGGGCGACGCGCAGGCCTGCGGCGATCGATTCGGGATCGCCGCCGCCGCCATTCAGGTTCGGCCCGATCGCCCAGGCCTCGCCCCAGGCGCACATGCCGCACGACGGGTCCAACTGCCTCGCCTTCCTGAACGCCCGCACCGATTCCGAATGCTCGAACGCCCAGCGCAGCCGCACGCCATGGTCGAACCAGGCCTGGGCCTCGGGGTTCTGCGTATCGACCGCGAAACCCTCGTCGCCGAAGCCTGGGGCCATGACCATATCGCGTGTCGGCTGGACATCGCCGACGGCGCCGACCCGGCCGCAGACCTGCGGATTGGTGATCAGGGCCAGGGTCGCCGCCGTCGCCGTGGCGTCGGCGACCGCCACGGGCGCAATCAGACAGGCGACCGAAACCGTCGCGACCCACAGACCTTTGCGCATCTTCGCCCCTCTCCCTTTGGCGACCAGTGTGCGCTCAAATCGTCGGCTCGCCAATCACCCCATCAGGGCATGGTGACGGGCAAGGTGTCTTGCGCCCGCCCGTCGCCGGCCGGCGCCGCAATCCCGAGCATCCGCGCTAGGAAAGGCTGCACATCGACACTGTCCATATCGGTCAGCCGACGCCCGGCGACCACGCCCGGCCCATGGGCGATGAAGATCGCCGCCATCTCCGGCGCCTGATTGTCATAACCGTGAGCGCCGCCCGCCCGCGTCACCGGCCGATCCCGCGTCGCCGTCAACCAGCCAGTCTCGACCAGACAGACGATCTGCGCCACGCGTGGGTTGGATCCATAGACCAGCCGCGCCGGCACATCGGCCTTGTTCCAGCATTCCATATGCGGATGGCGTCCGACCAGCTTCTGCTGCACCTCGGCCTCGCGGCCCGGCGCCGGATCGGCGGTCAGGACCGCTCCGCCATAGCCGATCTTCAGCGCAGCCGGATCGATGATGTCGTCGATCCACACGACCCGATCCGGCGAGGTCGCGGCCATGCCGTGATCCGACACCACGACCAGCATCGTGCGATCATAAAGCCCCCTCGCCTTCAGCCCCTCGATCAACCGTGCCATCGAGGCGTCCACCGATGCGGCGGCGGCGCGCGTCTCGGCTGAATCAGGGCCGTTGCGATGACCGGCGGTATCGACGATGTCGAAATAGAGCGTCTCCAGCTTCGGTCGCCGATCCAACGGCAGGTCCAGCCACGACAGCAGACGATCCACGCGCGCATCGCCCGGCATTCCCTGGTCGAACGGTGCCCACTGGCTGGGCCTTACGCCGTGGATCTCGACCTCCGATCCCGGCCAGAACATGGTGCCGGCGCGCACGCCGGCCTTTTCGGCCGTGACCCAGATCGGCTCGCCCTGATCCCAGAAGCCGCTTTCCTTGCTGGCCATGGTGAAGGCGCCCAGTTGCGCGTCGGTGAACCGGTTGCCGACCACCCCGTGATGGTCCGGGTGCAGTCCCGTCACCAGCGTATAGTGGTTGGGGAAGGTCACGCTGGGGAACGACGGCCGCATCGACCCGAACGCGCCGCTGGCGACCAGTCCATCCAGCACCGGCGTCTGCCCCTTGCCCAGATAGTCCGGCGAGAAGCCGTCGATCGACACCAGGATGACCAGATCGGGACGGGTCGTCTGCGCGGCCTGCTCGACAATCGGAGATGTAAGGGCGGATTGCGGGGCCCCGGCGCAGGACGCGACGGCGACGGCGGCGGCCACGGCCAGGCTGGCGGCGACGAAACGAGACATGAACTTACTCCAAGGCGACACTGAACCATTGCCTAAACTTAATGGACGACAGCCACGCGACGGCTTGTGCGACCGGCGTTCACTCGCCAAGCTTGGCGTATGGAAACCGTCATCGACATTCGCGGCCTGACCAAGACCTACGGGACCGTAAAGGCCTTGGACGGCCTGACCTTGTCGATCCCGCGCGGCGGGGTCTACGGCATTCTGGGGCCCAATGGTGCGGGCAAATCGACGCTGTTTCGCACCCTGTTGGGTCTGATTCGTCCGACCGAGGGCGAGGCCACGGTGATGGGCGGTCGGATCGGCGATCCGGCCTCGATGCGGCTCATGGGCTCGATGATCGAGACGCCGCGCTTTCCGCCGTTCATGACCGCTCGCCAGGTGCTGGAATGGCTGGCCCGCGCCCATGGCGGCGTGTCCTCGGCCGAGATCGCTGACTGGCTGCAACGCGTCGGACTGACCGAGGCCGCCAATCGGCGCGTGAAGGGTTTTTCGGTCGGTATGCTGCAACGCCTGGGCGTCGCCGCCGCCCTGATGACCAAGCCGGACCTGGTCATCCTGGATGAACCAACCAGCGGCATGGATCCGCCCGGGATCCAGGAGATGCGCGCCCTGATCCGCAGCCTGGCCGACCACGACGGCGTGACGGTCATCCTGGCCAGCCACCAGCTTCAGGAGGTCCAGCGCGTCTGCGACCGCGTCGCCATCTTCAACAAGGGCAAGGTGATCACCGAGGGCCGCGTCTCCGATCTGACCGCCTCGGGCGAGCGTCTTCGCCTGTCGGTCACGCCGTTGGCGAAGGCCATGTCCGTGCTGGGCGAGCGCGCGACGCTGGAGGGCGATGCACTTGTGGCCGCCGTGCCGCGTAGCGAAGCCGCCGCCGCCATCAGGGCTCTGGTCGAGGGCGGAGTCGATATCGAAGAGGCCCGCTGGATCGGCGCGGACCTGGAAGACGTCTTCATGAGCGAAACCGGCTGGACCGGCGTGCAGGAGCAAAACCGTGCTGGCTGACGCGATCCGTTCCGAAACCTACCGCCTGTCCAAGAACCGCACCGCCCTGTTCTGGAGCGTGCTGTTCATCCCGATCATGGGCGTAATCCTCGCCACCCTGGGCTTCGTCGTCGCCAAGGCCAATGAGGCCAAGCTGGCGGGCAAGCTGCCGCCGGACATGATGAAGGGCGGCCCGCTCGATCTGGGGATGGCCCTGCTCAAGAGCGCGGGCGACTTCGCCAATCCCGCGATCCTGATGTTCGTCCTGATCGGCGCGGCGACCATCTACGCCGGCGACTATCGCTGGGAAACCTGGCGGCTGATCAGCGCGCGCAACACCCGGCCGAATCTGCTGACCGGCAAGGTCGCGGTCGTGGGTCTGGTGATCGTGCTGGCGACCATCGCCGCCCTGATCTCCGACGTGATCGCCAGTGTGATCCAGGCGGCGGTATTCGGCCGCCCCCTCACATTCTCGATGACCGGCGCAGCGGCGGCGGACTTCGGCCTGCTGGCCCTGACGTCCTGGGCGCGCATTCTGCAGTTCACCATGCTCGGCCTCTTGGCGGCCGTAGTGACGCGCTCGTTGCTGGCGGCCCTGTTCGCGCCGTTGGTGATCGGCGTGGCCCAGTTCTTCCTGCCCCAACTGCTGCTGCCGATGGGCGTAACGCCGGACGGCTGGCTTCTGCCCCTGCTGTCGCCCGGCATGGCCACCGACCTGCTGAAGGCCGCCATCGAGGGCGGCGCATCGGCAGCGCAACTGCCCGATCATGCCGTACTCAAGGGCGTTCTCAGCCTGGCCCTCTGGATCGGCGTCCCCTTCGCCGCCGCCGTCGCCTGGTTCAACCGCCAGGATTTGTCCAAGGAATAGGCGGCGACGGACTGCGCGCGCCTTCCGCAACCAGCCAGTCGCGGAAGGCGTCCACCGCCGCGTCCTGGGCGGCTAGAGCCGCTTATCCATGAAGACATCAGCGCGGGCATAAGGCGTGGGACGCGGAGGCAGATGCACGAAGCCGGCGCTTTCATACAAGGCGATCGCGGGCTTCAGGGCGCTGTTGGTTTCCAGATAGAGCCGGGCGGCGCCCGCTTCCCGCGCCGCCGTTTCGCAGGCCTCAAGCAGGCGTCGCGCCAGCCCCAGGCCACGCGCGGCGGGCGTGACCGTCATCTTGCAGACCTCCACCGCGTCGACGGTCGGGACCATGGCGCAGCAGCCCACGGGCTCCCCATCCCTCTCCGCGATGAAGATGCGCCCGCCCTTGTCCAGGAAGACGCCCTGCGGATCATCGATCGCGACCCGATCCTTGGCCTCGATCGCAAAGCCGCCCTCGACCAGCCAGGCGGTGTTCAACTTCGCCCAGGCGGCGGCGTGATCGGGACGGAAATCGACGATCGCGACGGTCATTCACCCCTCATGTCCGGTTTCCACGCAAAGCAAAAGGGCGGTCGGATCGCTCCGACCGCCCTTCCGGCGTTTGGTCAAACGACCAAATCTTAGTCTTCGTCGTTGTCTTCGAAGGCCAGGACCGGACCGGAGTCCTTACCCTTGGCTTCGACGTCGCGGTCAACGAACTCGATGACGGCCATCGGGGCGTTGTCGCCGTGGCGGAAGCCGGCCTTCATGATGCGGATATAGCCGCCGTTACGCTCGCTGTAGCGCGGTCCAAGCGTTTCGAACAACTTGCCGACTTGCGGCACGTCGCGAACCTGGCTGATGGCCTGACGACGCGCGTGCAGGTCGCCCTTCTTGGCGAGGGTGACCAGCTTCTCTACGAAGGGACGCAGTTCCTTCGCCTTGGGCAGGGTCGTGGTGATCTGCTCGTGCTTGATCAGCGAGGCGGCCATGTTGGCGAACATGGCGGTGCGGTGGCTGCTCGTGCGACCGAGTTTACGATGGGCGGCGCCGTGGCGCATCTGGGTCTCTCCTACTCCGGAACCGGTATCCTCAAGCGGACCTGGAACCGTAATCTTCTAACCGCCCCGACATTCTCCCGAAGGAGACGGGCGGAGGGTTGAACTTAGATCTGGTCGTCGAACTTCTTGGCCAGATCTTCGATGTTTTCGGGCGGCCAGTTCGGCACGTCCATGCCGAGGCTGAGGCCCATCGTCGTGAGAACTTCCTTGATCTCGTTCAGCGACTTGCGGCCGAAGTTCGGGGTGCGAAGCATTTCGCCCTCGGTCTTCTGGATCAGGTCGCCGATGTAGACGATGTTGTCGTTCTTCAAGCAGTTGGCCGAACGAACCGACAGTTCCAGCTCGTCCACCTTCTTCAGCAGCGCCGGGTTGAAGGGCAGGTCGGGCTTGCCGTCCGACTGCTCGACAGCCTTCTTGGGCTCTTCGAAGGTGATGAAGATCTGGAGCTGGTCCTGCAGGATGCGCGCGGCGTAGGCCACAGCGTCAACCGGCGTGACCGCACCGTTGGTTTCGACTTCCAGCAACAGCTTGTCGTAGTCCAGCGACTGACCCTGACGGGTCGGCTCGACGCGGTAAGCCACCTTCTTGACCGGCGAATATAGGGCGTCGACGGCGATCAGGCCGATCGGCGCATCTTCCGGACGGTTCAGCTCGGCGGCGACATAGCCCTTGCCGTTCTGGACGGTCAGTTCCATGCGCACCGATGCGCCGTCGTCCAGCGTGCAGATGACGTGGTCGGGGTTCAGAACCTCGATGTCCGCCGGCACGTCGATCTGGCCGGCCGTCACCGGACCGGGGCCCGTGGCGCGCAGGGTCATGCGCTTGGGGCCTTCGGCGTGCATGCGCAACGCGAGTTGCTTGATGTTCAGGACGATGTCGACCACGTCTTCCCGCACGCCTTCCAGCGACGAGAATTCATGAACGACGCCGTCGATCTGGATGGCCGTGACGGCTGCGCCTTGCAGCGAGGACAGCAGAACGCGACGGAGCGCGTTGCCGAGCGTCACGCCGAAGCCACGCTCGAGGGGTTCGGCCACCAGGCGCGCCTTGCGCTGGGCGTCGGAACCGATCTCGATCTGCGGCTTCTCGGGACGGATCAGCTCTTGCCAGTTTCTTTCGATCATTTTGTCCCTCGAACGGGTTTCGCCTGCTCCGGCCTTGTCGACGAGGCCATGATGGAGCGGACGGAGATTGGGGGTGCCTTAGAACGCTATCGCTTAGACGCGACGACGCTTGGGCGGACGGCAACCGTTGTGCGGCATCGGCGTGACGTCGCGGATGGTCGTGATCGTCAGACCGACCGACTGCAGCGCGCGCAGGGCCGATTCACGACCGGAGCCCGGACCCGAAACGTTCACTTCCAGCGTCTTCACGCCGTGTTCCTGGGCCTTCTTACCGGCGTCTTCCGCAGCCATCTGAGCGGCGTAAGGGGTCGACTTACGCGAACCCTTGAAGCCCATGTGACCCGCCGAAGACCACGAGATCGCGTTGCCCTGGGCATCGGTGATCGTGATCATGGTGTTGTTGAACGAAGCATTCACGTGGGCAACGCCCGAGGTGATGTTCTTGCGCTCGCGCTTCTTTACGCGACCCGGTTCCTTGGCCATGTGTCTGTCTTACTTCTTCTTGCCGGCGATCGGCTTGGCGGGACCCTTGCGGGTGCGGGCGTTCGTGTGGGTGCGCTGGCCGCGGACCGGCAGGCCCTTGCGGTGACGCAGGCCGCGATAGCAGGCCAGGTCCATCAGACGCTTGATGTTCATCGACGTCTCGCGGCGCAGGTCGCCCTCGACGGTGTGATCCTTGTCGATCGTTTCGCGGATCGACAGGACTTCGGCGTCCGTCAGCTGGTTCACCCGGCGGGCGGGCTCGATGCCCACCTTTTCGGTGATGTCCTTGGCGGCGGCGGGGCCGATGCCATGGATATACTGAAGCGCGATCTCTACGCGCTTGTTGGTCGGGATGTTGACGCCAGCAATACGGGCCACGAAATTCTCCAGATACGCGTTAGTCAGACGCAACAAACGCTCCGGTTAACAAACCAGGAGCGTGGCGCCCTTCGCGGGAAGGCGCCCTTATACAGATGATTCACCGGGCGTCAACATCCGCTCCCGCGCGGCGCCGCTTCAGCGTGGCGGGCGGCCGAAATCGACGCCGACGGTGACCCGCTGGCCCTCGACGGGGCGACCGTCTTCGGTCGGCGGTTGAAAGCGGAAATAGCCGGACACCTGCAAGCCGGCCGCGCCGAAGCCCAGGCCGGGGGGCGTCTCTTGAACGACGCGGCAACCGTCCAGCCGGCTGTCCAGGCGAATGACGCAGGACAGTTCGACCCGACCGTAACGGCTGCGGGCGCCCGGTGGGTGGTTGGCGCGAATCTGGCCGATGGTGGGACCTGTGACCAGACGCGGTCCGGTCGAGCCGCTGCCCGGGCCGGATCCAGAGCCGACGCCGGATCCGCTGCCTGTCCCCTGCCCGCCCTGGCCGAAGCCGGGTTGCGGCGACGGCGCCGGCGCGGCCCCGACGACGGGCGCGGGTTCCGGCGCCTTGACGGGCGGTGTGGGGACTTCGCGCGGGCGTTCCTTGGGCGGAGGCGGCGGCGTGTGAATGACGGATGGCGCAGCGGGGGCGCCGCCGCCGGTCACGGGCGCCGGGGGTTCGTTGGAAATCGGCGGCGGCGGATCGTAGAGGACGACCTCGAACGGCGGCGGCTCGACCACAGGCGTCGGCGCCGGCCCCCTCACCTGTCCCAGCCACAGGAACAAGCCGATTTCGGCCACGGCAACGGCGACGAATATGCCCGCCATGCGCCAGCGACGCAGGCGGGTCTTTTCGGGTTTGGGATCGTCCAACTCGGTCATCAGGCGATCAACGCCCGAAAACGCAAATCAGGCCAGGGCCTCGTCGATCGCCTTGGCGACGGACTCAATCGAGCCCATGCCGTCGGCTTCGGTCAGCTTGCCCTGGGCTTCATAGTAGGGGAGTAGCGGCGCAGTGTTGCGGTTGTAGGCCTCGAGCCGGACCTTGAACGATTCCGGATTGTCGTCCGGCCGGCCCTGTTCGGCGAAGCGCTTGGCGATCCGTTCGGTCAGGGCGGCGTCGTCAACCTTCAGCCGAACGACGGCGTCGATCTGAACACCGCGCTTGGCCAGCATCTCGTCCAGCGCCTCGGCCTGGGCCACGGTGCGGGGAAAGCCGTCGAAGATGGCGCCGCCGGCGGCCTCAGCCTCCGTCAGGCGATCTTCGATCAGGGCGATGACGATCTCGTCGGTGACCAGATCGCCACGCGCCAGCACGTCCTTGACCTTCAGCCCCAGCTCCGAGCCCGAAGCGATCGCCGCGCGCAGCATGTCGCCGGTGGAGAGCTGGACCATGCCCTTCTCTTCCACCAACCGCTTGGCCTGGGTGCCCTTCCCCGCCGCCGGCGGTCCGAACAGGATCAAGTTCATGCTTCAGCCCTCCCCTGGGCGTCTGACAACCTAAGACTTAGCGGCGAACCGGCGTGGGAGCGCCGCGACCGCCACGACCACGCAGCTTGGCCTTCTTGATCAGGCCTTCGTACTGATGCGCCAGCAGTTGGGACTGAATCTGAGCCACAGTGTCCATGGTGACCGAGACGACGATCAAGATAGACGTTCCGCCAAAGTACAGGCTGTTGCCGAACTGGCTGACGATGAACTCGGGCAGCAGGCAGACTGCGGTGATGTAGGCGGCGCCGATCACGGTCAGGCGGGTCAGGACATAGTCCAGATATTCCGCCGTGCGCTTGCCCGGACGGATGCCCGGCAGGAAGCCGCCGTATTTACGCAGGTTCTCGGCCGTGTCTTCGGGATTGAAGGTGATCGAGGTGTAGAAGAAGCAGAAGAAGACGATCAGGGCGGCATACAGCGCCATAAACAGCGGCTGGCCGTGCGTCAGCTGCGCCGTCACCAGCGGGAGCCAGCTCATCCAGCTGGGCAGGTCGGCGTTGGCCGTCATGGTCGCGACCGTCGTCGGCAGCATCAGCAGCGACGAGGCGAAGATCGGCGGGATAACGCCTGCGGTGTTGACCTTCAGCGGCAGGAACGAACGCTCGCCGCCGGCCATGCGGTTGCCTTCCTGGCGCTTCGGATACTGGATCAGAAGACGGCGCTGGGCGCGTTCCATGAAGACGATGAAGACCACGGTGGCCACGGCCAGAATGGCGATGAACAGCAGGGCGAAGGCCGACATCTGGCCTTGTTGGGCCAAGCCCAGCAGGCGGGCGATGGTGGACGGCAGGACCGCCACGATACCGGCGAAGATGATCAGCGAGATGCCGTTGCCGACGCCGCGCGCGGTCACCTGCTCACCCAGCCACATCAGGAACATGGTGCCGCCGGTCAGGGTCACGACCGTCGAAATGATGAAGAAGATGCCGGGGTTGTCGACCAGGCCGGCCGTGCTGTTCAGGCCCGCCGCGATGCCGAAGGACTGCGCCAGAGCCAAGAACACAGTCAGATAGCGGGTGTACTGGTTCAACTGCTTGCGGCCGCTTTCGCCGCCTTCCTTCTTCAGCTTCTCCCAGGGCGGATACACCGTGCCCATCAGCTGCACGATGATCGAGGCCGAGATGTAGGGCATCACGTTCAGGGCGAAAATGGCCATACGCTCGACCGCGCCGCCCGAGAACATGTTAAACATGTCCAGGATGCCGCGCTGACCGTCCGGGTTCTGGAAGAACTGCAGGAAGGCCTGCGAGTTGATGCCCGGGATCGGCACATAGGTGCCGATGCGATAGACCAGAAGCGCGCCCAGCGTGAACAGCAGGCGTTTATGCAGCTCGGTCGCTTTCGCGAACGAGCCCATATTCATATTGGCGGCGAGTTGTTCTGCGGCCGAAGCCATTATGCGTCCCCACGACTGATTGAGTCGTCAGATAGGCGGAAAGCGGCCCTCATGCGAGGGCCGCTTCCGTTCTTTCGTCGTCGCAGATGTAATCAGGTCACGACCTAATCGCCGCGACGACGCGTGACTTAGGCTTTGGCGGCGGTGCGCTTGGTACGGGCCGAGATCTTGTTCTCGTCGCCGCGCGGCGCCTTGGGAGCCGGAGCCTTGCCCTTGGCGGCGTTGCGCTTCTCGACGCGCGCGGCGGCCTTGGCTTCGGCTTCGATGCGTTGCTCGACGACCGAGCCGCCAGCGGCCTCGATGGCCTTCTTGGCGCCGGCAGTGGCCGACCAGACGACCAGGTTCAGCGCTTGCTTCAGCTCGCCGGTGCCCAGCAGACGCACGCCGTCCTTGACGCGACGGATCACGCCGGCGGCGACCAGGGCGTCGCCCTTCAGTTCGGACTTGGCGTCCAGCTTGCCGGCGTCGACGGCGTCTTGCAGGCGCCACAGGTTCACTTCAGCCAGCTTCAGAGCATTGGCGTTGTTGAAGCCGCGCTTGGGCATACGCATGTACAGCGGCATTTGGCCGCCTTCGAAGCCGCCGATGGCGACGCCCGAACGCGACTTCTGACCCTTGACGCCACGGCCAGCGGTCTTGCCCTTGCCCGAACCGGGGCCACGGCCGACGCGCATGCGCTTCTTGTGGGCGCCTTCGTTGTCGCGGATTTCGTTCAGTTTCATGTGCCTGATCCTTTCGGGTGCTAGCGCCCGGACATCGTCCGGACTCGGCTTGGAAAAAATTAAGGGCCGCTGATAGGCGACCCTCTGGGTATTCGCAAGTGCAGAAACGCCCTCCCCCGGGTGCGGGAGAGGGCGAAACGGTTTACTTTTCGACGATCTCGGTCAGGTGGGCGACCTTGGCGATCATCCCGCGAACCGAAGGCGTGTCTTCCAGAGTGGATTCACGACCCAGGCGGTTTAGACCCAGGCCCACCAGGGTGGCGCGCTGGTCGTTCTTGCGGCGGATCGGCGAACCAGTCTGCTTGACGGTGAGGGTTTTCTTCTCAGCCATGACTTAGGACTCCACGGCTTCGGGCGTCGACGCGCCGTCGTTGCGGCGGCCCATCAGATCCGCGACCTTCTTGCCGCGCTTGGACGCGACTTGACGGGGCGAGGACTGGACCTTCAGCGCTTCGAACGTCGCGCGGATCATGTTGTAGGGGTTCGACGAACCGGTCGACTTGCCCACGACGTCCTGGACGCCGAGGGTTTCGAGCACGGCGCGCATCGGACCGCCCGCGATGACGCCGGTCCCGGGAGGGGCGGCGCGCATCATGATCTTGCCGGCGCCCCAACGGCCGTTGCCGTCGTGGTGCAGCGTGCGGTTCTCGCGCAGCGGAACGCGGATCATCGTCTTCTTGGCTTCTTCAGTCGCCTTGCGGATGGCTTCCGGCACTTCGCGCGCCTTGCCGTGACCGAAGCCGACGCGACCCTTGCCGTCGCCGACGACCATCAGGGCTGCGAAGCTGAAGCGACGGCCGCCTTTGACGGTGGCGGCGACGCGGTTGATGTGCACCAGCTTCTCGACGATGTCGGAATCCGGACCATCAGCAGCGGGACCGTTGCGGTTGTCACGACGGTTGCGATCGTTGCCGCCGCCGCCGCGTTGGGGTTGTTGCGCCATCTGTCGCGTCCCTTAGAAGTTCAGGCCGGCTTCACGCGCGGCTTCCGCCAGCGCCTTCACCCGTCCATGATAGATGTACTCACCACGGTCGAAGACGACGTCCTTGACGCCCTTCTCGATGGCGCGTTCGGCGATCAGCTTGCCAATCGCGGCGGCCGCAGCCGTGTCCGAACCGCGCTTGCCCTTGCCGCCTTCCAGCGACGAGGCAGCCACGACGGTCACGCCCTGGGCGTCGTCGATGATCTGGGCCGAGATGTTCTTGTCCGAACGGTAGACCGACAGACGCAGACGACCGTTGGCGACAGCCTTCAGGCGGCGACGCGTGCGCTCCGAGCGACGCTTGGCTTGTTGTCGAAGAGAAAGAGCCATGACTTACTTCTTCTTGCCTTCCTTGCGACGGACCTTCTCGCCCGCGTAACGGACGCCCTTGCCCTTATAGGGCTCCGGCGGACGCAGCTTGCGGATGACCGAGGCGATCTGACCGACGGCTTGCTTGTCAGCGCCCGATATCTTGATCTCGGTCTGCTTCGGCACAGCGAAGCTGACGCCGGCCGGCGGAGCGATATCGACTTCGTGCGAGAAGCCGAGTTGCAGCGAAAGGGCGTCGCCCTTCATCGCGGCGCGGTAACCCACGCCGACCAGCTCCAGCGACTTTTCGAAGCCCGTGGTGACGCCGACGACCATGTTGTCGACCAGCGTGCGCGACAGACCCCACATCGCGCGAGCGCGAGGCGTGTCCGAACGCGGCGTCAGCGACAGTTCGTCGCCTTCCTGCTTGACTTCGATCTCGTCGGCGACGGTCCAGGCGCTCTCGCCCTTGGGTCCCTTGACGGTGACGTTCTGGCCGTCGAGCGTGACAGTCACGCCCTTCGGCACGGCGATGGTTTTCTTGCCAATACGGGACATATCAGTAGACCCTGCAGAGGACTTCGCCGCCGACGTTAGCGTCGCGGGCGGAAGCGTCGGACATGACGCCCTTCGAAGTCGAGAGGATCGAGATGCCGAGGCCGTTCTTGACGGGCTTCAGATCGCCGATCGCCGAATAGACGCGGCGGCCCGGCTTGGACACGCGCGCGATCTCGGCGATGACGGGCTGACCGTCGAAGTACTTCAGCTCGATCTCGAACTGCGGAAACTCACCCGGGTTCTGAACCAGGTTGTAGCCGCGGATGTAGCCTTCGTCCTGCAGCACGTCGAGGACGCGCTGGCGCAGACGGGAAGCCGGGGTCAGCACCTTGGAACGCTTGCGGGTCGCCGCGTTCTTGATGCGAGCGATCATGTCGCTCAGGGGATCGTTGATCATCATGTCTGTTCGCTCCCCTTACCAGCTGGACTTCGTCAGGCCGGGAATCTGGCCCAGGTTGCCCAGTTCACGCAGCGCAATCCGGCTCATCTTGAGCTTGCGGTAGAACGCCCGCGGACGACCCGTCACTTCGCAGCGGTTGCGAATGCGGCTCGGCGCGGAGTTGCGCGGCAGTTCGGCCAGCTTCAGGCGCGCGTCGAAGCGCTCCTCCAGCGGCAGGTTTTCGTCGTTGGCGGTCGCCTTGAGGGCGGCCCGCTTCGCGGCATACTTCGCAACCAGGGCCTTGACGGCTTCATTGCGGTTTACGGCGCTTTTCTTAGCCATTGTGCTCTTCCCTTCCCGCTCAGTTCTTCACGAACGGGAACTTGAACTCGGTGAGGAGAGCCTTGGCTTCCTCATCGGTCTTGGCCGTGGTGCAGACGACAATGTCCATGCCCCACATCTGATCGATCTGGTCGTAGTTGATCTCCGGGAACACGATGTGTTCCTTCAGACCCGTGGCGTAGTTGCCGCGACCATCGAAGGACGTGCCCTTCAGACCACGGAAATCCTTCACGCGCGGCAGCGCGATCGTGATGAACCGGTCCAGGAACTCGTACATCTGGTCGCCGCGCAGGGTGACCTTGCCGCCGATGACCATGCCTTCGCGCAGCTTGAAGCCGGCGATGGAGTTACGGGCCTTGGTGGCGACGGCCTTCTGACCGGCAATGGCGGTCAGATCCTTGAGGGCGGTGTTCGCCTTCTTGGAGTCCGCGACGGCTTCGCCGATGCCCATGTTCAGGACGATCTTGTCCAGCTTGGGCACCTGCATTTCGTTCGTGTAGCCGAACTTTTCTTTCATCACCTGGCGGATGCGAGCGTGATACTCGTCCTTGAGGCGCGGGGTGTACTTTTCGGTAGCCATCAGATGACGTCTCCCGTCGTCTTGGCGATGCGGACCTTCTTGTCCCCATCGATCTTGAAGCCGACGCGGGTTGCCTTGCCGTTGGCGTCGGCGATCGCGACGTTCGACAGGTGAAGCGAGGCTTCCTTGTTCTTGATGCCGCCCTGCGGGTCAGCCTGGCTCGGGCGCGTGTGGCGCTGAACCATGTTGACGCCTTCGACGAGGACGCGGTTTTCGGTGGGCAGGACCTTCAGCACGTTGCCCGTGCGGCCCTTGTCCTTGCCGGTAAGGACGACGACGCGGTCGCCCTTCTTGATCTTGGCGGCCATGTTACAGGACCTCCGGAGCCAGCGAGATGATCTTCATGTGGTTCTTGGCGCGCAGTTCGCGAGGAACCGGGCCGAAGATCCGCGTGCCGACAGGCTCGTTCTGCTTGTTGACGATGACGGCGGCCGACTTGTCAAAGCGGATGACCGAGCCGTCCTTGCGTTGGATGTCCTTGGCGGTGCGCACGACGATGGCGCGAACGACGTCGCCCTTCTTCACACGGCCGCGCGGGATGGCTTCCTTCACGGAGGCGACGATTGTGTCGCCGATCGAGGCGTAGCGGCGCTTGGAGCCGCCCAACACCTTGATGCACATGACCCGGCGGGCGCCCGAATTATCGGCCACTTCCAGGTTAGTTTGCATCTGGATCATAAGATCAGATCCTTCTGATTACGAGGCGGAGGCGTTGGAAAGGACTTCCCAGCGCTTCAGTTTGGACTTGGGGGCGCACTCGACGATGCGAGCGATGTCGCCGACCTTGAGCGCGTTGGCTTCGTCGTGCGCGTGGTACTTCTTGGACGACCGGACGGTCTTCTTCAGAAGCGGGTGAAGCAGGGTGCGCTCCACCTTCACAACGACAGTCTTCTCGCCCTTGTCGGACACGACCACGCCTTCAAGAATTCGCTTGGGCATATTCGTTTCCTTACGAGGCCGCACGCTTCTCGCGCAGAAGCGTCGAGATGCGAGCGATGTCTTTGCGGACTTCACCAACGCGGTGAGTCTTTTCCATTTGGCCGGTGGCCGCCTGGAAGCGCAGGTTGAACTGTTCCTTCTTGAGCTTCAGCAGCTCGTCGGACAGTTGGTCGGTCGTTTGCGACCGCAGATCGGCGATCTTGGTCATTAGGCGGCAGCCTCCACATGCGCGACGCCGGCGTCGATACGGGTCACGACCTTGGTGCGGACCGGCAGCTTGGCGGCGCCAAGACGGAGTGCTTCGCGGGCGACATCGTCCGGCACGCCGTCGATTTCAAACAGGATACGGCCCGGGTGGCAACGCGCGGCCCAGTGGTCCACGGCGCCCTTGCCCTTACCCATCCGGACTTCGGCCGGCTTGCCCGTGACGGGCAGGTCGGGGAAGACGCGGATCCAGACGCGGCCCTGACGCTTCATCTGGCGAGTGATCGCGCGGCGAGCCGCTTCGATCTGACGCGCGGTGATGCGTTCCGGCTCCAGCGTCTTCAGGCCATACGACCCGAAGTTCAGCGAGAAACCGCCCTTGGCCGAGCCATGGATCCGGCCTTTGAAGGCCTTGCGGTATTTGGTCTTCTTCGGTTGCAACATGACTTAGTTCTCACGTCCCCGGTCGCGACGCGGACCGCGGTCGCCACGGGGGCCGCCGCGTTCGCGGCCTTCGTTCGAGGACGGACCCGAAGCTTCCTGGGCCCAACGCTTGTCCTGCGCCATGGGATCGTGCTCCAGCACTTCACCCTTAAAGACCCAGACCTTCACGCCGATGATGCCGTAGGTCGTCTTGGCTTCGTAGAAACCATAGTCGATGTCGGCGCGCAGCGTGTGAAGCGGCACGCGACCTTCGCGGTACCATTCCATACGTGCGATTTCGGCGCCGCCCAGACGACCCGAGACATTCATACGAATGCCCTTGGCGCCCAGACGCATGGCCGACTGCATCGAACGCTTCATGGCGCGACGGAAGGCCACGCGGCGCTCCAGCTGCTGCGCGATGTTCTCGGCGATCAGCTGCGCATCGGTTTCCGGCTTGCGGACTTCGATGATGTTCAGGTGAACTTCACCCTCGGTGCGCGCCGAGATGTCCTTGCGGAGCTTCTCGATGTCAGCACCCTTCTTGCCGATCACGACACCCGGACGGGCGGCGTAGATGGTGATGCGGCACTTCTTGTGCGGGCGCTCGATGATGATGCGCGACACGCCGGCGGCGGCCAGGCGTTCCCGCAGCCACTCGCGCAGCTTCAGGTCCTGGTGCAGCAGGCGGGAATAGTCGGCGCCGGCGGCGAACCAGCGGCTGTCCCACGTGCGGTTCACGCCGAGGCGCAGACCGACCGGATTGATTTTCTGTCCCATCAGGCGGCCTCGCCGGCTTCACGGACCACGATGGTGATCTCGCTGAACGGTTTCAGGATGCGCGACGAACGACCGCGAGCACGGCTCGCGAAACGCTTCATCACCAGGTTCTTGCCCACGAAGGCCTCGGCGACGACCAGATTGTCGATGTCGAGGTTGTGGTTGTTCTCGGCGTTCGAGATCGCCGAATACAGGACCTTGCGGACGTCGCCAGCGATGCGCTTACGGCTGAATTCCAGCTCGTTCAGCGCCTTCTGGACCGGCATGCCGCGGATCGAAGCGGCGACCAGGTTCAGCTTTTGCGGGCTGATACGCACGTTGACCAGCTTTGCGCGGGCCTCGGTCGGGGCGACCCGACGCTCGTTTTTTGTCTGGGCCATCGGTTACTTCCTTTTGGCCTTCTTGTCCGCCGCGTGACCCGGGAAGTTCCGGGTCGGGGCGAACTCGCCGAGCTTCATGCCGACCATCTCTTCCGAGACCGACACGGGCACGTGCTTCTGACCGTTATGGACGCCGAACGTCAGACCGACGAACTGCGGCAGGATGGTGGAGCGGCGCGACCAGGTCTTGATCACGTCCTTGCGGCCCGACGATTGAACGGCGTCGGCCTTCTTGAGCAGATACCCGTCGACAAACGGGCCTTTCCAGGAGGAGCGGGCCATTCTTAGCGAGCCTTCTTAACGTGGCGGGTACGGATGATGTACTTGTCCGTAGCCTTGTTCTTGCGGGTACGAGTGCCCTTGGTGTCCTTACCCCACGGCGTGACGGGGGTACGACCACCAGAGGTCCGGCCTTCACCACCACCATGCGGGTGGTCGATCGGGTTCATGGCGACGCCGCGAACGTGCGGACGCCAGCCCATGTGACGCTTACGACCGGCCTTGCCCAGGTTCTGGTTCATGTGGTCGGGGTTCGAAACCGCGCCCACCGTGGCGATGCAGCCGTCCAGGACCATGCGCAGTTCGCCCGAGCCGAGACGGATCTGGGCGTAGCCCTGATCGCGACCGACCAGCTGGGCGTAGGCGCCGGCCGAACGGGCCAGCTGAGCGCCCTTGCCCGGCTTCATTTCGATGTTGTGGATGATCGTACCCACCGGCATCGAACGCAGCGGCATGGCGTTGCCCGGCTTCACGTCGGTCTTTTCGCCCGCCACGATCGTGTCGCCCGCCTTAAGGCGTTGCGGCGCGATGATGTAGGTCTTCTCGCCGTCCTCGTAGGTCACGAGCGCGATGAAGGCCGTGCGGTTCGGATCGTATTCCAGACGCTCGACCGTGCCGACCATGTCCCACTTGCGACGCTTGAAGTCGATCTTGCGGTACAGGGTCTTGGCGCCGCCGCCACGGAAGCGGACCGCGATGCGACCGCCCTGCCCGCGTCCGCCCGACTTGGTCAGGCCTTCGGTCAGCGACTTTTCCGGACGGCCCTTGTGGAGTTCCGAACGGTCAACCAGCACGAGGGCGCGACGGCCCGGCGAGGTCGGATTGTAATGTTTCAAGGCCATCTGATCAGAGCCCCGTGGTGACGTCGATCGACTGGCCGTCAGCCAGCGTCACGATCGCTTTTTTGATGTCGACCCGGCGACCCAGGATACCCCGGAAGCGCTTGGTCTTGCCCTTTTGAACCAGGGTGTTGACCTTCAGGACGTTGACTTTGAACAGGCTTTCGACCGCAGCGGCGATCTCGTCCTTGGTCGCCGTGTCGGCGACGCGGAAGACGACCTTGTTCTGCTCGGACAGGATCGTGGCCTTTTCGGTGATCACCGGGGCCAGGATGGTGTCGTAGTGCTTGGCGGTAGGTTGAGCGGCCATTACGCGGCTTCCTTATCGCTGAAGCGGGCTTCGATGGCCTCGATGGCGGCCTTCGTCAGCACCAGCTTGTCAGCCCGCAGGATGTCATAGACGTTCAGGCCGGCGTTCGGCAGCACGTCGATGTGCGGGATGTTGCGTGCGGCCAGGCCGAAGTTCGCATCGACTTCGGGACCCGCGATGATCAGAGCCTTGGTCCAGCCCAGCTTGCCGAGCGTTTCACGCAGCGAAGCGGTCTTGGCTTCCTTCACCGAGACGGTGTCGACCACGATCAGGTCGCCCGACTTGGCCTTGGAGGACAGGGCGTGACGCAGAGCCAGCGCGCGGATCTTCTTCGGCAGCGAGAAGCCGTGATCGCGAACGATCGGGCCGAAGGCGCGCGAACCGCCGACGAACTGCGGTGCACGGCGCGAACCGTGACGAGCGCCGCCGGTGCCCTTTTGCTTGTACATCTTCTTACCCGTACGAGAGTTCTCGTTGCGGGTCTGAACCTTGTGCGTACCGGCGCGGCGCTTGGCCAGTTGCCAGTTGACGGTGCGGGCCAGGATGTCGCCGCGGATGTCCGAGATGCCGAAGACGGCGTCCGACAGTTCCACGTCGCCAGCAGCCTTGCCGTCGAGTTGGATGACAGAGAGTTTCATTACGCTTCACCGCCTTCGGTCGCTTCGACGGGGGCTTCTTCAGCCGGGGTCGAAGCGGGTTGAGCAGCAGACTTGCTCGACTTCAGCGCGCCGGGGAACGGAGCGTCGGCCGGGCGAGCCTTCTTGATGGCGTCGCGAACCTTGACGTAGCTGCCGTCGTGACCGGGGACAGCGCCCTTGATCAGGATCAGGCCACGTTCGGCGTCCACGCGGACGACGGTCAGGTTCTGGGTGGTGACGGTCTCGGTGCCGTAGTGGCCGGCCATCTTCTTGCCGGGGAACGTGCGACCCGGGTCCTGACGGTTACCCGTCGAACCGTGCGAACGGTGCGAGACCGAAACGCCGTGGGTGGCGCGAAGGCCGCCGAAGTTCCAGCGCTTCATGGCGCCGGCGAAACCCTTACCGATGGTCTCGCCCTGGATGTCGACCTTCTGGCCCACCAGGAAGTGTTCGGCCGACAGTTCGGCGCCCACGTCCAGCAGACCGTCCGCATCGACGCGGAACTCGGTCACATAGGCCTTCGGTTCGACTTCCGCCTTGGCGAAGGTCTCGCGTTGAGCCTTGTTGGTGTTCTTAGCCTTCTTCGTGCCAGCGCCCAGCTGGAGAGCGACGTAGCCGTCACGCTCCTGGGTACGTTGGCCGACGACTTGGCAGCCGTCGAGCTGCAGCACAGTGACCGGTACGTGCGCGCCGTCATCGGCGAACACGCGGGTCATGCCCAGCTTCTTGGCGATCACGCCCGTGCGCATCGGATCCCGCCTCTTTCTACTTTAAATCTTGATCTCGACGTCCACGCCGGCGGACAGGTCGAGCTTCATGAGCGCGTCCACGGTCTGCGGGGTGGGGTCGACGATGTCGAGCACGCGTTTGTGCGTGCGGATTTCAAACTGCTCACGCGACTTCTTATCGACGTGCGGAGAGCGGTTCACGGTGAACTTCTCGATCAGGGTCGGCAGCGGAATCGGACCGCGAACGGTCGCGCCGGTGCGCTTGGCGGTATTAACGATCTCGCGCGTCGAAAAATCGAGGACGCGGTGATCAAAGGCCTTGAGCCTGATGCGGATGCTTTGATCCATATCGGTGCTTACTTCCAATGCGGTCGGAGGACCGCGTCCCTGTGAACCATTTCAAAGACCGAAGGCCTTCGGGCAAAAAGCCCTCAGGGAACGCAAATCCGCAAAAACGATCGGCCCACGCAGTTGCCCGCGAAGGCCGTTGATATCCCAAGAAGCTGCAAAGAACAGTGACTTAGGTCGTTCTTGCGAACCGCGTTTGCAGCGAACTGCACAGCCGGTCCAACAAGAGTGGTGGCTTATGCCTATCGATTCTGATTTCGTCAAGCGCGCAAACCCGGGCTGCCACAGGATTTCGACGCGGTATTCGCCGAGGGCTCAGCACAGCGTCACGAGGCATTCGTCGGCGACGTCGGCGGCGTCGGACGCCTCTTTATAGTGCATGAGCGCGACTGCGGCGCGCGATTAACGACTTGCCCCACAGATCGCCAAGTCGTGACACATTCTGGCCGCAACGCGTGGCTGTTGCGCAACAACCTTGCCATCCCAAGCCAATCGAACGTCGGTTTATTGCTCCGCTTCGTCTTAGGCTGATAGCAGCGCCCCTCCCCGGACCCCCATCCGGGAGCAGACTGCTAAGGACAAAAGAAAAATGAAGACGATCCTCCTCGCCACGGCCGCCGCCGCCCTGTTCGCCGCCCCGGCCTTCGCCCAAGACGCCATCGGTTCGGTCGGCGTGACCTATTCCAACCCGTCGATCGAAGTCGCCGGCGACGATGTCGACGCTGACGTCTGGACCGTTGACGGATCGGTCGCCCTGCCGGCCCAGGACTGGACCGTGACCCTGAACGGCGCGATCGACTACACCAAGGCCTTTGGCGAAGAAGACGTCACCGGCGCGGCCGCTGCTCACCTGACCAAGATGTGGTCCTCCGACGTCCGCGCCGGCGCCTTCGTCGCCGCCAACGGCATCGGCAGCGGCAACGAGCCGATCTGGACCGTCGGCGCCGAAGCGCAGAAGTATCTGTCGAACGCCACCCTGACCGGCCAAGTCGCCTACACGACCGCTGACAATGTGGACGCCGACATCTGGACCGTCGGCGCTGACGCCGCCTTCTACGTCATGCCGAATCTGCGCCTGAACGCCGGCGTCGCCTACAACAACGTCGACTTCTCGGGCGGCGACACCGACGCCTGGACCTACGGCGTGGGCGCCGAATACGAGTTCGAGAACACCCCGTTCTCGCTGGGCGCCGCCTATACCCGCGCCGACATCGATTCGCTGGACGTCGACACCTGGTCGGTCGGCCTGCGCTATTCGTTTGGCGGCGGTCTGCAAGCGCGTGACCGCGCCGGCGCCAACCTGGGCGTCTCGGCCATCTCCAGCGTCCTGAACGTCTTCTAAGCGTCTCGGACCTGATCCATGCGAAGAGCCCCGGCGGAGCGATCCGCCGGAGCTTTTTGTTTGGCCGGAAAAGGCCCCCGGGGTTCCACGACCGGGGATCTTCTCGTCGCTCGGGTCTTACTGCCCGATCTGCAGGGTTCCCGATCCGACGACGGAGCGAGAAACCGATCCCGTGGCTGAGGCGACTCGGACGCTGCCCGATCCGGCGATCGCCACGTCCAGGTCGCGCGTCGCGCCGCCGTAGCGAACATCGCCCGAGCCGCCGATGGCGACCGACAGCTTGTCCATTCGGCCCTGCCGCACATTCACACCGCCCGAGCCGCCGATGGACAGTTCACTGCGTCCGCCGGCGCTGGCCACCTCGACATTGCCCGATCCGCCGACAGCCGCCTTCAGGGCTCCGGTCGCTCCGGCCGAGATGGAGCCAGATCCGCCGACGCTGGCGTTCAGCGATCGAGACGTGCCCGCGCGGATCGCGCCCGAGCCGCCGAGTCCCAGTTCCAGATCGCCGTCCACATTGGCCACGTTCCAGTTGCCGCAGCCGCCGTTGTCCAACTCGACCGATCGCGCGCCGCGTCCGACCGAGCCGAAGACCGCGCCGCTGGCGCTGACGTCAACGGCGCGCGGCGTACGCACGACGATCAGCGGCGCGTCTTCCAGGCGAATGCGGCCCAGGTCGCGTACCTCGGCGGTCGCGCCCTGCCCCGGCTGGCCCGCATCGCTGCGACCGGAGTTGCAGCCGCGAATGGCGCTGTTGCCGCCCCACATGCCGTTACGCCGCAGGCCGCCGTCGATCTTGACGTCATTGCCGTCGCGGCGAACCTGAATGGCCGGCAAGCGTGTCTGGCCTTGCGTGACCTCGATCCCGATATCCTGACGATCCTCGACGATGACCACCACACGGGCGACGGCGTTGCGGATCTCGACCTCGGCGGCCGAAGCGGGCGCCACGACAAACCCGGTCAGGGTGGCGACGGCGGCGGCGGCGATCAGTGCGGTTTTCATGAGCGTTTTCCCTTCCCGGATGTGAGGAGCCCGGTTCTGAAGAGAAGGTGCGCGCCGCCCGCGCCCAAGTCATTTTAACTCGAGGTCATGAACTCGAATTAACGCCCCGAGCTTATGACGTCGCGTTCAGAGCGCCCGCGCCGTCAGCCGCGCCGATCTCCGGCTCGAAGTCGCGCTCGAAGTTGGCGATCTTGCTCTTCATCGCGCCCGCCTTCTTCAGCGCCAGCGACGCGGCCCAGCGCGCCGCCAGCTCCGGCGTGGTCATGCCGTCGGTGAAGCGCGGCCGCCCGCCCCGGCTGCGGATCACCGCATTGGTGAACAGCGCCCCGTTGCGGAAACGGGACGGCCAGGTCTGAAAATCCATCGACAGGCTGACGCAGAAGCGGTCCAGATTCTCCACCCGGTGCGGCGCATACAGCGGCCAGGTCAGGGCGCGGCCTGGCTCCAGATCCATGACCTGCGCGTCCTGTTCGAACGCCAGCGTGTAAGGCAGCTCTTCGGTCGTCTGGCGCGCAACCACCTGTTCCATGTTTCGCTCGGGCAGATGCCCCTCGTCGCCAGGATAGACGAACAGCCGCTTGCGCCCACGCAGGTGAAACAGCACCACGCCCGCCGCGTCGAAATGATAGGGCACGCGCGCCTTGGGCGACGACAGGATCAACTGCCCCGCGTTCCGCACCGCCCGCATCCCCGGGTAGGTCGCCTGGATCGCCGCGAAATCCTTCATCGCCGCCGCCCACAACTCGGGCCAGCCGGTCTCGACCCCGCGCAGATTGACCCACAGCCGACCCTGTTTGATCGCCTCCAGCAACTCCTCTCCTGACAACCGCCCCCGCGCGCCGGTGCGCAAGGACACCTGACCCTCATCGTCGTAGTCATACAGGTTGATGTCGAACAGCTCGGCCGGATAGCGATCCAGCACGGCGGCCAGCGCCGCGTCCTCGGCGAATCCTTGCTTAATCAGGGTGTGGGCGTGGGTCTTGGCCTCGGCGATCGGGCCCGGATAGCGTGTGCGGCGTTGGGTCATGCCGATATCCTCAAACGTGGGCGACGCGCGCCGGCGTCTTCTTCTTGGCAGCCGCCTTCTGGACAGCCGACCGTGCGGCGACCGCCGCGCCCCTCAGCCGCCCGACCGGCGTCGCCTCGCAAGCTTCGATCGTGGCCCAGCGCCGACGCAGGGACGCTCGCACCGCCTCGCCGCGTCCGCCCGCCCTGTTCAGCGCCGCGACCGTGATGTCGCCCAGCGCTTGGGTCACGCCCGGCTGCATCACCACGGCTTCGCGCACCGTCTGGCGCGCGTTGACGAAATACTTCTTGTAGGTCTCGCCCTCGAAGCCGAAGTCGAACACCCGGAAGCCCTCGGCCGCCGCCAGCCGCATCGTGTCCATGCTGAGCAGGATGCCCGGCGAACAGCGCGCCAGCGTCGGCTCATAGGCCGGGAACCAGAAATGGTAATGCCGCCCGGCGTGCAGCGAGAACTCGATCGCCACCAGCTTGTCGCCCGCGTGCATCGCCGCCATCGAGGCGCCGAAGCCTTCTCGCGGCTCGCTCATCAGCGCGTGGAGCAAATCCCGCGTCCAGCCGCAGGCGAAGATGTCGTGCAGGCCCGAGCGCCGATACTGCGCCGCCTTCAGCGCGATCAGATGATCCAGCAGCGCAGGATCTCTGAGACCCCGCTCCACCCGGATCGGCCCCAGCTCAGCCTCCAGGCTGCGGCGCGCCCGCTCCTTGTCCTTGAAGTATTTGCCGAAGGTCTTGCGACGCTCGGCGTACCAGTCGTCATAGCCCGCCTCGGGCATGGCCACCTGCACCGTCTCACGCGCCTGGCCTGTTTCGCCCGCGCCGATCCACCCAGGCACGTTCAGCCGCTTGGCTTTCAACAGCCGCGCCACCTCTTCCAGCGTGATCGTCTCGCCCGCCGGGGCGATGACGCCATGATAGTCGTTCATGGGCGCGCCCAGCGGCTGCACCGCTCCGCCGCGTCGCTGATGCGGGAAGAAGCCGACGATCTTGTCATCTCGCCGGAATACGGCGATCGCCGCGCCGGGGCAGACCCGCGAGGCGATCTCGGCATAGTCCCAGCGGAAATACGGGCTGGCCAGATCAGGATTGCCCGCCGTCCACCCACGCCACAGGGCGACGGCGGCGGCGTCCATCGCCGCCGCGTCCATGATCTCGACCTGCAGCATTCCGGCCATACGCATCCTCTAGGGCCCTGTGCAGCAAGGTCCATTCCACATCGCACCCTGCCCTATGCGCGTTTCATCAGGGTTCACTGTCATGGTGAATGCACGTTGAAGGAGCCGCGGTCGCCCTGGCGCGTTTGAGTGACCCAAGGAGAAGACCATGACCGATCAACGCCCTGACAGCAAAGCCGTCGAGAACGAAAACCTGCGGCCGGACGCCGACGGCCAGCCGCCGCGCCCCGCGACCGAACCCAAGGGCTCGAAGGACTCGTCCAACTCCGGCGAAACCGAAACCGACCCCGCGACCGGCGAACCCAACTGAACATCGACCGCCTGCACTCACCACCTCGAAAGTCTTTTATGAACCGTCCCGCCTACCTCGCCGCACTCGCTGTTCTCGCTCTGGGCGCCTGTTCGCCGAAGGAAGAGAACACAGCCGCCCCAGCGGCGCAGACGGCCGAGGCCGCGCAAGTGGGCCAAACCGGCCCGCTCTCTCGAGACGCCATCGAAAACACCGCCTATGCGGCGCCGCCGGCCGCACAAGAGGGCCAGCCGGCCAGCCCGAATGCCGCCCAGCAGCAGCCGCAGCCCGCCCTGATCCGCGCCCAGGTTCTTCTGGAGCGCGCCCGCTTCTCGCCCGGCGCGATCGACGGCCTGGCGGGGTCGAACATGCGTCAGGCGATCTCCGCGTTTCAGGAAGCCAACGGCATGACGGTGAATGGCGAGTTGAACGCCGACGTGATGGGCCGACTGCGCGCCGCCGCCGGACCGGGCGCGGTGACCACCACCTACACCATCACCCAGCAGGAGATCGACGGACCCTATCTCGGCGTCGTCCCCACGGAGCTGGAAGCTCAGGGTCAGGCGGCCCACATGGGATACGCCAATATCGTAGAGGCCTTGGCCGAGCGTTTCCACGTCACCGAGGCCTTGCTGCGCGCCATGAACCCCGGCGCCGACTTCAATCGCGTGGGCCAAGGCCTGCTTGTCCCCGCCGTCAACACCGCCCCCCTGCCCGCCGACGTGGACCACATCGACGTCGACAAGAGCGAAGGCTCGGTCAAGGCGTTCGACGCCGACGGCAAGCTGATCGCCTATTTCCCCGCCACCATCGGCAGCGGCGACAATCCCACCCCGACCGGCACGGTCAAGGTGAACGGCGTGGCGCGAAACCCGGACTACACCTACGACCCGTCGAAACTCAGCTATGGCGACGGCAAGAAGAAGGTCGTCGTCAAACCGGGCCCCAACAATCCGGTCGGCGTCGTCTGGATCGATCTGAACAAGCCCAGCTACGGCATCCACGGCACGCCGGACCCGCATCTGGTCGGCAAGACGGCGTCGCACGGCTGCGTCCGCCTGACCAACTGGGACGCCTGGATGCTGGCCGACAAGGTTAAGCCCGGCGTCACTGTCCGCTTTATCTAGTGGACGGCGCCGAACGGCGTCCCGTCCCAGAAGTCGCAGTGGTGGCGTTCGAAGAAGCCGTCGTCGATGACATCGCCTTGTGGCTTGAACACGCGCACCGGCCCCGCACCCTCGACGCGGGGCCATTTGGCGGCGAAGGCCGAACGCCCGAACGTCGCCCACAGCCTTTGCATCCGCTCCGACAGCGCTCTCTGCTCAGGCGTGAACCGCTTTGGATCAGCAAACACCCAGCGCGTGCCGAACACATAGGCCAGTTCGCTGGCGTGATAGGCGCCTAGGTCGAGACCGACAATCCAGTCGGGCAAGACGAACGGCGCCTCGCGATCGGCGAACTCATAGCCCCACACCGGCACGTGCTGGGCCAGCAGTCGTCGCAAAGCCTGTGACGGACAGGCGAACCTCTGGTCGGTAAAGTTGGTGGCGATGGCATAGGCGGGCCCGTCCTCACCGACCGGATAGCGCGCCAACACCCGCTCGCCCTGATCGCCGTACATCCAGATCGTCTCCTTCTGATAGCGATCCATGTCCTGCACCTCGTTGGCGAACAGCCGCCCCTCATCGAGGTTCGTCCCGACGAGAACTGGCACGCGCGTGAACCGCCCCTCGCGGATCGCGACCGCCGGGTTTTCCGGCACAGTGGCGTCCGTGTGCACCGGTCCCCACGATCCCGGCCCGTTGATGCCCGCCCTCAATGACGCCGCCCGCGACAGCCGCCAGGCCGGAAGCGCCTTCAGACACGCGATCTGATCCTGGCCGGTGCAGCCCAGCCTTTCGGCGAACATTGGCCCCGACAGGGCCGCATCCTGCGCCCTGACCAGCGACGACGGCTCAAGACATCCGCCGCTCTGCATGATGACCCGTTGATACAGGCCCTCCGACTGCGGCGACGCCATCAGGTAACAGGCCGTCCAGGCCCCGGCGCTCTCGGCGAACAGGGTGACGTCGCCCGGGTCGCCGCCAAAGGCCGCAATGTTCCGATGCACCCACTTCAGCGCCGCCTGCTGATCCATCAGGCCGAAGTTGCCGCCGAAGCCTTCGCCAGTCGCCTGAAACCCCGGATGCGCCAGCCAGCCCAGCGCGCCGAGCCGATAATTCATCGTCACGACCACCCGCCCCTGCTCCCGGGCCAGTTTTGACGGATCGTAGTTGGCGCCCGCCCCCACGGTGAAGGCGCCGCCCGGGATATAGACCATCACCGGCCGCGCCTCGGCCGCCTCTCCGCCCGGCGCATAGATGTTCAGATACAGACAGTCCTCGGACCCGACGACGATCCCGCCGCCGCCGCCCAGGATCGAGCGTCGCCCGATCGCCTGGGTGCAGTCCGGTCCGATCCGCGTCGCATCCCGAGCGCCCTGCCATGCCGCGACCGGCTGCGGCGCGCGCCAGCGCCGTTCGCCGACCGGCGGTGCCGCGAACGGAACGCCGAGGAACGCTCGCGTCCCCGCCCCATCGACGCCGCGCACCGTCCCGGCTTCCGTCGTCGCCAACACCGGCTCGGCGTCCTTGGCGAACCGGACCTGATCGACCTTGCCGGGATGGGTGGCGCAGGCCGACAGGGCGACAAGGCACGCAAGCAACGAGATCAGACGCATCGTGAACCTTGGCTTTTGGGCAGACGATCCTAACGCCCGAACGGCAGGCCCGTTGCGGGCGCCTGTGGTCGCCCCCACAGCAAAACGGCCCCCGGATCGCTCCGGAGGCCGTTCTGTTACGCTACTCTGTATCCAACCGGCCTCATGCAGCGCGTGAGCGCGTTAGGCCGAAAGGATGTCTTCTTACTCGACGATCTTGGCCACGACGCCGGCGCCGACGGTGCGGCCGCCTTCACGGATGGCGAAGCGCAGGCCCTGGTCCATGGCGATCGGGGTGATCAGCTCGACGTTCAGCTCGGCGTTGTCGCCCGGCATGATCATCTCGACGCCTTCCTTCAGGTGAACGATGCCGGTCACGTCCGTCGTGCGGAAGTAGAACTGCGGGCGATAGTTCGTGAAGAACGGGGTGTGACGACCGCCTTCTTCCTTGGTCAGGATGTAGGCTTCGGCCAGGAACTTGGTGTGCGGGGTGATGGAGCCCGGCTTGCACAGCACTTGGCCGCGCTCGACGTCTTCACGCTTCGTACCGCGCAGCAGCACGCCGACGTTGTCGCCCGCTTGACCTTGGTCCAGCAGCTTGCGGAACATTTCCACGCCCGTGCAGGTCGTCTTCTGGACCGGACGGATGCCGACGATCTCGACTTCCTCACCGACCTTGACGATGCCCTTCTCGACGCGGCCCGTGACCACGGTGCCGCGGCCCGAGATCGAGAACACGTCTTCGACCGGCATCAGGAACGGCAGGTCGACCGGACGCTCCGGCTGCGGGATGTAGGCGTCGAC
>NZ_WJWX01000015.1:0-76659 GCF_009661015.1 Brevundimonas sp. SPF441 | reverse complement strand
TCGAACCCCTGCCCGCCGCGCCTGCCCCGCCGGGTCCGCCCCTGCCGCTGCTGGGCGCGGCCCAGATCGCCGGCGCCATGACGGTCGGCGCAGGTCCGGGCGGCGGCGGCGGATCGGGCGTCGGCGAATCGGGCGGTTCGGGAGGGACCGGCGCGGGTTCAGGCTCGGGCGGCGGGTCGTGCGACATGGTGCGCTGGGTCCAGGACGCGGTGCGCGACGACCAGGCCGTGCGCCGCGCTGTCATCGCCGCGTCCCAGGACATGGATGCGAACGGACGCGCCATCCTGGTCTGGAACGGCGACTGGCTGCAAAGCCGCAACCAGGCGGGCAAGGGTCTGGCCGGCGTGCGCCAGGCCATCGCCTTGGAAGTCGCCTTCGCCCCGGCTGAGTGCAAGAGCCAACGCATGACAGGCCTGTCGGTCCTGAAGTTGGAAGACCGCCCCGGCGGCGCGCAACTGGCCCTGGGCAAGGGCAGCTGGCGCTGGTCGGACCTGCTGGGCGCGGGCTGACGCGCCATCGTCAATTCAGACGGTCTCATCGGAAAAACACCGTCTAATTCGTCTAATTCGTCTGATCTCGTGCCTCCTCGACCGTGCGACACCCCCGCTGCGGGCGAACCGAGACAGGATCGCACGCTCTGAGGGCGTGGGCAGGAAGATGACGCTGACGCGAGGCAAAGGACTGAAACGTCTGCGATCGTGTATCGCAAATCGGCTGGCTAGCCTCTCGGGCCGAACAGAATGAGCCCGGCGCCGACCAGACAGACGAGGCCGCCCAAGATGTCCCAGCGATCCGGCGGGGTCTTCTCGACCAGCGCCATCCAGATCAGGGAGGCGCAGATATAGACGCCGCCATAGGCCGCGAAGGCGCGGCCCGCCGCATCGCTGGGAACCAAGGTCAGAAGCCAGGCGAAGGCGATCAGGCAGGCGACGCCGGGCGCCAGCCACAGGGACGAACGATCCAGCTTCAGCCAGGCCCAGAAGGCGAAACAGCCGCCGATCTCCGCCAAGGCCGCCAGCGGATAGATCAGCCAGAGTTTCACTCAGGCGTGTCCGTCTTCGCTTTGGCCGCGCGTTCGGCCGCCAGCCTGGCCAGGACCCGGCCGCGGCCGCGCGACAGGGCGTGGATGGCGCCGCGCATGGTGGCGACCTCTTGCTCCGAGAAGGCGGCGCGGCCCAGCATGACGCGCAAGTTCTGGCTCATCGAGCGCTTCTTCTCGGGCGGATAGAAGAAGCCGCCGTTTTCCAGCTCTTCCTCCAGATGCTCGTACATGCCGACGAGCAGGTCGTTCGACGCCGGCGGTTCGCTGTCGCGGAAGCGCGGCGGCGGGGCGTCCAGGATCAGGGTGCGCCACTCATAGGCGTTGATCGCCACGGCCTGGGCCAGGTTCAGCGAGTGGTGTTTCGGGTCGATCGGAATGGTGACGATGCCGGCGCACAGGGCGATGTCGGTCGTCTCCAGCCCGGCGCGTTCACCGCCGAACAAGAGGCCCGTCTTCAGGCCCGAGGCCGTGTCGTCATAGAGGACGCGGCTGGCCTCGCGCGGCGTGCGCACGGGCTGGCGCGTCTCGCGGGGGCGGGCGGTCGTGGCGAAGACGGTGTTCAGGTCGGCGATGGCCTCGGCGACACTGTCGAACACCCGCACCCCGTCCAGCACCCAGTCGGCGCCCGAGGCCGTGGCCCAGGCCCGCTCCTGGGGCCAGCCGTCGCGGGGGCTGACCAGGCGCAGGTCCGACAGGCCGAAGTTGGCCATCACCCGCGCCACGGCGCCGATGTTCTCGGCCATCTGCGACTTGTCGAGGATGACGGCGGGAGGTGTCAGCTCGGACAACGCAATCAGTCCTCGCCCACCATGGCGATCCAGGGGTCGGTGGTTCCGGCCTCAACCTCGGCGACCTTGACGGCGGGCCAGCCGATGGAGGCGCTGCCGGAGGCGGTCCAGGCGGCGACGATGAAGTCGCGCAGTTCGCCGGCGCCCGCCGCCAGACGTTCGTTGACGAAGGCCGCGCCGCGCGGGTCGCTGTCGCGGAAACCTCCGGCCTTCTCCAGACGATAGAAGGGGATCACCGTGCCGAGCGTCGTGGTCAGATAGGAGACGGTGCGCGCCTTGACGTCGAAACCGTCCAGTTTGGCGGCCGGCATGGCGGCCTCGACGGCGTCCAGACGGGCGACGCGGTTGGTGAACTCGCCCTCGAACACGGCGTGGGTCTGGCGCGAGTTGGTGAAGCCTTCCGGGTTCGGGAAGTCGCCCCAGCCGTTGTAGTGAATGCTGGTGTGATGCGGTTGCGAACCGTCGCCGACATAGTGGCCCATGACGCCGATGTCGCGCAGGATCAGGGCCTCGCGGCGAATGCGGTCGGCGCGATACCAGGCCTGGCGCTCCATATTGGTCTCGCGCTTTTCGGCGGCGTTCAGCACGCGCCAATAGGCGAAGTCGCGGCCCAGCTGCTGCCAGGCGTCCATCATGGCGTAGGGCAGATATCCGGCGTCGTTGACGTCCAGACCGGCCTTGGTCAGGGCGGCGTCATATTCGGACTTCAGGCGCGGCAGGTCGTTGAGGCTCATGCCGCGCTGGTCGTAGACGCGACCCTGGTCGTCCAGATCGACGAAGTGGGCGGTGTCGCGCTCGCGGTCGTGCGGCTGGCCGGCGCCCTTCCAGCGGTCGGGCTCGCGCGCCAGTTCGCCCACGTCGGCGATGGCGGCCGGGGTGCGCAGGAAGGCCGGCAGTTCGTCCGGCAGGGCCCGCATCGCCGCCACGCCGATCAGGCGGTGGCCGGTGTTGCCCCAGGCGGTGACGGTGACAGCCGGCGCGGCGACCGCGACGAGGGCCAGGGCGGCGATGGCGAGACGTTTCATGGGCAAACCTCAACAAGGATCACGCCCGTCTAACGCATCCTTGATCGCGCCTCCAGCGCCCAAGGGGTGGCGTGAGGCGCATCGGCGCCTAGGTTATGAAGGCTCCCCCTTCGTCTGTTTCCAGGCTCCACGCCCCTGGGGAGCGATGACGTGATTGCGTCATCGCCGTCGTCGGACGGCCCTTCAAGTGGACGCCAGACCGAAAGGACATTCCCATGCGCACGCCCCGCATCGCCCTTCTTGCTTCCGTCGCCCTTCTTGCGACCGCCGCGACCGCTCACGCCCAAGAGGCATCGACGACGGCGCAGACGCCGACGGCCGCGCCGATGGCCGGCTCGACCACATTCACCGATGACGAGCTGAAGAAGTTTGACGACGCCATGGCCAAGGTGAGAGCGGTCAGCGACACGCTGAACGGCGCCCAGCCGACGCCGGAACAGCAGGCGCAGATGGCCGCCGCAGTGCAGGATTCGGGGCTGGAAGTGACGCGCTTCAACACCCTGTCCAACGCCGTCGCCGCCGATCCGGCCCTGGCGGCGCGCATCCGGGTGGTCAACGCCACGCCGCCCGCGCCCGGCACGCCAGCCGCCGCCGTGACCGATGACGAACTGAATCGCTTCGTCACCGCCATGACGCAGATTCGCGCCGTCACAGCCGAGGTGCAGAACAACCAGGCGACGCCCGAGCAGAGCGCCAAACTGACGGCGGCGGTCGAGGCGTCCGGCCTGACGACTGAACGTTTCAACGCCATCTCGCAGCTGGTGTCCGCGACGCCCTATCTTCAGGCCAAGGCGCAACTGGCCGGCGCGCGTCTGGAAAATGGCGTGAGCCAGTAGGGATCAGGTGTCTGCGGGCTCGCGCCGGGTGTCCGGCGCGGCCGGGCCCGCCTCGTCCTCGTTCAGCAGCCGGCCTTCGCGGCGGGGCTTGATGTAGGGGGCGGGCTGGGGCGTCGGCATATTGCCGCGCATAAGCTGACGGCCGGCCTTGAGCCCGCCGGTCAGCTGCAAGTCCAGTCGGGCCTCGTCGCGACGGCGCACGTCGCCGATGGTCTCGGCCGCCTCATGCTCGTCCAGGCCCAGTTCGACCAGGGCGCGCTCGCCGAACTTGAGCGCCGACTCAAAGGTCTCGCGGATCTGGTAGTCCACCCCGGCCTGGATTAGCCGCATCGAATGCCCTCGGTCGAAGGCGCGGGCCATGATCCGGGTGGTCGGGAACTCCGACTTGACCAGTTCGACGATGCGGTCGGCGGCCTCGGGCTTGTCGACGCAGACCAGGACGATCTCGGCTTCCTCCGCGCCCGAAGCGCGCAGGGTGTGCAGCTGGGTGCCGTCGCCGTAATAGACCTTGAACCCGAACTGGGAGGCGGCCTGGATCATCTCCACGTCGTTCTCGATGATCGACACGTCCACGTCGCGGGCCAGCAGGGGTTGTGACACGACCTGGGCGAAACGGCCGAAGCCGATGATCAGCACCTGGCCGCGCAAGTCCTTGGCGAAGTCCACGCCCTCGGCGCTTTCCGCGTCCTGGACCGGCTTGGGCGACAGCCGTGCAATCAGCAGCGAGGTCAGGGGCGTCAGGGCCATCGACAGGATCACCACCGCCGACATCATCGCCCCGATGCGGGCGTCGAACAGGCCGGCGGCGACGGCGGCGCCGTACAGGACGAAGGCGAACTCGCCGCCTTGTGCGAACAGGCCTGCACGCTCGATCGCCTCATGGTGCGAGGCCTTGAACAGGCGCGCGACGGCATAGATGCCCACGCCCTTGACCAGCATGAAGGCCACGACCCCGCCCAGCACCAGACGCCAGTCGGCGACGACTACCGAGACGTCCAGCGACATGCCGACGCTGAGGAAGAACAGGCCCAGCAAGATGGCGCGGAACGGCTCGACGTCGGCCTCCAGCTGGTGACGGAAGGTCGATTCCGACAGCAGGACCCCGGCTAGGAAGGCGCCCATGGCCATGGACAGGCCGCCCAGCGACATGGCCCAGGCGGCGCCGACCACGACCAGCAGGGCCGCCGCAGTCATCACCTCGCGTCCACCGTACTGGGCCAGGAGACGGAAGACGGGATTGACCAGATATTTGCCGGCCAGCAGCACACCGCCGACCGCCGCGACCGCGAAGCCGACGGTCTGCCACAGGGGCGGCGCCTGTTCGTTGGCCACGCCCAGCACCGAGGCCAGGACGGCGACGATGGCCAGGAGCGGCACGATGGCCAGGTCTTCGAGCAGCAGGATGGAGACCGCGCGCTGGCCCGGCCCGCCCGCGATTTCACCGCGTTCTTCCAGCATCTGCATGATGACGGCTGTGGACGACAGGACAAAGCCCATGGCGCCGACGAAGGCGACGGGTGCGGAGAAGCCGGCCAGCATGGCCGTCAGGGTCAGGATCAGGCCGCAGAACAGCACCTGGGCCGCGCCGAGGCCGAAGATTTCCTTGCGCAGTCCCCAAAGCCGTTTGGGCCGCATCTCCAGCCCGATGATGAACAGGAAGATGACCACGCCGAACTCGGCGACGTGCAGGATGGTCTCGGGCTCGCGGAACAGCTTAAGGCCGAAGGGACCAATGGCCAGGCCCGCCGCCAGATAGCCCAGCACCGACCCCAGGCCGATGCGCTTGAACACCGGCACGGCGAGCACGCCCGCGGCCAGCAGAGCGGCCGCCGCGCCCAGATCCAGTCCCGTCGTCGCCTCAGCCATCGCATTCCCCCAAGCTTGGCCTCTATTGTGGAGGGCCTGAGCGGCGATTGCGAGAGGACACGAAAGACACGCTGAAAGATCATCGTGCGTCGAGGGGGATTTGGCGCCACAGTTTCGCCCCATGACGACCCGCGACTGGCGTCAACAAAACAACCGGAGGAAGCCATGTCACGCGTAATCAGGATCGCGGCCCTGTCCGTTCTGAGCCTGTCGTTCGCCGCGCCGCCGGTCGCCATGCCGACCGTCGCCCTGGCCAAGCCGCTGGATGGCGAACCGACGCCGGCGGCGTGCCGGCCTCTCGGTTTTGAGCTGGGATCGCCTGAGCCCGTCGCCGCACCGCCGGCGCCGCGCAACGGTCCGCCGACCCCGCCGGTGAGGATCACGCCGACACGCAAGGAAGATCGCGTCCCCTACGGCGCGCCTCCTCCTCCTCCGCCTCCGCCTCCGCCGCCTCCGCCGCCACCGCCTCCATCGCCCGCCCCCGCGCCGTCATCGTTGGCGCAGCAAGATATTGTCGTCACAGGCTCCCGGATCACGCGATCACCAGGCGCCCCGACGTCGCCCGGCATGATGACGCCGGCCCCTGCCGACACCGAACGCTATCCGGATGCGACGCCCAATCCGGTGAAGCGGACCAGCGATCAGCCGGTCTCGACCTTCTCCATCGACGTGGACACGGCGTCCTATTCGAACGTGAAGCGCTTCATCGACGAGGGTCGTGCGCCGCCCAAGGATGCGGTGCGGGTCGAGGAACTGATCAACGCCTTCGACTATGATTATGCCCGGCCGACCAGCCAGACCCGGCCCTTCGCCATCACCACGGCGGTCGCGGCCTCGCCCTGGGCTGACGGGCGTCAGATCGTTCATATCGGCCTACAAGGTTACGAACTGCCGGCGGGCGAGCAGCGGCCGCTGAATCTGACCTTCCTGGTCGACGTCTCCGGCTCGATGGGGTCGCCGGACAAGCTGGACCTGGCCAAGAAGGCGATGAACCTGGCCATCGACCGGCTGAGGCCGCAGGACACGCTGGCCGTCACCTACTACGCGGAAGGCGCCGGCACGACCTTGCAGCCCACGAAGGGCGACGAAAAGCTGAAGATGCGCTGTGCGGTCGCCAGCCTGAAGGCCTCGGGCGGCACGGCCGGGGCGACCGGCATGACCAACGCCTATGACCAGGCCCAGGCGAACTTCGCGCGCGACAAGGTCAACCGCATCCTGATGTTCACCGACGGCGACTTCAACGTCGGGGTGACCGACAACAAGCGGCTGGAGGACTATGTCGCCGACAAGCGCGGGACGGGCATCTATCTGTCGGTCTATGGCTTCGGGCGCGGCAACTATCAGGACGCGCGGATGCAGACCATCGCCCAGGCGGGCAATGGGGTCGCGGCCTATGTCGGGGACCTGAGGGATGCGCGCCGGCTGTTCGGACCGGCCTTCGACAAGGGCGCCTTCCCCATCGCCGACGACGTCAAGATCCAGGTCGAGTTCAATCCCGCGCGCGTCGCCGAATGGCGGCTGATCGGCTATGAAACCCGCCTGTTGAACGAGGAAGACTTCAACAACGACCAAGTCGATGCGGGCGAGGTCGGATCCGGCGCCAGCGTCACGGCCCTGTACGAGATCACCCCCGTCGGCGGCCCGACCCAGGTTCCCGAAAGGCGCTATCCCGATAACCGTATCGGGGTCGGCGGCGGCGATCCGAACGGTGAGATCGGCTTTATCCAGGTGCGCTACAAACAGCCGAGCCAGAGCCGCTCGGACCTGATCCAGCAGCCGCTGACCAACCGCGCGGGCGGGCCGGTCAGCGCACAGCCGCCCGAAGCCACGCGATGGGCCATCGCGGTCGCCGGCTTCGGTCAAAAACTGCGGGGCGATCCGTGGATGACGGCCGACTATGGCTGGGACCGGATCATCGATCAGGCGCAAGGGGCCAGGGGTGAAGACCCCTATGGCGACCGGGCCGAGTTTGTTCAGCTGGTGCGGGCGGCCCAGGGCCTTCCCCCGATGCGGACGCCCTGACCGGAACCGCCACGCTCGCGGCGGGTTTTCCAGCGCAACGCTTCAACCAAGGAAACCCGCCATGAAGATCCGCGACGTGATGACCAAGGACGTGCATCTGGCCCGCCCCGCCGACACCATCCAGGACGTGGCCAGCCGCATGGCCAAGGGCGGCTTCGGCTTCGTGCCCGTGGCGGACGGCGATCAGCTGATCGGCACCATCACCGACCGCGACATCGTGGTGCGCGCCCTGGCCACGGGCGCCGCCTCGAGCGCCTCGGTTGTGGAGTTCATCACCCGCGATCCGCAGACGGTGCTGGACACCGACGACCTGAAGGTCGTGTTGGACCTGATGGGCGCCAAGCAGATCCGTCGCGCCCCGGTCGTGGACAAACATGGCCGGGTGGTCGGCGTCGTGTCGCTGGGCGACCTGTCGACGCGGGTGAAGGAGAAATACGCCGGCGAGACGCTGGAAAGCATCTCGCGTTAAGACCTGCGTAACCGCGCCCCGACACCGGGCGTCAAGGATCGTCGTTCATGCTGTTCCTTCGAAAATCGGAGGATGGCATGGCGCGCGCGCAGTTCCAGAAGGGTCAGAAGGTCTGGGTCGAGTGCGTCGGCGCCTGGGCCTTTATCGAACAGGTCCAGCCCGTGTGGGCCAAGGGGTTCGAAGAGCCCGTACGCGTCACCTATGACGTCGGCTTGGGGCGCGAGTTCACCGCCAACGAACTGTTGCTCGCGACCGACGATCCGGCCTCGGATCAGGGCTTGGGCGACTGGCGGCTGCTGCGGGCACGCAACAAGTGGCAGCTACCCGAGGATTGCCTGCATCACCCCCACCCCGGCACCTATCCGGTCGTCGTCACCGATCGGGCGGATTGGGGCGGTTGGCGCGTGCCGGGCGCCGAATACGACCGCGATCCCCAGCATATCGAGTTTCAGGCCCGGCTGATCGCCGCCGCGCCCCAACTGATGCGCCTGGCCCAGGATCTGGTGGATCTGGTCGCCGAGACGCCTGACGATGCGCCGCCGGCTGTCCTGACCCTGGCCCGACAGGCGCGCGATGTGCTGCATGGCGTGACGCGTGTGCTGGAGCCCGCGCCCGACCGCCTGCTGTCGCCGGTCGCCGCCGCTTAAAAACCCGTTAAAAGCGCGCACCGAGCCTCGACACGAATCCGCGACGCAGCCTAGATTCCCGCAACGAAGTGTTTGTCGGAGGGTCGGGGCTTGCGGGACGAGGAGCGGCGGGAAAATCGGTCGGGGCGTCGCGCCTCCGACCGCGCCGTCGGCGCACCCGCCTGGTTGCGGATCGCCGTCCTGGTCCTGGCGCTGATCGCGGCCGCCTATGCCCTGATGGCGTCGCGTGAGTTCAGCCGGCCGACCCGCGAAATCAGCCGCCTGGAAGCCGAAAATCTGAAGCTGAGCGCCGAGTTGGTCGCCAGCCAGACCGCGGCGCTGATCCAGTCGGCCGATGCGGGCCTGGCCGCGGGTCGCACCGCCATTGTCGCCAAACGCGCCCCCATAGAGGTCGTGGAAACCGCGCAGGCCGCCGCGCCCAAGGTCGCCTTCACCCTGGTCGGTCCCGGCGAGACGGTGCAGGCCGCCAAGGGCGAAGGATCGGTCGCCGCCGGCCAGGCCAATGCCGACGGTTTGAGGCTGGAGGCGCGGATCGCGCCGGTCCTGCCGACAGGCGGCGAGACGCGGATCGTGTCGGCGGGCGGCGTGGTGCTGGCCTCGGCGCGCGCCGCCGAGATTGGCCAACCCATCCGCACCCTGATCGGCGTCGATGCCTCGGCCCTGGTCGGTCAGGCCGAACCGCGTGCCGTGACGCTGGGGGGGCAGGCCGGCCTCGCTGCCGCCGCTCAGGCCCGGGCGGGCGGCCCTTATGTGGTCGCAATCTCGGAAGGGACGACCGCCTCCGTCTTCGACGACGCCTGGGTGGTGCTCGCGCCGCTAATGCTGGGTGTCGGGGTCGTGGTTCTGTTCGTCCTCTACGGCCTGCGCCAGACGCGCCAGCACCGCGAACGGGTGGCCACCGAAAAGCGGTTCCGCATCGCCGTCGAAGCCGCGCGGTGCGGGGTGTGGGAGTGGGATCTGGCCAAGGGCGAGGTGTCGCTTTCGGACTATATGGCCGCGCTGCTGGGCTTTTCGCGCGGCGGTGTGACCGACGCCGAAGATGTGATCAGCCGCGTCCATCCCCGCTTTCAGGAAGATTTCCGCCACGCCCTGCGCCAGGCGTCGGCCTATGGCGCCTTTGAGATCACCTTCCCGGTGGCGGGACCGGACGGGCGGGCGCGGTGGATCGACGCGCGGGGCCAGGCGCGCGGCGAGCGCGGCGACATGGGCTTTTCCGCCATCCTGGGCGTGGCGCTGGACATCACCGAGGCCCGCCGCGCCAAGGCCGCCGCCCAGGCCGCCGAAAGCCGGCTGCGCGACGGGGTGGAAAGCATCTCAGAGGCCTTCGTCCTGTTCGATCGTCAGGGGCGGCTGATCCTGTGGAACCAGGCGTTCGAGGACGCCTTCGGCTTCGATCACGGCGTGGTGCGGCGCGGCGCCATGAAGGACGAGCTGAACCGGATCGCCGGCCTGGCCATCAAGGCCGAGCATCGCCCAGCCAGCGGTCGTGCGGGCCTGCGCGAAGTCGAGCTGAATGACGGGCGCTGGCTGCAACTGTCCGAGCGGTTCACCTCCGAAGGCGGCTCGGTCGTCACCGCCGCCGACATCACCGCCATCAAACGCCAGGAGGCCGAGCGCCGCCGCGCCGCCGACGATCTGCGGGCCACCGTCGACCAGCTGGAATCCAGCCAGGAAAAGCTGTCGCTGCTGGCGCGCAAATACGAGGTCGCCATGACCCGGGCCGAGGCCGCCAACCAGGCCAAGTCCGAGTTCCTGGCCAATATGAGCCACGAACTGCGCACGCCGCTGAACGCCATCAACGGCTTCTCAGAGATCATGGCCAGCGAGCTGTTCGGGCCGCTGAACGAGAAATACAAGGGATACGCCGGCGACATCCTGAAGTCGGGCCAGCACCTGCTCAGCCTGATCAACGACGTGCTGGACATGGCCAAGATCGAGGCCGGCAAGATGACCCTGCACTATGAGCCGGTGTCCTTGCGCGAGGTGTGCGAGGACGCGGTGCGGCTGATGCGCGGCAAGGTGCAGGAAGCGGGCCTGAAGATCGCGGTCGAGGCCGGCGACCTGCCCGACATCGAGGCCGATCAGCGCGGCGTCAAACAGGTGATGCTGAACCTGATCTCCAACGCCGTGAAGTTCACGCCCGAGGGCGGCTCCATCGTCGTGTCGCTGAAACCCTTCTTGGGCGCCGAGGGCGAGGACCGCGTCCGCGTCGCCTGCGCCGACACCGGCATCGGCATCGCACCCGAAGACCTGGTCCGCCTCGCCCGCCCGTTCGAACAGGTCGAGGGCCAGCATTCCAAGACCACCCAGGGCACCGGCCTGGGCCTGGCCCTGACGAAATCCCTGATCGAGATGCATGGCGGCCAGCTGAGCATGGAAAGCCAGCCGGGCGTCGGCACGGTCGTCAGCTTCGACCTGCCGGTGAAGCGCCCGGATCAGACCGTGCAGCCGATTCGAGCGGCGTTCGCGGCTTAAGGCTTTGGCATATATGGCCAGCCGAAAAGCTGCTGCGGTTTTCGGCCTATCCGA
This sequence comes from Brevundimonas sp. SPF441, assembly GCF_009661015.1. Taxonomy (NCBI): domain Bacteria; kingdom Pseudomonadati; phylum Pseudomonadota; class Alphaproteobacteria; order Caulobacterales; family Caulobacteraceae; genus Brevundimonas; species Brevundimonas sp. SPF441. The sequence goes on along the minus strand of NZ_WJWX01000015.1, from coordinate 65,435 downwards.
GACCTTCTGCCCGTAGGCTGCGAGCGCGAACTGTTGAGCTTTTTCAGCGGCCCGATCAGAGTGCATCCATGAGCCTCCGATCCCTTTTCGCCCTTGGTCTCCTCACTCTCGCTGGATGCGCTCCATTTCCGAAAGGGCCGCCTTTGATCGGGTACGATCCGGCGCCTTACGGCGACGCATTCCGGGCGGCGGCGACGGAAGCAGTCATCCGGAAAAAGCTGGGAAAGGGCTTCTACGAAGCCTTCGGGGACAAGGCTTATACGATCGGCACGTCCGGCCTTTGCGCGGAGGACTCGCTCCAGCAGTTCTTATCGCAGCAGCAAGGATGCGCGCTGCTCGGTCCAGGCGACAATCAAGACTGCCGCGAACTGGAGCTTTGCATCCGGCTCACATTGAGCAGCGCATTATTTAGAGACCCAGAGATCAGGTCGGCTGTCGAATCCGCCTTGCTACGGCCCTGCGATGCGCTCACTCCGCCTCGAGATCTGCCATACGCACGATGGCCTTCGGCCGTTGGCAAGCCCGCGACCGCTAGTTGGGACTTGCTTGGCTGCGGCAGTCGTCTTCAGGTGGATGGGCGCGACATCTCATTTCACGAGAACGGCGACCAAACCGTTATTTCATTCACGATTAGACGCACTTAGCGGAAGCAGCCCGATCGCGAAACAATCTGCAAGCCCCGCTGACGAAAGGGCGCTGCGTCCGCTATGACGACCCGCAAGACGCCCTATACCAACTCCACGCCCATCGCCGTAGCCTCGCCGCCGCCGATGCAGAGGGCGGCCATGCCGCGGGTCTTGCCGTGGGCTTTCAGGGCGGACAGGAGGGTGGTGAGGACGCGGGCGCCGGAGGCGCCGAGCGGGTGGCCCAGGGCGCAGGCGCCGCCGTTGACGTTGATCTTATCGTGGGGAATGCCGAGTTCCTGCATGGCGATCATCGGCACGATGGCGAAGGCCTCGTTGACCTCCCAAAGATCGACGTCGTCGGCGCTCCAGCCCGCCTTCTTCAGCGCCTTTTGCAGAGCGAAAACCGGGGCGGTGGTGAACAGGTGCGGTTCATGGGCGTGGGCGGCCTGAGACACCACTCGGGCGATGGGCGTCAGGCCCAGGGCCTGGGCCGTCGACTGGCGCATCATGACCAGGGCGGCGGCGCCGTCCGAGATCGAGGCGGCGGAAGCCGCGGTGATCGTGCCGTCCTTGCCGAAGGCGGGCTTCAGATTGGGGATCTTGGACGGGTCGGACCGGGTCGGCTGTTCGTCGCGATCGATAGTGACGGGGCCTTTGCGGGTCTTGACCTCGACCGAGGTGATCTCAGCGTCGAAGGCGCCCGTTTCCTGGGCGCGCTTGGCCCGGCCGGCGCTTTCGATGGCGTAGGCGTCCTGCTGCTCGCGGGTGAACTGATAGTCCTTGGCCGTGTCCTCGGCGAACTGCCCCATGAGCTTGCCGGGGGTGTAGGCGTCCTCCAGCCCGTCCAGATACATGCTGTCGGAAATGACGTCGTGGCCGATGCGCGCGCCGCCCCGGTGCTTTTGCATCAGATACGGGGCGTTGGTCATGGACTCCATGCCGCCCGCCACGATCACGTCGGCCGAACCGGCGGCCAGCGCATCGTGCGCCATCATGGCCGCCTGCATGCCCGAGCCGCACATCTTGTTGATGGTGGTCGCCTCGGTCGAGACGGGCAGGCCTGCGCCCATGCCCGCCTGACGCGCCGGCGCCTGGCCGAGGCCCGCAGGCAGGACGCAGCCCATGATGATCTGCTCGACCTTTTGCGGATCGAGGCCGGCGCGGTCCAGCGCCGCCTTGACGGCCACAGCGCCCAGGTCAGTGGACTTGGCGTCGGACAGCGCGCCCTGGAAACCGCCCATCGGGGTGCGGGCGTAGGAGACGATGACGACGGGATCGGCGGACGTGGTCGCGGACATGGGGACGGCTTCCTCTATTTCGGGCGAGAGATAGCGATCCCGGCCGGTCAGGAAAAGTGCAGCCGCCGATACTTGCCCCGGAAATAGAGCAGCGGATCGCGGCGCGGCTCGAACCGGGCGCGCTTGACCCGGCCAATGATGACCAGGTGATCGCCGGCCTCGACGATCTGTTCGGTTCCGCATTCGAAACTGGCCAGGGCGCCTGAGAGGATGGGGGCGCCGGTGTCCCAGGTCTCCCACGCGACGTCCTGGAACCGGTCGGCCTGGGACCGGGCGAAGACGCCGGAGGTCGGCTGCTGGCCGATATGCAGGACGTTGATGGCGAAATGTTCGGCCTGGCGGAAGCGGTCGACATTGGTGGACGAGCGGGCCAGGCAGAACAGGATCAGCGGCGGGTCCAGCGACACCGAGGAGAAGGAGTTGGCGGTCAGGCCGACAGGCTGTCCGGCCTCGTCCAGGGTCGTGACCACCGTGACCCCGGTGGCGAAACAGCCCAGGGCGTCGCGCAGGGTGCGCGGGTCGGAGCCGGCCTGATAATGCAGGGCGTCGCGCGGAGCGTGGCGTTCGAGGAAGCCCAGAAGGGCGGCGTTCTCGGCCTCGACCGCGTCGGACGCCTCGGCGCGCGCGATCGTCTGGCGCGGAATGCCGGCCAACTGTGTCTCAAGTTCGGGCGAGACAGCCCCCTGCCCTTCGGCGACGACCACCAGACAGCTTGCCAGGGCCGGGCCGGTGACGGAAAGCGCAGGGACGACGGCCGCCAGCGTCGTGTCGGAACAGACGATGGCCGGGCGAGAGGAAAGCTCGGTCAGCAGTCGACGCAGGGCGGCGGAGCTGTCGTCCGCTTTATCAAAATCGGCTGCGAGCATGACGTGGCGGCCGGCCTCGACCAGCGCGCGCACCGACCGGCGCCAGTCGCCGGACAGATGCTCGGGCGCGCCGATCAGCAGGACGATGGGATCCTCGGGGTCGCCCCAGCTTTCGACGTCCAGGCCTCCATTCGGGGGCGGCGATGCGGTCATGAGGCGAGGCGGTCCGGTCTGTCGTGAAGCGTGAGAGCGATCCCTATTAGGGGAAGAGCGGCGCCGGGCGCCAGAACTGTATCAGCCGCCGTAGCCTCGGCCGCCGCCGCCGAAGCCGCCGCGCGAGACGACGGTGGTTCGGCTCTGCACCCGCGTCGGGGCCTGACGGGCGACGTCGCCATGCTCGCGCGCATTGGCCAGGGTCTTGCCGGTGCGATAGTCGCGGTAGGCGTAGCCGCCGCCATAGCCGTTGGACAGCCGCCCCTCGCGGTCACGGTACAGCGGTCCGCCGCCGCGATAGCCGCCGCCGTTCAGCATCTGGCCGACGATGAAGCCGGTCAGCAGCGGCGTGAAGAAGGAGCCGCCGTTGTTGTTCGGCTGGCATTGCGACGGTCCCCACTGACCCTCGCACTCCTCGCGCGTGGCGTAGCGCGGCGCGGTCTTGGCGGCCTCTTGCTGAGCCTTGGTCAGGGCGGCGTCGCATTCGTTGTCGGGAATGTCGTTGGCGGCCTTGCACTCGTCCAACGACTGATAGGCCAGGGTCGGCTCGGGCTCGGGCGCCGGCACGCGCTGGGGCGAACCGCAGGCGGCCAGCGAGAAGCTGGCGGTCGCCATCAGGCTGCTGACGTGCAGGACGCGCGAGCGCTTCAGCCGGCGCATGGTGTCGGTTTTGGCCAGGTTCTGTGGCAGCTCTTTGGGGTCTGTCATGGGTTCACGACGTCATGCAGGCGGCGTTGAGCAGGCCGACGCAGATGGAGATGGAGGCCAGATAGACGGCCGCGGCGATCTCGCCCGCCTCGATGCGGACGACCAGATTGCGGAAGGCCATGCGGCTGATGGCGACGAAGACGACGATCTGGATGACCCCGGCCAGCAGGGCCCAGGCGGCGAACTCCATCAGGCTGACGGTGTGCGACAAGGCCGAGGCGAGCGGCAGGACGTAACCGATCAGGGCGCCGCCGAGAGCAATGGCGGCGGCGGTGTTGCCTTGCCGGATCAGCGTGTGCTCGTGATACGGCGTGACCCACTGGTAGACCAGTTTGAAGGCCAGGGTGAAGGCGCCCGCCATGGCGAAGGCGATCAGGAAGGCGATCGCCCCCTGCTGAAAAATGAACCAGTCGAACATCTGTCTTGCCCCTTAAGATTGCGCGCTCAGGCGCGGAACTCGGCCATTTCCAGCGGAATGCCGATCATGATTTCGTGCGTCGTCTCGCCGCCCTCGGGCTGCTGCTCCAGGGCGATCATCAGTTCGCGCCCGCCGCCCAGCTCGCGCGCATACAGCATGCAGGTCTGGAAGATCTTGGCATAGGGGGTGGTCGCGGCCCGGTCGTCCCAGATCGTCTCCCAAAGCGTGACCGGCGGCTGGATGGCGTCGCTCTCGGCGAACCAGAAGCGCGGATAGTCGGGCAGTTCCTCGGCCGCGCCGTGGAAGACCGGCGCCGACAGCCGGTCGCGCCAGATGCGCCGTTCCCTCTCGCCCGGCGGATAGGCCGAGGTCCAGGGAATGAACAGGCTGAAGTCGTAGTTTTCCAGCCCTGCCTCGTCGTCGCTCATGGTCTGAAGCATCACATGGTCGTCGGTGTAGAAGCGGTGGACGAACTGACCGCTGTCCAGACTGACCAGCCCCTGGGCCGAAATGTCCAGCACGTCGCGATCCAGGGTGAAATGCGTCTCATCGCCCAGCCGGCGCCAGGCCAGCGGGTCCAACGAAACGGTGCGACCGACGGTGATGTTGCGCACCGTCGCCAGTCGATTGGCAGGCGCAGCCTTCTCCGACGATCCAAAAAGCTTCTTGAACATGGGCGACAATCTAGGCCCGATGCGCGCCGACGGCGAGCGAACAGAAGCGATGCGACCGAATGAGGCGGTTCATGGCGCGACATTCCGTCCGATCTTGCGTCCAGTCAAGCGTTCATGTTACGCGTTTCATGTAACGATATGCCGAACGACACATCGCCCTCTTCCGCCGCCAACGACCGCATCCGTGCGTGGCGACAGGCGCGTCGTGAGGCGGGCCTGGTGAAGCTGGAGCTTTGGGTGCCGGCCGCCGCCCGCGACGACGTCAAGGCGGCCGTGCGCGCCATCGTCACCGATTCAACACGCGGGCCGCAGCTTGCAGGGCGCCCGCGCCGCCCCACTTCCGATTCCATCACCCCTGGAGACGACCATCAAATGGACGCCGTGATCGAGACCCCCTGGACCGTGCCCGCCATCAAGGCGGCGCTGGACGGCTCAACCCTGCTGCGTGACGGCGAAATGACCCTGCGCGTGGTCGAGGGCACCGAGCCGGTGCTGCTGGCGACCATGCACGAATATGGCGACCTGCCGGTCTACCTGAGCGTTGGCGGCGCCCAGATCGTTTGTTCGGTCCTGCTGTGGCCGGTGTCTGAGCAGAAGGATCGCCACGCCTTCAACGAGTTTCTGCTGAAGGCCCAGCGCGTGGTGCCCCTGTCCAACTTCGCCATCACCAATGTCGGTGGCGAAGACGTGTACGAGCTGATGGGCGAACTCTCTTGCAAGACGACGCTTCAGACCATCCTGATCGAACTGCGCACCCTGGCCGAGAATGCGATCGACGCCACCGAACTGCGTGAAACCTTCGGCGCCGACGCCGCCTGATCCCGGAAGACCGACCATGTCCATGCTCAGAAAACTGTCCGCCCTGTTCCGCGGCTCGGCCCACGATGCGGCCCAGGGCGTCGTCGACGCCAATGCGCTGAAGATCCTCGACCAGGAAATCCGCGACGCCGACAACGCCCAGGGCAAGGCCCGCGATGACCTGGCCGGCCTGGTGGCGCGCCGCCGCATGGCCGAAAACGAGATGGCCAGCTTCCGCGACCAGATCGCCAAATACGAAAGCTCGGCCCGCACCGCCCTGGGTCAGGGCAAGACCGATCTGGCGCGCGAAGTCGCCGGCCGCATCGCCGAGCTGGAGGTTGAGATCACCAGCCGCGGTCCGCTGATCGAGGACATGAAGACGGCAGAGACGCGCCTGCGCACAGCCATCGCCTCGACCGACCAGAAGATCGAGACGCTTCGTCGCGAGATCGACATCGTCAAGGTCAACGATTCCGTCCAGAAGGCCCAGACGTCGGTCGCCCTGAACTCGGCCGGCGCCCAGTCCCGCATCGGCTCGGCGGCGGACAGTTTGCAACGCATCAAACAGCGCCAGGCGATCCAGGAAGAGAAGCTGAACGCCAGCCAGGCGCTGGAAGATCGCCGCACCGGCGCGGACCTGGACGCCAAGCTGCGCGAGGCCGGCATTCTGCCCGGCCATTCCTCGGCCGACGACGTCCTGGCCCGCCTCAGCCAGCCGGAGGTGACCGTGGTCACGCCGCGCATCGGCCAATCTACGCCCGACAAAGACCCGGCCTGATCCATGGAGCGTCTGCGCTTCGATCCCCGCACCGACTGGGACGCCAAGGCCGAGGAACTCGGCTTCACTTGGCGCCACACCGACGGCAAACCCTATTGGGACGAGACGGCGGCCTATGCCTTTTCGCTGGCCGAGATCGAGGACGGGATCGAGGCGCCGACCGAGGAACTGCACGGCCTGTGCCTGGAGCTGGTCAACGAGGCGGTTCAGTCCGAGCGGCTGATGGAACAGCTCGATATTCCCGAGACCATGCGGGACTATGTGGCCGACAGCTGGAAGCGGGGCGATCCATCCCTCTATGGCCGGTTCGACTTCACCTATGACGGCACGGGGCCGGCCAAGCTGTATGAATACAACGCCGACACCCCGACCAGCATCTATGAGACGGCGGTGTTTCAGTGGCTGTGGCTGGAGGATCAGATCAAGGCCGGCGCCCTGCCCGCCGATGCGGATCAGTTCAACAGCCTGCATGAGAAGCTGGTCGAGCGGTTCCGCGCCATCTTCCCCAGCGGCGGCTTCGTGCATTTCGCCTCGGACGCCGATTTCGTCGAGGACCGCCAGACGGTGCGCTTCCTGGAAGACCTGGCCCAGCAGGCCGGGTTGGAGCCCCAGTTCGTCGCCATCGACCAGATCGGGCTGAACGCCGACGGCCGGTTCGTGGACCACGAGAACTGGATCATCCAGGCGATATTCAAGCTCTATCCGTGGGAGCAGATGCTGCGCGACGACTACGCCGCGCCCCTGCCGACGGCGGACGTGACCGTGCTGGAGCCGGCGTGGAAGAGCATCCTGTCCAACAAGGCCATCCTGCCGCTGTTGTGGGAGCGGCATGCGGGCCACCCCAACCTGCTGGAATCCTATTTCGAGGGCGATCCGGCCGAGGCGGCGCTGGGCTCGTCCTATGTGCGCAAGCCGTTGTTCTCGCGCGAGGGCGACAATGTCGAACTGATCGACCGGGGCGTCAGCGCCGCAGAGGTGGTGGACGGCGGCTATGGCGAGGGGCGCTACATCCGCCAGGCGCTGTGCGATCCGCCCCTGTTCGACGGCAATCATGTGATCGTCGGGTCGTGGGTGGTAGGAACGGAGCCGGTGGGGATCAGCCTGCGCGAGGATGTGGGCCGGATCACCCGCAACACCTCGCGCTTCGTGCCGCACTTCATTCGCGACTGAGGCGCCGGCAGGCAACCAAGCCTGACGACCGTCGTTTTGTCGGCTGACATCAACCGACAAGAAGCCTCCCCATGCGCAACGTCCGCCTCGCCCTGATCGCCACCACCGCCCTGACCCTCGCGGGCGGCGCTGCAGTCGCCCAAACGCAATATCCTTCGACGACCCAGGATCGGCTGGGCGCGGTCGTGGGCGCCCTGTTCGGCGATCGTCTGGGTCTGTCGGCCATGGATCAGGCCTGGCTGCGCGGCGGCCGTCCGCTGCGTGACGGACAAAGCCAGTTCTCGACCCGCGTGGACGCCAGCGTGCGCGCCGGAAGCGTCTCCGCCTCGGCCGCGACGCGCCTGCGCGCCGACTATTCCGCCCTGGTCGATCTGGAGAACCAATATGCCGTCGGCGGCATCTCGGCCCAGGAACGCGCCGATCTGAACGCCCGCTACACCGCCCTGACCCAGACGCTGGAAGCCGGCGCCTCGGGCTATGCCGACATGGACACCGTCGCCCAGGGCCGTGCGGACTTCGACACCCGCGTCAACGCCGCTGTGACCGCGCGCCGCATCACCCGCACCGAGGCGACGCGCCTGAAATCCGACTATCAGGCTCTGATCCAGCTGGAGAGCCGCTACAGCGCCGACGGCTCGATCAGCGCCAGCGAGCGCGCCGATCTGGACGCCCGTCTGGACGCCCTGGACCTGCGGGTCGGCGATGGCCCAGCCGGACAGACGCCGTCCGCCAACCTGCCCGCCCGCACCCGTCTCGCGAACCTGGAAACCGCCCTGACCGCCGCCGAACGCTCGGGCGCCGTCAGCCGCACCGAGGCCGCCGACATCCGCGTCGAGGCCGGCGACCTCGCCCGCCTGGACGCCGCCTACAGCCGCACCAGCCCCTCGTCCGACGACACGGCCTACCTGAGCCGCCGCATCGGCGAACTGGAACTGCGCGCCCGCCGCTAAGCGTGACGATGGACGTCCCACGTGATCCGGCGCGGGACGTCCATTCGGCCAGATTGCCGCCAACCTTTGCACGAAGACCCTCTCTGATTTCACGCAGGGGCCGAAATCGCGTATGGGCAGACGCAGTCGCCCCTACATCGCCGGTCAAGCCGCAGCCCCATGTCCCTGAACGCCTCCCGCACGCTGTCCATCGCCCCGATGATGGACTGGACCGATCGGCATTGCCGGGCGTTTCACAAGTCGTTGACACGCAGGGCGCTGCTTTACACCGAGATGGTGACGGCGCCGGCGGTGTTGCATGGGGATCGAGAGCGGCTGCTGGGGTTCGATGCTCTGGAGCATCCGGTGGCCTTGCAGCTGGGCGGGTCGGATCCGGCGCAGTTGGCCGAAGCCGCCAAGGTCGGCGAGGCGTTCGGCTATGACGAGATCAATCTGAACGTCGGCTGCCCGTCGGACCGGGTGCAGTCGGGTCGGTTCGGCGCCTGCCTGATGCGCGAGCCGGAGCTGGTGGCCGACTGTATGGCGGCGATCAAGGGGGCCGTCAGCGTGCCCGCGACCGTCAAATGCCGCATCGGCGTGGACGATCAGGACCCGGCCGTCAGCCTGTTCGCCACGGTGGACGCCTGCGCCGCCGTCGGGATCGAGGTCTTCGTCGTCCATGCGCGCAAGGCCTGGCTGAAGGGGTTGTCGCCCAAGGAGAACCGCGACGTGCCGCCGCTGGACTATGATCTGGTGCGCCGGCTGAAGCGCGAGCGGCCGCATCTGAACATCTCGATCAATGGAGGCATCGCCTCAATGGACGCGGTCGAGGCGCATCTGGCCGAGATCGACGGCGTCAAGCTGGACGGGGTCATGCTGGGTCGCGCCGCCTATCACGAGCCGGCCATCCTGGGTCAGGCGGATCGTCGCCTGTTTGGCGCGCCGGTCGAGGACACCGACGCCTTCGCCGCGCTGGAGCGCTATCGGCCCTATATGGCCGCGCGTCTGGAGGAAGGCGTCGCCCTGCCGGCGATGGCGCGGCATATGCTGGGCCTGATGCACGGCCGGCCGGGCGCGCGGGCGTTCCGTCGCATTCTGACGGTCGAGGCGATCAAGCCCGGCGCCGGGCTGGAGGTGCTGGACCGCGCGGCGGAGGCTGTGCGCGAGGCCGAGGCGAGGCGCGACACGGCGCCCGGCGACTGGGCGGCGTAACCCAATCTTCAGAGCTGGCCGGCAGGGTTAAGAGAACCCTGCCGCTTTGGACCTGCACGCCATGAAGACCCCGCTGATCGCCGCCGTCATCGCGACCGCCCTGCCCGCCACATCGGCCCTGGCGCAGGCTGACGGCCGGTTCGCCGTCGGCGCCCAGGTCGGCACGCCGGGTGCCGGCCTTCAGGCCCAGTTCGCGCTCAGCCCGGTCGTGGTGCTGCGCGGCGGCTATGACGTGCTGAAATGGGATCGGGACCAGACCTACAAGGGCATCGATTACGACGCCAAGATCGACTTCAAGTCGCCGGGCGCCTTTGTGGACCTGCATCCGTTCCGCAACGGCTTTCTGATCTCGGGCGGGGCCTATTTCGGCGATCGCAAGGTCGATCTGGATGCGACGCCCACCGGAAACGTCAATGTCGGCGGCGCGACCTTCACCCCGGCCCAGGTCGGGACATTGACCGGCCGCATCGACCTGGAGAGCACCGCGCCCTTCGTCGGCCTGGGCTATGACAACACCTTTACGCGCGGCGGAAGGCTCGGCTTCCGCATTCTGGCAGGCGCGGCCTTTGGCGATGCGCCGCAAGTGGATCTGGACGCTCGCGGCGGGACGCTGTCGAACGACCCTACCTTCCGTTCGCGTCTGGATCAGGAAGAGCGTGAGATTCAGGCCGAGGCCGATGATTACAAGGTCCTGCCGGTGCTTCAGGCGGGCCTCAACTTCAAGTTTTGAAGCCCGCGGCGTCGTCCCCAAGCGCGCAGACTGGGGATAAATAAGTTATGCAAAACAGGGCATTAACCTAGAAACAAATCGTAACAGACGGCGCCAAGGCGGGTTTCGCCACTTTCTCGCCACAGGTTAACGCGACAAGGCCAGCGCCGGCGGCGTTGGGAGCCGGTGTCTCCTGAGCGAAACTCATGATCGGCGCATCCGCTGCTATCGCCATGCTTTGGGCTGCCGTATCGTCTGTGACGAGCGGGCCTGTCCCCTACAATGATGTCGTAGCGGCGGATCAAGTCAGGACTGAAACCCCTGCCGCCATCGTCGGTTCCGATGAAGTCGAGACCGCCCTGAACGCCGAACAGGCCGAGCTGATGGCCTCCGATCCGGACTGGCGCGCGTCGGCGCGCCTCTATCACGCAGGCGGCGGCGGCGCGACGGGCAACGATTCGCTGGGTTGCCGTCCGATCGCCATGCGCACCGTCGCGGTCGATCCCCGTGTGATCCCGCGCCGCACCAAGCTGTTCATCCGCGAAACGGTCGGCATGCGTTTGGCCGACGGTTCGATCCACGACGGCTACTGGTACGCCTCCGACACCGGCGGCGCGATCAAGGGCCAGAAAATCGACCTCTATACCGGCAACGGTCGTGGCTCGATGAACCAGGCGCAGCGCCTGAACATGCGCACCCTGACCATCGTGGACGCCGGCGATTTCGACGGTTGCCCCCCGGCCTGGACCACCGCTTCCAACTTATCCGGCCGATCATGAAAAACGCCGGCTGACCGCGAAGGTCAGCCGGCGTTTTCGTGTCTGATGGCTTACGCCGATCAGTCCAACTCGGACACTTCCAGCGTCGACTGCACCATCGAGCCATTATAGGTGCCGACCCAGATGTCGTAGCGGCCGCTCTGCGGATTGGTGATCGTCACCTTCGGATCGACGCCGCCCGCGCCGTCGTCGTCGCAGTAGAAGCGGCCGTTGGGCGTATTGATCAGCAAAGTCGTGTCTTCCGATGCGCGCACGCGGAAGGTCAGATCGGCGTCGCCGGGCTCGAAGAAGATCTGGATGTCCGGGGCTGAACTGACCGAACCTTCGCAGCCCGCCTTGGCGGCCGAGGCGGGCGAGGAGCCGCCGGCCAGGATCGACTTGGTCCAGGGGTCGGGCGTGAAGCCGCCGCGCAGATTGGCCGTGCCGTAGTTGGGCTCAAGATCGATATTGGGCGCCGCGCCCGCCGTCGTGTCCGTGCCGCCCAGTTCGCTGATCTGCAGCGTCGACTGGACCATGTTGTCGTTATAGGTGCCCAGCCAGATGTCGTAGCGACCGCTCTCGGGGTTGGAAATGGTCACCATCGGGTCCAGGTCGCCGCCGCTGTCGTCGTCGCAATACCAGCGGCCGCCGGGGCTGTTGACCAGCAGCGTCGTGTCCTCGCTGGCGACCGCCTTGATGGTCAGGTCCAGATCGCCGGCTTCGAAGTTCAGTTGCAGATCGGGCGCGGCGCTGACCTTGCCCTCGCAGCCCGACTGCGCCGCCGAGGCGGCGATCGAACCGCCCGCCAGGATGGACTTGGTCCAGGGATCGGGCGTGAAGCCGGTCTCCAGCCGCACCGAGCCGTAGTTGGGGTCCAGGGTGAAGTCGGGCTTGGCCCCGCTCTTCTGAGCCAGGCTGACGCCAGGGGCGAGCAGCACGGACGCAGCGGCGATGACGGCGATGGATTTCATGATGCTCCCTCCAGCAGCGGCGCAACGCCGCAGGGGGAGACTATTCCGTTTCGCCGAACCGTGCAGCTTGAAATGCGGGCCTCAGAAACGGCGCTTGCCCGTCACTGTCTCGAAGAACAGGCGAAAGTCGCCCATCAGGCTCCACAGCGGATACTTGAACGTCGCGGGCCGGTTCTTTTCGAAGAAGAAATGCCCGACCCAGGCGAAGCCGTAGCCCAGCAGCGGCATGGCCAGCAGCCACCAGGCGTTCCGCGTCGCCACGAAGGCGACGAAGGCCGAGATCACCAGAAAGGTGCCGACGACGTGGATGCGCCGACACGTCCGGTTGGAATGCTCATGGATGTAATAGGGATAGAAGGCCTCGAACGAGGCGTAACGGCCCTCAGGTGCGGACGGCGTGCTCATGGGCGGAGGGTGCGCCTCCGCCCACGATCAGGCAAGTGGTCGCAGATCAGCCCTTGGGCTTGCCCTTGAAGCCGTCCTTCTTGAAGCCCGGCTTGGCCTTGAAGGGCTTCTTGGCATAGGGCTTGTCGCCCGAGGCGTTCGAGCGCGGATTGGCGCCGCCGTCAGCCTTTGGCGCCCAGGGCTTCTTCTTGAACGGCGGGCGGGCGTCGCCCTCTCCGCCATCGGCGCGCTTGTAGGGGGTCTTCTTGAAGGGGCGGTCGCCATCCTCGCGCGGCTTGCCGGCGAAGCGGCTGGCCTTCATCGAGCCGGGCGTCGGGGCTTCCGACGGCGTGATCTTCACCTCGTCCTTGGAGGCGGCGACGGCTTCTCGGAAAGCCTTCTCGTGGGTTTTGGCGACCTCGAACCGCGTCTCTTCGGGGAAGGTGCGGATGGCGCCGATCTGAGGCTTGGAAATGCCGCCGATGCGGCAGATCAGCGGGATCAGCCATTTGGGGTCGGCGTTCTTGTTGCGGCCCACGTCCAGACGGAACCAGACCACATCATCAGCGCCCAGGCGGTCGCCCGGCCAAGGTTGAGCCGCCGTGCCGTCGTCGTTGCGCACGGTGCGCTCGCGCTTGGCCGGACCGCGATCCGAACCCGGATCTGACAGTTCTTCCGGCGCCGGTTGTTCCTTGCGCAGCAGGCGCACCAGGGCGGCGGCGATCTCGTCGGGCGTGCGCTCGGCGATCATCCGCTTGGCGACGATCATGTCCTCGTCGGAGACGTCGGCCTCGAAGAACTCGGGCGACAGCAGACGGCCTTCGTCGGCCTTGCGGATTTCATCGAAGGTCGGGGCGCCCGTCCAGACGGCGTCGACGCCGGCCTCGTCCATCAGCCGCTCGGCCTTGCGACGGCGCGAGTGCGGGACCAGCATGACCGAGATGCCCTTCTTGCCCGCCCGGCCGGTCCGGCCCGAACGGTGCAGCAGGCCGGCGCGGTTCATCGGGAGTTCGGCGTGGATGACCAGACCCAGGTCGGGCAGGTCCAGACCGCGCGCGGCGACGTCAGTGGCGACGCAGACGCGGGCGCGGCCGTCACGCAGCGACTGAAGCGCGTCGGTGCGCTCGCGCTGACCCATCTCGCCCGACAGGCTGACGGTCGAGAAGCCGCGCTCCAGCAGCGATGACTGCAGGTGACGCACGCTGTCGCGGGTCGAGCAGAAGACCATGGCGCGCGGCGCCTCGAACCAGCGCAGGGTGTTGACCACCGCGTGCTCGATCTCGTTGGGCGCGATACGGTAGGCGCGGTATTCGATGTCGGCGTGCTGGCGCGTCTTGTCGGTCGCGTCGATGCGGACCGCGTCCTTTTGATAGCGCTTGGCCAGGGTGGCGATGTCGCGCGCGATGGTCGCCGAGAACAGCAGGGTGCGGCGTTCGGCCGGCGCCTGGTCCAGGATGTGCTCAAGGTCCTCGCGGAAGCCCATGTCGAGCATCTCGTCGGCCTCATCGAGGACGGCGACCTTCAGCTCGGACAGGTCCAGGTTGCCCCGGTCGATGTGGTCCTTCAGGCGGCCGGGCGTGCCGACGACGATGTGGACGCCGAAGCCGAGGGCGCGGGCTTCACGGCGCGCATCCATGCCGCCGACGCAGGTGGCGATCTTGGCCCCGGAGTCGGCGTACAGCCATTGCAGCTCGGCCGCGACCTGCATGGCCAGTTCCCGCGTGGGCGCAATGGCCAGGCACAGCGGCGCGCCGCCGAGGCCGAAGATCGGCTTGTCGCCCAGCAGGGTCGGCGCAGCGGCCAGACCAAAGGCCACGGTCTTGCCCGAACCCGTCTGGGCCGAGACCAGCAGGTCGCGATCCGCATGCTCTCCCTCCAGGACGGCGGCCTGAACCGGGGTGGGTTCGGCATAGCCCTTGTTGATCAGGGCGCGGTCGAGCGCGGGATGGACGGCGGGAAAGGGCATAGGGAACCTGGGACAACGGACAAGAGCAGTCGCCGAAACGACCGCGCCCGGCCGAGGTCAGACCTCAGGCCGGGCGAATGATGGCGCTCTATACATCAATAAGGGCGCAAGCGGGGCGGAAAACGCCGTTCACCCTGTTCCTTCAGGCGACGTCGACCTGAAAGACGCAGTCTGGCGATCGAACCCACCGCGTCCGGAGCTTCGCCATGCAAGCGCTTTCCATCGCCGCCGCCGGAATGACGACCGCGCAGAACCGGTTCGACAACAGCGCGCGCCGCACCGCCACCGCGCCGTTGGACAATCTCGCCGACGAAACCGTGGAGCGGATCCAGGCCAGGACCGCCTTCAGCGCCAACGCCGCTGTTATGCGCACCGCCGACGACATGACCGGCACGCTGCTGGACATGCTGGCCTGAAGCTTCAGACCGGCGCCTTCTCCGGCAGGTTGAAGAAGCCCGCAAAGCGATCGAAAACGGCCCGGTCGCCGGTCAGGGTCATCAGGCCGTCGGCCTCGAAGGCGCCGGGCGGGACCTTGCCGTAGACGCAGGCCGCGACCAGCGGCGGTTGGGTCGTCAGGACGACGTCGGCGGTGTCCGTGGCGCCGCGACGGGTCGTGATCGTCCCTTTTTCGATCTGAACGACAAAAGGTTCTTCGCCGAAGACGAAGCCGAGGGTCATCGCGGAGTCTCCGGCCAACGCCGGATCGAACATGGTCTCGAACGACTGCATGATCGACACCGCACTGATCGGCAGGGTCGGGTCGTGGCGAGGCGAGCGCGCGGCCCAGCCGCCCAGCACCATGAAGACCGGCTTGATCTCGTATCCCCACGGCGTCAGCTCATAGACCTGAACCGAGGCGGGCGGCGGGAGCTTGCGGCGGGTCACGATGCCCGAAGCCTCCAGCCCCTCCAGTCGCTGGGTCAGCACGTTGGCGGAAATGCCGTGCAGATCCTTTCTCAGATCACCGAACCGGCGCGGGCCCATCATCAGTTCGCGGATCACCAGCAGAGCCCAGCGCTCGCCGATCAGGTCCAGTCCGTGCGCAGCGCCGCACGCATCATGATATTTTCGGCCCGCCTTATCGGTTATCTTTTCTAACTTCATAGTTGACTATGGTAATCATCGGAGTCAGGTTTCGCAAATAACAAGGAGAGGAAACGCCGTGGCCCAGCTGATTTTCATCAACCTGCCGGTCGCCGACCTGCCCCGATCGATCGCCTTTTATGAGGCTATCGGCGCGACCAAAAACCCAATGTTCAGCGACGACACGGCCGCCTGTATGGTGGTGTCGGATGTGATCCACGTCATGCTGCTGACCCACGACAAGTGGCGCACCTTCACCGACCGGGCGATCCCCGACGCCCATGCCTCGGCGCAGATGTCGCTGTGCATCTCGTTCGACAGCCGAGAGGCTGTGGACTCGGCTGTCGAACGCGCGGGTGCGGCAGGCGGCCTTATGGATCCAAACCCGATTCAGGATCACGGCTTCATGTATGGGCGCGGCTATGCCGATCCGGACGGCCATATCTGGGAGCCGATGTGGATGGACCCGGCCGCCGTCGCCGCCGGTCCCGAAGCCTTCGCCGCCAACGCCATGGTGTCGTGATGGGTGACGGTCGCGAACTGAGCATCAGCCGTCTGATCAAGGCTTCGCCGGAGACGGTGTGGAAGATCTACACCGAGCGCACCGGCGAGTGGTTCTGCCCTCGCCCGTGGACCACGCCGGTCGTGGATTGGGACCTGCACGTCGGCGGGCGGGCCAATGTGGAAATGGCCTCGCCCGAGGGCGAGCGGCATCCCTATTCCGGCGTGTTTTTGGAGGTGGTTCCGGGCCGCAAACTGGTCTCGACCAGCGCCTTCACCGAGGGCTGGGTTCCGCAGGCCGGCGACATGAACTTCGTGCGGATCGACACCTTCGAGCCCGAAGGCGGCGGAACCCGCTACACCGCCACCGCTCGGCACTGGGACGAAAAAGCCGCCGAAACCCACAAGGCCATGGGCTTCGAACAGGGCTGGGGCGCCGTCGCCGATCAACTGGCGGCGTTGGCGCAGGGAGATGCGGCATGAGCGACAAGATCATTCCCTGCCTGTGGTTCGACAGCGACGCCGAGGCTGCGACCGCCTTCTATGTCAGCCTCCTGCCCGACAGCCGCATCACCGCCGTCAACCGCTCGCCGGTCGATACGCCCTCCGGCGCTGAAGGCACGGTCCTGACGGTGCAATTCGTGCTGGCGGGTCGTCAGTATCTGGCGCTCAATGGTGGACCGGACTTTCGCTTCACCGAAGCCGTCTCCTTCATGGTGATGACCGAGGATCAGACCGAGACGGACCGGCTGTGGGACGCCCTGCTCGCCGACGGCGGCGGCGAAAACGCCTGCGGCTGGTTGAAGGACCGCTGGGGCCTGTCATGGCAGATCACGCCTCGCCGCCTGATGGAACTGACCACCGATCCGAACCCCGCGCGCGCCAAGGCCGCCATGCAGGCCATGATGGGCATGATCAAGATCGACATCGCGGCGCTGGACCGCGCCGTCGCCGACGTTTGAATCCAGAAGAGGAGACGACCGATGACCTATGTGACCGGCTTCCTGACCCCCGTGAAAACCGAGGACAAGGCGCGCTACGTCAAGTCCGCCCAGGCCTCCTGGCCCCTGTTTCAGAAATACGGCGCCCTGTCGCAAGTCGAGACCTGGGGCGAGGATGTGCCCGACGGCACGCTGACCAGCTTTCCCATGGCGGTGAAGCTGCAAGAGGGCGAGGTCGTCGTCTTCTCCTGGGTCACCTGGCCCGACCGCGCCACCGCCGACGCCTGTTTCGGCAAGATGCAGGACGACCCCGACTTTGCGAACATGGACATGCCTTTCGACGGCAAGCGCATGATGTGGGGCGGCTTCAGCGTCGCCTTCGAAGGCAAGGCCTGATCCCCCGGCGGCGGCCCTGTTCGAACGCAAATCGCCCTGACGCATTGTCACGGATCGAGGAGAACCGACATGGCCGCCCGCCCCACCTGGCAAGGACATCTGAAGCTGTCGCTGGTCACCTGTCCGGTGGCCCTCTACACGGCGACAACCAGCACGAACGACGTGCGGTTTCACCTGATCAATCCTGACACCAACAATCGCATCCGCATGGTGCCGACCGACCCGGACGCCGGGCCCGTCGAGCGCAGTGATCTGGTGCGCGGCTATGAGGTGTCCAAGGACGAATACGTCCTGTTCGACGACGCCGACTTCGACAAGGTGAAGCTGGAGAGCACCAAGACCATCTCGATCGACAAGTTCGTCGATGAGGATGACATCGACCGACTGTATTGGGACGATCCCTTCTTCGTGGTGCCCGAGAAAGGCGCGGGGGTCGAAGCCTTCGCCGTCATCCGCGACGCCATGAAGAAGCAGGGCAAGGTGGCGCTGGGTCAGCTGGTCTTGCGGGGCAAGGAGCGCCAGCTGGCGCTGGAGGTCCGGGGCAAGGGACTGATCGCCTACACCCTGCGCGCCCATGACGAGGTGCGCGATTCCGACGATTATTTCGACGACATTCCGACAGTGAAGGCCGATCCCGACATGGTCGAGATCGCCGCGCGCATCATCGGGCAGAAGGAGGCGGACTTCGACCCGACGGACTTCAAGGACGGCTACGACGACGCTCTGCGCGCGATGATCAAGGCCAAGTCCAAGGGCGGCAAGGGCGTGGTCGATGTCGCCGAACCCGACGACACCAATGTCATCGACCTGATGGCCGCATTGCGGAACAGCCTGAAAGGGTCGGCGACGGGGACAAAGAAGCCAGCCGCAAAGAAGGCCCCGGCAAAGAAGGCGACGCCCAGGAAGGCTGCTGCAAAGAAGAAGACAGCGGCCTAGACGCCCATCTTTTTCAGCGCCGATTTCAAACTGACCGCCGAGGCGCGGAATTCGGCCCAGGGATCGGGCTTCTTCAGCAAGGCCGCATAGGTCCAAAGATTGAATGCGGCGGGATCCAGCCCGACCTTCACCTGCCCCCACGACAGCGGGAAGGCAATCCCGGCGCCCGGCCGTGCGCGCGGCGACCAGGGTGCGACCGCCGTCGCCATTCGCCCGTTGCGCAGATAGTCGATGAAGATCTTTCCGCCCCGCGCCTTCTTGGCCAGGGTCGTGGTGAACCGGTCCGGCGCCTCGGCGCGGATGGCCTCGGCCACCGCCTTGGCGAAGGCCTTGTTCTGATCCCAGGTCACACGCGAGCGGGCGTCGGTCTTGATCGGCGCGACGACGTGCAGCCCCTTGCCCCCGGTCGTCTTGACGAAGGCGGCCAGACCCAGCGCCTCGATCTTCGCTTTCACGACCTTGGACGCGGCGATGACGTCGGCGAAGTTCAGCCCCTCGTCCGGATCCAGGTCGAAGGTGATCTGGTCAGGGATTTCCGGCTGGCCGGGCGCACAGCCCCAGGGGTGCAGTTCCAGCCCGCCTGACTGGGCGATGGCGACCAGGCCGCCCGCATCGACGGCGGCCACATAGGGCGTGCGCGCCTTGACGTCGATCAGCTTCAGCCGCGGGTTCGACCCCGCCATGGCGTGGCGTTGGAAGAAGGTCTCGCCGCCGATTCCCTCGGGCGCCCGAATGATCGAGGTCGGCCGGTCCGCCACATGGGGCAGGATCCGCTCAGCCGCCGCCTCGTAGTAGCGCGCCAGATCGGCCTTGGTAATCGCCGGCCGGTCGCCCACGGCGGGCCACAGCACCTTATCGGGGCTTGAGAGGGTCACGCCCGCCACGACCACCTTGCCGGGCTTTCCGGCCGGTCGCACCGTCGTCGTGGTCTTCTTGGCTTCGCCCATATCCGTGGGCGGTTGGGGCGCCTGGGTGACCTCGGCGGCCGTCTTGTCTTCACGCAAGCCTTTAAACGCCGCCTGCCGCAGCGATCCGGATTCGGTATAACCGCCATGCTCGACCTCGGCGACCAGCACCGGCTTGACCCAACGGATGTCCTTGGCCGCCTTGGGCGCGCCCGCCCCGGCGAAGGGAGACTTCTGCGCCGCCACGCCCTTCAGCGCCGGAACAAGGGCCTTCGTCACCGCCTCGCCATAACCAGTTCCGACCCGGCCCAGATAGCGAAGACCGCCCTTTTCCCTGACCCCGACCAGCAGAGAGCGGAACCGCGTGCCGCCCTCGGACGACCAGCCGCCGATCACGACTTCATCGCGACCCCGGCATTTGGATTTCAGCCAGGTCGAAGACCGCCCGGCATGATAGGGGGCGTCCAGCTTCTTGGAGATCACGCCTTCCAGATCCATGCGGCAGGCGCTCTCCAGCACCGCCTGGCCGGTCGAGGCGAAATGCTCTACGTAGCGCAGCCGCGCCCCGGCCGTTTTGCCGATCCGGTCCACATAGGCCTGCAGCCGCGCCTTGCGATGCGACAGCGGCAGTTTACGCAGATCCTCCGCCCCCTCGAACAACAGATCGAAGGCGAAATAGACCAGGCCTTCCGTCTTCTCGTCCGAGATGGCCGCCTGCAACGCCCCGAAGTCCGGCATATGATCCTCGTCCAGCGCGCACAGCTCGCCGTCGATCACCGCGTCGGGCCAGGTCGCCGCATCCGCCGCCAGATCCGAAAACTTGTCGCTCCAGTCCAGACCCTTGCGCGTCCGCAAGACCGCCCGACCGCCGCCGACCCCGATCTGGATGCGATAGCCGTCGAACTTGATCTCGTGCGCCCAGCCCGTCCCGCCCGGTGGATGGTCGGTCACCTTACACAGCTGGATCGGCACGAAGGCCGGCGGCTTCCTGGCCTTCGCCGCCGCTTTCGAGGGCTTGGGCTTGACCGGACCTTTACGCCCCGTCGGTTTGGACGCCGTCCACTCCTTCGTCCCATCCGCGATCTCGGCCAGCGACCGCCCGGTCGTCACAGAGGCGTCGATTTCGGCCAGCGCATCACCCTCGCCCGCCACGGCGAAGTCGTCCTTCTCCTTCAGCAGCAGCCAGTTGTTGCGTTTGGAGGGTTTGCCCCTGTCGCTCTTCAGCCGGATCAGCGCCCATTTGCCTTTCAGCCGTTCGCCGTGAAGGATCATCTTGATCTGACCCTTGGCCCAGGCCGCCTCCAGGTCCGGCTCCTGCGGCTCCCAGGTGCCGACGTCCCACATCTGCACCGTTCCGGCTCCGTAGTTGCCGTCGGGGATCGTGCCTTCGAACGATCCGTAATCCAGCGGATGATCCTCGACCTCGACCGCCAGCCGCTTGACCGCCGTGTCGCGCGACGGCGCCTTGGTCACGGCCCAGGACTTCAGCACCCCGTCCGCCTCGATACGGAAATCATAGTGCAGACGCGTCGCCGCGTGGCGCTGGATCAGATAGCGGAAGCCGCCCTTCGCGCTCCTGGCCTTGGCGCCCTTCGGCTCGGGCGTTTCGCCAAATCGGCGCTTGGCCTGATAGGTCTTCAGTTCACCGCGCATAGGGGCGTAATCCGCCCCGCGCCAAAGCGTTGCCTCAGCGACAGAAGCGCGTGTCGGTCGCCTCGAGGTGCAAATGGTCGTAGTGGACGGCGTTGTAGTCGGGGCTCAGCGTCGTGCCAAAGATGCGGCAGGCGTCGTCGCGGATACGCTTCAGGAAGCGCGCTTCGGGCGTGTCGCCGCTCCAGTCCTTAGTCACGGTGATGCGCCGCCCGTCCCTCAACCGCACCCCGGCGAAGTCCAGCGCCGCCGCCTGGGAATGGGCGCTGATGCGGTTCGAGCCCACGCCGTTGTTCACATTGCGACAGGCGTAGGCCCCCATGTGGTCGATCTGCACGACGTCCGAGCCCAGGATCTCGCGCGCCGCCGGCTCCAGCGACTGACGACGCCAGATGCTCAGCGCCAGCGCCGTTTGGCAGGTCATCTCCACATCGCCCGGCGTCATGCGCGCTACGGTGCCCAAGTCGGCGCCCAACACGCCGCCCTTGCTCAGTCCGCAGGTCGCCGTGTTCTGGCGATCCGGCACGGGGCTGAACCGCACGCGCGCGGCGTTCAGCTCGGCAAGGCACCGGCCCAGATCGCCGCCTTCGCGCACGACCAGGGCCTGGGTCCCGCCGTCGATCATCCGGTCCACCAGCCCCCCGACCAGCGGCGCCTCGGTGCGTGACGGATAGGGCGATGGCGGCCGCAACGGCTCGGGCGGCCGCCGCACGCAGCCGCTGAGGATCAGCAGGACGCCGAGGCCGATGAGAAAGGGAGAGATACGCGACACGGAGTGCATGGTCGCGACGCTTAGCTGATTCCCGACGCCGCCGTAGTCACGAGGCGGAGAGCCATCTATCAGCGCTCTTCGGACGCACCCTTGGCCCGGCAGCGATCCGAACAGAACCGCACCTGATCCCAATCCCGCGCCCACTTCTTGCGCCAGGCGAACGGCAGACCGCAGGCGGCGCAGAACTTTTGCGGCAGGTCGGACTTGGCCGGCGCCGCGCCGAGATTGACGTGCTTTCGGGCCATGTCGCCTGCCAAGAAAAAAGGGCGGCCCGTCAGAGCCGCCCTTGATCGTATCAGCTGTCCAGGAAGGACCGCAGTTTGCGCGACCGCGACGGGTGCTTCAGCTTGCGCAGCGCCTTGGCCTCGATCTGACGGATGCGTTCGCGGGTCACCGAGAACTGCTGTCCGACTTCTTCCAGCGTGTGGTCGGTGTTCATGCCGATGCCGAAGCGCATTCGGAGCACCCGCTCTTCACGCGGCGTCAGCGACGCCAGAACGCGGGTGGTCGTCTCACGCAGGTTCGACTGGATGGCGGCGTCGATCGGCAAGACGGCGTTCTTGTCCTCGATGAAGTCGCCCAGGTGGCTGTCTTCCTCGTCACCGATCGGGGTTTCCAGCGAGATCGGCTCCTTGGCGATCTTCAGGACCTTGCGCACCTTCTCCAGCGGCATGGCCAGCTTTTCGGCCAGCTCTTCCGGCGTCGGCTCGCGGCCGATCTCGTGCAGCATCTGGCGGCTGGTGCGGACGATCTTGTTGATCGTCTCGATCATGTGCACCGGGATGCGGATGGTGCGCGCCTGGTCGGCGATCGAGCGGGTGATCGCCTGACGGATCCACCAGGTGGCGTAGGTCGAGAACTTGTAGCCGCGGCGGTATTCGAACTTATCGACCGCCTTCATCAGCCCGATGTTGCCCTCCTGGATCAGGTCCAGGAACTGCAGGCCGCGGTTGGTGTATTTCTTGGCGATCGAGATCACGAGGCGCAGGTTGGCCTCGACCATTTCCTTCTTGGCCTGACGGGCTTCGCGTTCGCCCTTCTGCACCGTCTGGACGATGCGGCGATAGTCGTCGATCGGCAGACCGGCTTCCAGCGCCACGGCGGCGACGTCAGAACGGATGGTCGCGATCTGGCTGGCTTCGTTCTCGCTGAACTTGGTCCAGCGCACGCCCTGATCCTTGATCCGTTCGGTCCAGGTGGGGTCGAGCTCGGAGCCGAAATAGGCCTTGAGGAACTCAGGCCGCGAAATGCCATAGCTATCGGCCAAGCGCAGCAGACGACCCTCCAGACCGATCAGGCGCTTGTTGATCGCATAGAGCTGCTCGACCAGCGCCTCGATGCGGTTGTTGTTCAGCTTCATCGTCTTCAGACGGTCCGAGATGGACGTCGTCAGCGCCTGATAGGCCTTTTCATCCTTGGCGCTCAGCACCTCGCCCTTCAGGCGTGTCTGAACCAGCTTGTCCTGCAGGGCGCGGAAGGCGCCGAAGTCCGCAGCGATGGCGTTCAGGACGTCCATAACCCCGTCGCGCAGCTCGGCTTCCAGCGCCGAGATCGACATGCCGCCGCCATCGTCGAAGTCGTCGTCATCGTCGTCGTCGGACTCAGGCTTGTCTTCGGCGGCCGGCTTTTCCTCGGCCTCTTCTTCCTCTTCGCCTTCAGGCTGGGCGGCGCCCGGCAGGGACGAAGGGTTCAGAACGCCATAGGTGGCGTCCAGGTCGATGACCTCGCGCAGCAGGATGCGGTTGTTTTCCAGCTCGTCGCGCCAGACCATGATGGCCTCGAAGGTCAGGGCGCTTTCGCACAGACCCGAGATCATGGCGTCACGGCCGGCCTCGATCCGCTTGGCGATGGCGATTTCGCCCTCTCGGCTCAGCAGTTCGACCGAACCCATCTCGCGCAGGTACATGCGCACGGGGTCGTCGGTGCGGTCATAGGCCGACTTGGCGGGCGTTTCGGCCACGGCGGTGCCGGCGGCGGCGGCGACGTCGGTGGACTGCTGCTCCTGCGCGTCCTCCTCGGCCTCCACGACGTTGACGCCCATTTCGGACAGCATCGCCAAGGTGTCTTCAATAGCGTCGGGCGTGACTTCTTCGGATGGCAGGACCTTGTTCAGCTCCTCCATCGTCACATAGCCGCGCGCCTTGGCTTGCTTGATGAACTTCTTGACGCCGGCGTCCGTCAGATCGAGCAGGGGCCCATCGGTCGAAACCTCGGTGTCCTGCGTCTCGGTCTGTGCGTTCATAGTCAGTCTGTCTCCAGCCGAGAGGGTGATCAGTCCGCCCCGGCGAAAAATACAATGCTTGGCGTGCCGTAAAGTTACGTGCCCGCGCTGTCTTCCCAAATCGTCCCGGCTTTGATCGCACGGCGAAGCGCATCCCGCTCGGCCTTCAGCCGGCGGAACGCCTCATCCTGCCCAGGCACATCACGTGCATGGGCCAAGGCGTCCTCCAACGCGGCGACCCGCGTCGAAGCGTCGAACGCCTGCGACCATCGGACCCTTGCCTCGGCGAGGGGCGCATTTGCGGCCAGGAATGGCGCGCCGGACTTTGCCGCCGCCTTCTCGACCTCGCGCACTAAGGCATCATGACCCGATTGCGCCAGATGGCGTCGCAGGGCGGCGGAGTCAAGGCTATGTCCCGACAGACGCAGGCGAACCAGCTCCTGCGCCAGTCCATCCAGCCCCTTGTCGCCGAATCCGTGGGCGGCGATCTCTTCCAGATGGTCGTCCATCCGTTCGGGGTCGTCGATGGCGCCGTGGGCCAAGGCGGCCGGCACGGGCTCGATGGCGCGAAACAGCGACTGCATCGCCTGGGCGCCCTCGGCCGTCTGACCCAGTTTGGGCGGCGGGCCGAAACCGCGTTTGCCCTGCCCCGGCGTCCAGGGCGCGCGTTGGGGGCTGCGGGGGAACAGGGCGTCGAAACGGTCGAACAGGTCGCGGCGGTATTGTTCGGCCAGATCCTTGTCCTGGATGGCCGAGGCGGTGTTCCTCAGCCTCGCCTTGAAGCCGGCCTTGCGCTCCGGCGTGTCCAGCGGCTCCAGATCCTGTTCGCGGCGGAACAGCACCTCGGCGAACCCATAAGTTTCGGCCAGGGCCTGGCGCAGCGCGGGCGCGCCCTTGTCGCGAAGGATGTCGTCGGGATCCTGCCCGGCGCCGAGCAGCGCGAAGCGGAAAGAGCGCCCTGGCTTCAGCAGCGGCAGCGACCGTTCGATGGCGCGATAGGCGGCGCGCAGTCCGGCCGCATCGCCGTCGAAGCACAGGATCGGCTCGTGCGACACGCGCCACAGCCGTTCCATCTGCTCCTCAGTGAGAGCCGTGCCCATCGGCGCCACGGCCGGCAGGCCCGCGCGCTGGCAGGCAATGACGTCCATATAGCCCTCGACCACGATGATGGCCTGGTCATTCTTGGATTCCGCGCCCAGTATCCGCCGCGCCTCAGGCAGGCCATACAGGGTCGCGCCCTTGTGAAAAAGCGGGCTTTCCGGGCCATTCAGATATTTGGCGCGGTCGTCGGGGTTCATGGCCCGGCCGCCGAAGCTGACGATCCGGCCGCGCGCATCCAGGATCGGGAACATCAGCCGGTCGCGGAACCGGTCATAGGGCTGGCCGCCGCTTTCGGGCGAGATCAGCAGCCCGGCCTCGACCAGTTCGGCGGGTTTGGCGCCGCGCTGGACCAACGCCTGCTTCAGCCCCTCGCGGTCGTTAGGCGCATAGCCCAGACCGAACCGCTCCCACTGATCCTCGGGCAGGCCGCGCTTGTCCAGATATTCGCGCGCCGCCTTGCCCGGCGTGCGGCGCAGGTTTGCGGCGAACCATTTCTGGGCCAGGTCCATCCAGTCCGACAGACCCGCCCGCTTCTGCTCGCGCTCGGCCTCCTTGGGGTCTTCGGCGGGAAGCTGCATCCCCGCCTCGCCGGCCAGGCGCTGCACCGCCTCGACGAAACTCAGCCGCTCGGTTTCCTGCAGGAAGGAGATGATGTCGCCATGCTTGCCGGACGAGAAGTCGTGGAAGAAGCCCTTGTCGTCATTGACGAAGAAGGACGGCGACTTCTCCTTCGAGAATGGCGACAGGCCGACATATTCGCGGCCCTGACGTTTCAGCTTCACCGTCCGCCCGATCACGTCGGACGGCCGAAGGCGGGCCTTCAGTTCATCGATGAATCTCTCGTCGAAACGCACCCTCGATCCTTAAGCCCTGCGGCCCTCAACGTCGATGGATGGGAAGACGATCAGGCGGCTCGTCCGGGCATCCCCCGATATCCGAACGAACCGCCGCATCGCAGAAGGCGCAAACCGCAGCGTCCCCCAACGCCTTGGCTAACGAAGTCCTAACGCCTCGCGGACCGGCATCTGAGGTCAGGACCGCCGTTCTGTCGAGAGGCGGGCGGCCTCGCCTTAGCGAATAGAGGCGAGACTGTGTCCTTTTCGTCGCGCGTCGTTCGCCTTACGGGCGACCGAAGGGGACGACCTTATTGGCGGCGTCATGCCCGATATCGGCGCTTCCCAGAAAGGGTATGCCCGAACGCAGGCACCAGTATCGAACGATTTCCTCCGGAGTCTGACCGAAATCGGGATCGTTTGGCGTGACGTCCGAGACTCGTCCCAGGCGAATCCCGGCCACGCGACGGATGCTGGCCTGGCTGGTCAAGTGAAACATCATCCGGTCGATCCGGTAGGCGGCCTCGGAAACCTCCTCCAGCATCAGGACGTGGTCGGACAGATCGGGCTCAAGCGGCGTGCCGGTCAGTTCGTTCAGGATGGTCAGGTTGAAGGCGACGGCCGGGCGCGGATCGGTCGCCAACGACGGCTCGATCCAGTCGGTGCGTCCCGTGGTCAGCCAGGACAGGGCGCCGCGCGCGGTCGCGTCGTCGCGCACCGAATCCGAGGCCATCGGTCCGTGCGCCAGATGCTGGAATCTCGCCTTGTACATCCCGGCCAGCAGGCTGCCGGCGTCGGAATAGCCCATGTAGCGCTTCTTGCGGGCGACGGCGTCCAGGCGCGGGATCACCGCATCAGCGATGCGACAGGAGCCGTATCCGCCGCGCGCGAACCAGATGGCGTCGATGCGGGGGTCGTTGGCGAACTCCACGAAGGCGTCGGCGCGCGCCCGGTCGTCGCCGGCGAAATGACCGTGTTTCAGAAAACAGGCGGGGTGGAAGACGACGGCGACATCGCGGTCGGGATGGTTGTGCGCCATCCAGGCCTCGACCGCCTCGGCGCGCTCTTTCGAGAAGCGCGAACTGGCGCAGACGACGCCGATCTTGAAACTGTTGGTGGTCACGTCCGTCTTCTTCGTCGTTTTTGCGATCCCCTACTGGCGGACCGGCCCGATCCCCTGTTCTAAGGGGGCATGAACCAAGACGCCTCCTATTTCTTCTGCGGCATCGGCGGGTCGGGCATGCTGCCCCTGGCCATGATCGTCCAGGCGCGCGGCGCCGTGATCGAAGGGTCGGACCGGGCGCTGGACCAGGGCCGCACGCCCGAGAAGTTCGACTGGTTGCGCGCCCACGGCGTGACCCTGCACCCCCAGGACGGATCGGGCGTGACCCGCGCGGATCAGACCGTCATCGCCACCGGCGCCATCGAGGAGACGGTGCCCGACATCGGCGCAGCCAAGCGCGCCGGCGCAACCATCAAGACCCGGCCCGAACTGCTCAGCGAACTCTTCAACGCCGCCCCGACCTCGGTCGGGGTCGCGGGCACCAGCGGCAAGTCCACCATTACCGGCATGATCGCCTGGATCCTGCATCAGACGGGCCGCGAGCCGACCGTCATGAACGGGGCGGTGATGAAGAACTTCGCCGACGCCGACCATCCGTTCGCCAGCGCCCTGATCGGCGGGCCAGACGTGTTCGTGTCGGAGGTGGATGAAAGCGACGGCTCGATCGCCCGCTACGATCCGACGGTGGCGGTGGTGTCCAACATCTCGCTGGACCACAAGTCGATGGAGGAGTTGCGCGACCTGTTCGGCGGCTTCACCGCGCGGGCGACGACGGCCGTGCTGAACCTGGACAACCCCGAGACGGCGGCCCTGGCCCAGACCTTGCCAGCGGGCAAGGCGATCACGTTCGGCCTGGGCGAAGAGAAGGCCGACCTGTCCGCCCATGATCTTCAGCCCCTGCCGACGGGCATGCGGTTCCGCCTGATCGAGGGCTGGAGCGAACACGACGTCGTCCTGAACGTGCCCGGCGCGCACAATGTCGCCAACGCCCTGGCCGCGCTGGGCGCGACCCGGGCGCTGGGCGTGCCGACGGCCGAGGCGGTCAAGGCGCTGGAGACCTTCGCCGGCATCCGGCGCCGGATGGAGGTCGTCGGAACGGCGGGCGACATCACCGTCATCGACGACTTCGCCCACAACCCGGACAAGATCGCGGCCACGCTGAAGACTTTGCACGCCTTCGACGGCCGGCTGCTGATCCTGTTTCAGCCGCATGGGTTCGGGCCGCTGAAGCTGATGAAGTCCGAGTTCATCGACGGTTTCGCCGGCCTGATGCGCGAGGACGACGTGCTGCTGATGCCCGAACCGGTCTATTACGGCGGCACCACTGACCGCAGCGTGGGATCGGAAGACATCGCCTCCGGCGTCCGCGCCGCCGGCCGTCAGGCCGAGGCGCTGGCGACGCGCGCCGACTGCGGCGACCGGATCGTCGAGATCGCCAAGCCGGGCGATCGGATCATCGTCATGGGCGCGCGCGACGACACTCTGTCGACCTTCGCGGCGGAATTGTTGGGGCGTCTAGGCCGCTAGCCCCCATCGGCAAAGACGGGGTTCAGTACACGTCGCGCCGATAGCGACCGTCTTCCAGCATGGTCAGCACCACGTCCGCGCCAAGCGCGCTTTCCAGCGCGGCATGCACGCCTTGCGACATGCCTTCCAGACTGCCGCAGACGTAGATCGCCGCGCCGCGCGCGACCCAGGCACGCAGTTCGTCGGCTGCAGCCGCGACCAGGTCCTGCACATATCGGCCGTCGCCCGCATCGCGCGAGAAGCTCCGGTCCAGCCGCCGCAGCACGCCCGACGCCAGCCAGGCCTGCAACTCCGCATCGAAGAAGGCGTCGTGCGCCTGGGTGCGTTCACCGAACAGCAGCCAGGCCCCGCCCGTGTCGGTGCGCGCCTTCAGGTGCGCGCGCAGCCCGGCGATGCCCGTGCCGTTGCCGATCAGGATCATCGGCGTCTCGTCCGCCGGGCCGTGGAAGCTGCGGTTCGTGCGCAGCCGCATCCCGATCTCGCCGCCGAGCGACAGGTCTTGCGTCAGCCAGCCCGAGGCCAGGCCCGGCGCGCCGTCAGGATGGCGCATCAGTCGGATCAGGAACTCGACCCGGCCGTCCGACGGCAGGGAAGCGATGGAATATTCACGTGAACCCGGCGTGACGCCATCACGCTCAGGCAGGCCGACCTCGGCGATGTCGCCGGCCGACCAGTCGGACGTCGCGCCCACGGCCTCGAACGCCAGATGATAGGCCTCGTCGCCGGGACTGCCCGGATTGACCAGGGTGCGTTCGACCAGCCGCCAGGGGGCGTAGGCGGGCGGAGTCCAGTCGGGAGCCGTGACGCTGCCCGTGATCTGGTTCAACTGGTGCTGCCAGTGGCGAAGGGCGCCGGCCTCGCCGTTGTCGACCTCGACCATGTCGAACAGCGGTTCGGCGCCGGCGCGTCGCAGCCAGCCGTCGACCGCATGGCCGAAGCTGCAGAACTGGTCATAGCTGCGGTCGCCCAACGCCAGCAGACCGAAGCGCAATTTCGACAAGTCCGTCGCCTCACCCATGACCTTGCGCACGAACCGGGCGGCGCTGTCGGGCGGATCACCCTCGCCGGTCGTCGAGACGATCAGCAGCGCCCGGTCCGCCGACATCAGCGTCTGCACATCCAGATCGGCGAAGGACAGCACCCGCGCGCCCACGCCGCCATCGCCCAGAGACCGCGCCGTCATCCACGCCAGTTCCTCGGCGAAGCCCGTCTGGCTGGCGAAGGCGATCAACACCGGCCGTCCCTCGCCTGCGCCCGCCAGAGCATCAGACTGCGCGCGGGCTGCCGCATTGGCTCTGCGCTCCCGCCAGACAATGACGGCGATCAGGGCCAGCCAAAGCGCCAAGGCCCCGACCGCCCACAGCCAGCGCTGCGGATCGGCTGTCACCCCGGACGATCTCCGTCGTCGTCAAGCAGGGCGGCGAAGGCCGGCGACATCCGCTCGACCGGCCCGCGCTCGGTGCGTTCGACGAAATGGGCCATCAGACCCACGGCCTCGGCGTAGTCTGGTCCGTCGAACGGTCCCATAACGGTCAGGGCCGTGGCGTAGGCGTCGGCCATCATGGCTGAGGCGTGCAGGACGGTGACCGAACTCAGATTGTTGCTGACCGGCCGACCGGTCGATCCGTCGATGGTGTGGGGATACAGGCGCCCGTCATGGCGGAACGCGCGGCGATAGTCGCCGCTGGTCGCCACGGCCAAATCGAACAGGGCCGCCACAGTGTGGGGCGCAGGCGAACCCTCGACCCGCTCGATCTCGACCCACCACGGCTGGGCGTCCGGCTTGACGCCGCGCCCTTTCAACTCGCCCCCGATCTCGATCAGGTGGGAGGTCGCGCCCACGGCCATCAGGCGGTCGGACACGCGGTCCACCGCATGACCCTTGGCGATGCCGGAGAAGTCCAGCCTCATCCCCCCCATCTGCATCACCGCGCGCGCATCGCCGTTCAGCCTCAGCTTCTGCCAGCCCGACACGGTCGCAGCCGCGGCGATCTCGTCTTCGGACGGGACGGGCAACAAGGCCGAGCGCGGTCCGGGCGGGCCGAAGCCCCACAGATCGACCAAGGCGCCCAGGGTCGGATCGACCGCGCCGTTGGTCTCGTCGCCCAGGGTCATCGCCGCATCCAGCAGATCCCAGAACGGCTGGGACACCGCCCAGACGCCGGCCGGCGCGGTGTTGAAGCGGCTGATTTCGCTGGACGGCTCCCACGGGCTGAACAGGCCGACGACGGTCGCCAGTTCCTCTTCGATCGCAGACCGGATCTCTGCCTCGCCCACGCCTGGCGGAGCGATGACGCGCGCGCTCCAGGTCGTGCCCATGGTCTGGCCGCCCAGCGAACGGATCAGATCGCTGGGCGGACGAGGCGGCGCGCCTTCGATTGCGGGCACGAGGACGCGGTTGTCGACGCGGTCGCCCAGAGGGGCGGCGTCGCCGATATTGACCGTGGGCGGGGCGGCGCGCGAACCGCGCGAAGGGGGAATGTCGGACATGGCCCTTCGCTTAGGGCAGGACTTCCATCGCCGCCACATAGCTGGCGTTGGAACCCAGCGTTTCACCCTGGCCTTCGGTGCGGACCGAGGCGTTCAACCAATACATGCCGGCTTCCGGCCAGGTGATGGTGAAGGCGCCCTCGGCGTTGGTCTTGACCGTCGATTCTTCGGGGTTGTCGCGGTAACGCAGACCGCCGCGCGCCACGGTGACGTCGATGTCAGCCGCCGGCTGGCCGTTGTTCAGCAGCTTGAAGGTGGCGGGCTCGCCCACCACCAGATCGTTCGGGTGGGTGACGGGAACCAGCTCAAGCCCTTCGCCGGTCGTCTTGAAGACAGTGTCTGTCGGATTGTTCAGGGTGACGAAGGTCTCGATGCGGCTGGCGGTGCGGGTCGCCTGAACATTGGTCGCGCCCTCGGGCAGGCCCGCCGGGTATTCCGAGGCCGCGCCGCGCCAGCGCTTCTGTTCGCCGTTCATGGTGTAGCTGGCCATCACGCCGTTCATGACGTTGGCGATCTTGTAGGTGCCGTTCTGGGTCAGATGGGCGTCGAAGGTCGAGCGATAGCGGCCCTGCATGGCGTTCTCGGGCTGGACCGCCGAGCCGTCCGGCGCGGTGATGGTCAGGCCGGTCAGGCGCATGGCGGCGTGATCGGGGTTGAACACCTGGTTCGACATGCCCGCGTCGAACCCGACCCAGGCGTCCGTGCCCGACAGGGTCGTGGCGGTGGGCGCCAGCCAGGCGCGGTGGGCCTGGGCGGCCATGGGGGCGGCCAGTGCTGCGGCCAGCGTCAGCAGGGCGATCGTCTTCTTCATGGTCAATCCTCAGCGAGAGACGGCGACGCGCACGGCGCCCAGTTCGGTGGAGCCGGTTCCGGCGCCGGTGTTGGCCGCGCCCCAGCGGAAGGGCACGCGCACGACCTCGCGTCCGCCCAGTTCGCGGGCCGCCTCGACGACGATGTTGTACTGGCCGGGCTGAAGGTTGCGCAGGCGTGCGGCGGGCACGGTGACGGTCTGGCGGCCCGGCGCGCGCGTGGCGCCGGATACGCCGTCGGCCGGCAGGCTCATGGCGCGACCGCCCTTGCGCCACCAGGTGCGCAGATCCTTCAGCCAGTCCTTGCCGTCGCCTTCGTTGTTGCGGGTCTGCTGATACCAGACGGCCAGGGTGCGTTCGGCCGACTGGTCCGGCTTTTCGATCCACACCGCGACATAGGGGCGATGATACGAGGCGGTGTTCAGACGCGGAATCTCGACCGACACCGTCAGGTCGGCGGCCATGGCGGGCGCAGCGGCGGCGGCCAGGCCGACGGTGGTGATGACGACGGGAAGAAGGCGCATCGGAAAACTCGTCAGTGAATGAAGATCAGGGCGATGACGACGGGGATCAGCAGGCCCAGCGCCGCCAGCGGCCAGGTCGAGGGTCGACCCTTGGCGTGCAGGAACATCAGCCCCAGGCCCGTGATGGCGAAGATGACGCAGGCCGCCGCGAAGACGTCGATGAACCAGAACCAGACCACGCCGGCGTTGCGGCCCTTGTGCAGGTCGTTGAGGTAGGCGATCCAACCGCGCGTCGTCTTCTCGTGCAGGGTCTCGCCGGTCGAACGGTCGATGGTGACCCAGCCGTCGCCGCCAGGCATGGCCAGGGCGACATAGACCTCTTGCGCCGTTGTCTCGGTCGGCTTGCCGGCGATCTCAACCTTCAGCGCCTCGGACGCCCAGCGTGCGACCGCGTCGGGGACAGGATCGGTCGTCTCCTGCGGGAAGCCCGCCAGCCGCTGCAGCAGGGGCGCCGGCAAGGTCGCGGTCTGTTCGACCGTGACCGGATCGCCGGGGATCGAGGCCGCGTGGTTCAGGGTGATGCCGGTGACCGCGAACAGGATCATGCCGACGAGGCTGACCGCCGCTGAAATCCAGTGCCAGCTATGCAGCTGCTTCAGCCAGAACGACCGTGCGCCGTTCAGCGCCGCCTTGGGTTTGGGCCCCTTGGCTGCGGTTTCGGCCTGACGCTGTGTGGCGAGTTCGGTCACGGGCTCGCTGTGCCATTGTTGCGAACGGGTTGCAATAGCATTTAGCGGCGTCGCGGCGCCTTGTGCGTCAGAGCTCGGTCCAGCGCCGCAGCAGATTGTGATAGACGCCGGTCAGTTCGATCACCGCCTGATCCTTGGGCCCCCTCTCGGACGACACGCGCTGGGTGGCGATGTCCAGACGGAACAGGGTTTCACGATCGGCGTCGTCGCGGACCAGGCTCTGCATCCACATGAAGGACGAAACCCGCGCGCCGCGCGTCACGGGCGTGACCCGGTGCAGGCTCTTGGACGGATAGAGGACCAGATCGCCAGCCGGCAGCTTGATCGCCTGCGACCCGTACATCTCCTCGATGATCAGTTCGCCGCCGTCGTAGTCCTCGGGCTCGGACAGGAATAAGGTCGCCGACAGATCGCTGCGAATGCGGATCGCCCCGCCGTTGCGGGACTGGCGGATGGCGTTGTCGACGTGCAGGCCGAACTCGCCCCCGCCCTCGTAGCGGTTGAACAGGGGCGGAAAGATCGTGTGCGGCAGGGCCGCCGCTACAAACATCGGATTGGCGTTCAGCGCCTGGACGACCAGGGCCGACACCTCCTTCGCCACATCCGACTCTTCGGGCAGTTGCAGGTTCTTCTTCGCCGTCGCCGATTGATGGCCCGAGGTGGCGTTGCCGTCCGTCCACGGCCCGGCATCCAGCCGCGCGCGCAAAGCCGCGACCTCGGCCTTGGAGAAGACTTCCGGAATTTGCAGCAGCACAAGCGTTCTCGCTGAATGACGAAACGGCCCCGCGGGGGATCGCGGGGCCGTCAGACTAGGCCGGGGAAGCGGCCTTTAGAAGCGCCGGTTCAGGGCCAGGATGGCTTGGCGACCTGCGGCCACATCGGCGTGGTGAACGCCGTTGGTGCGCATGATGTATTCTTCGTCCGTCGCATTCTTGACGTTCAGCTGAAGTGTCGCGCGATCCGTCAGATCATAGGCGGCGAAGGCGTCCACGCGGGTCCATTCGGGCGCATAGATGCGGTTACTCCCGCCGCCCGCGCCGCCCTGGTTCCCGCCCAGAGATTTGGACGTGTAGTAGACGCCGCCGCCGACCGTCAGCCGGGGCAGGACGCGATAGGTGGTGAACAGGCTGGCGCTGTGCTTGGGCGTATTGGCCAGCGGGTCACCTTCAAAGGCGCTGGGCCTGCACACAGGCGGCGTCACCGTGGCATCGACCGTGCAGGCGCCCTTCACCAGTTCGGAGTCCATGTAGGTATAGCCGCCGAACACGGTCCACTTCGGCGTGATGCTGCCTGACACGCCAAGCTCGAAGCCGTTGACCTCGACCTCGCCCTCCTGACGGAAGATGTTGGGCTCAACCAGGATCAGCGCGTTCTTGCGGGTCAGATGGAAGGCGGCCGCCGACAGGGCGAGACGGTCGTTCAGGACATTGGCCTTGGCGCCGATCTCGAAGCTTTCGATGTCTTCCGGATCCAGAACCGTGTTGGCGACGCCATCGACCGTGCCCGTGCCGCCCGAGGCGTTCTGATCGCCCGCCGAAATGGTCGGCGGCGTCGAAGAGGTGGACCATGAGGCATAGACGCTGCTGTTCTGCGTCGGCTTGAACACCAGACCCACCTGATAGTTGGTGAACTCCCAGGTC
The DNA here is from genome assembly GCF_009661015.1 of Brevundimonas sp. SPF441. NCBI lineage: Bacteria > Pseudomonadati > Pseudomonadota > Alphaproteobacteria > Caulobacterales > Caulobacteraceae > Brevundimonas > Brevundimonas sp. SPF441. The sequence goes on along the minus strand of NZ_WJWX01000015.1, from coordinate 30,936 downwards.
TGTTCCGGAACGGCCGTATAGCCCGTGACATTCCAGACGCCAGCCGTGGACGAAGGCGAACCCAAAACGGCATTCACGCCCTTGACCGAATACTGGTCCCAGCGAACGCCCAGGTTCAGGATCAGTCGCTCGGTCAGGGTGATGCTGTCGTTCGCATAAACTCCGATGGCCTCGGTCGTGTTCGAACTGGTCGGGCCGCGGTTGATCACGCCGGTCCAGGCGTCGTCGGGGTTGGGATTATAGACCGGGGTGCAGTCGCCGGCGCCCAGGGTACTGGTCGCAGTCGGATACGTTCCCGACACCGTGGTCAGACCCGTCGGACAGGCCGAGCCCGAAGTGGTGTAGGTCGAATAGGAGGCGTTCTTGTTGTGCTCGCGCGACAGCTCCACGCCGACGTCATAGCTGTGCTTGATCGAACCGGTGGCGAACTGCCCGAAGACATCGGTCACATTGGCCAGGGTGGTGACCGGGTTCCAACGGGTCTTGGTGCCCCGCTTCATCCAGTAGGTGCCGTCCGCCGCCCGTCCGACATAGCCGCCGTCGCCGGGGTTGGTGACGATGTAGTCATTCAGCGTCTGCGAATAGCGGCTGACGTTGCGGATCGTGGCGAAATCGTTGAGGCGATGCTCGGCCTTAAAGGTGAACGCATCGACCTCATTGGTCAGGTAGTCGCGCGCTTTCAGCCCATAGAAGCTGTCATAGGGCACATCCAGAACGCCGCTGTCGGTCGTGCGCGACTGGATCTTGGTGAACAGCGGAATGCCGTAGTCTGGCATCTGGTCGCTGGTCAGATGATAGTAGCTGAAGACCATCGACGACGGCGTGCCCAGACCGGCGCCCAGGCTGATGGCCGCACCCCATTTATCGTAGTCCACGGCGTCGCGACCCGGGACGTCGCCCTGGGCGCCCATCAGGTTGATGCGCAGGGCGGCGGTCTCGCCCAGCGGCAGGTTCGCGTCAACCGTGCCGCGCAGATAGCCGTCGGTGCCCGCGCCCGCGCTGACATTGGTGAAGGCGTTCAGCTTGGGCGATTTGGAGGCCAGATTGATGCTGCCGCCGCCCGAGCCGCGTCCCGAATAGACGGCGTCCGGCCCCTTGATGACCTCAACCTGCTCCAGGTTGAAGACCTCGCGCTGCTGCCCGCCCGTGTCGCGGATGCCGTCCACGAAGATGTTGTTGCCCGACGATTGACCCCGGATGAAGGGACGATCGGCCAGCGGCTGACCGCCCTCGCCTGCCCCGAAGGTGATTCCGGGTGAGTTGGACAGCAGGTCCTGCAAGGACGAGGCCGAGGTCTGTTCGATGATGGCCTGGGGGATGACCGTCACGGCGCGCGGAGTGTCCACCAGGGGCGCGACGAACTCGGGGCTGACGGGGGCCGGCTTCTTGAACCGACCGTTGACGTCGATCGTGCCCAGATTGGCGGGCTGGGACTGGTCGGCCGTGACGACCACGCCGTCCTCGGCGGTCACATCAGCGGCGATGGCGGGGGCGGCGACCAGCATGCCGGCGGCGCTGGAGGCGAAGAGAAGCAAGCGGAGCGCGGCGGCGCGGGATTCGGACATAGTCTTGCGACCTTTTGGTCTGATTTTGCGATGCGCTCGCAATAACCAGCCCCACAGGAAGGCACAAGACAATTGCGAACAAATCGCAATCTTAATTAGCCGACGGCGCTTATGCTCCTCTGAGGCGCCGACGTGTCGATATCCAGCCAGGTCGGATCAGGCATGGCGCGGTGGGCGGCGGCCAGGGCTTCGGACCAACGCCGGCCCAGATCACGGAAATAGGGATCATCCGCCTCGATGCGCCGCGCCGTGCCGGTCAGCTGGTCACGCGGCATGACGATCAGGTCCAGCGGCGGGCCGACGGCGATGTTCGAGCGGATGGTCGAATCGAACGAGATCAGCCCCAGCTTCACCGCCTCGGACAGGGAGGTGGAGCTGTGCAGGGCGCGATCCAGAATGGGCTTGCCGTATTTAAGCTCGCCGATCTGCAGATAGGGCGTATCGGGTCCGCACTCGATGAAGTTGCCCTGCCCGTAGATCAGATACAGCCCCATCTTGCCGCCAGCGATCTGACCGCCCAGCAGCATGGAGGCGGTGACGTTCAGCCCGTCGGCGGTCGGCGTCGGCGGCGTATTGATGCTGGCGCGCACGCTGGCCATCGCATGGCCCAGAAGCTGGGCGGCGCGGAACAGGGTCGGGGCGGTCTGGAGCGTTTCAAGCTCGGTGGAATCCGGCAGTTTGACCCCAGCTGCGACCATGGCCAGCGCCGTCTGGGTGACCGACAGATTGCCTGCCGTCGCGACCGCCAGTATCCGCTCGCCCGGCGACTTGTAGATGTGCAGTTTGCGATAGGACGAGATGTTGTCCACGCCCGCATTGGTGCGCGTGTCGGCGATCATCGCCAACCCGTCGTCCACCAGCATGCCTACGCAATAGGTCACTTCGCTCTATTCGCTCCCCGCGTTGCGAATCCCCAGACGCTAACAGATTCGCGCGTCATGCCTATCGGGGCCATCCACTGGATTGCAGTTGTTGCTGGCTCTGTTGCACCGGCCGCACATTCAGGGCGACGGTCAGTTGCTCCTGGCCGCCGCCATAGCTCGTGCCCCGGATCGGGGTGGCGCCGCGCGCGTCCAGGCCGACCGCGACCCGGACATAGTGTTCGGTCGGGCAGATACCGTTGGCCGGATCGAACCCGACCCAGCCCAGGTTCTCGACCCAGGCCTCGGCCCAGGCATGGGCGGCGTCCTGATCGTGGCGTCCGTCCTGACGGCTGAGATGGCCCGAGACATAGCGAGCCGGCACGCCCAGCAGGCGCGCGGCTGAGATGAAGATTTGCGAATGGTCCTGACAGACGCCGCGCTTCTGAGCAAAGGCCTCGGCGGCGGTGTGGGAGGCGGAGGTCGAGCCGACCTCGAACGCCACCGTGTCCTTCAGCGCGCCCATCAACTGATGCATCCGGCCCAGCGTCGCGCCCTCGGGAATGGAGCGGGCGAAATCGATGATGCCGGCGTCGGCCTTGGTCATCGGGGTGTCGCGCAGATAGACGATGGGCGACAGGCGTTCGGCCTGCCCTTTCACGACGCCGCCCGTCTCGACGGTCGAGACCTCGCCGGTGACGCGGATGGTCAGGGCGTCGGTCGGCCGCTCGGTGTAGAGGCTGTGAACGATGTTGCCGAACGCGTCCTCGCTGCGCCGCAGCCGGGCGTCCACATCGGTTTCGATCCGCCAGTCGCGGACCTGCTGGCTCTCACACGACTTGGGCGTCAGGCGCAGCATCTGGACGATGAAGCGCGCGGGCCGGGCGTAGGCGTAGCGGGTGGAGTGATCGATCCGGATCCGCATGGTCAGACCAGATACTGTTCGTGGACGGCCGCGGCCAAGGCGTTGTTCTCGTTCAGGAAGCCCTGAATGTATTCGTGCAGGCCGGACTGGAAGATGTCTTCGATCTTGGCCTCGTTGAACTGGCTGAGGCGATTGGAGGCCAGCCGTTGCGCCGGGCCGCGTCGCCCGTAATCGGTGGCCAGCTTCTCCAGATAGCTGACGATCATGCCCTGACACGAGGCCAGCGAACGCGGCATCTGGCGGTTCAGCACCAACAGGTCCGCAACCAGCCACGGCCGCACGCTTTCGCGGTAGACCCAGCGATAGGCGGTCAGGGCCGAAACCTCGCGCAGCAGGGTCGTCCACTGGAAGTAGTCCAGTTGCCCCCCGACCCGTTCGCCGGGTGGCAGAAGCAGGTGATATTTCACGTCCAGCAGACGCGCCGTGTTGTCGGCCCGTTCGATCGCCATGCCCAGTCGCAGGAACCAGTAGGCGTCGTTGCGCAGCATGGTCCGCGACGACGCGCCCTCAACCGCCAGGGACGTCGATTTCACGAAGTCGAGGAAGTTGGTGAAGTCGTCGCGCTTGGTCGGTTCGCCCAGCTCGTTCAGACCGTTCCAGGCGCCGTTGATCGCCTCCCACAGTTCGATGGTCAGGGCGGTGCGCACCGAGCGCGCATTGGTCCGCGCCTTGGTGATGCAGGCCTTTATCGAGGTCGGATTGTCGAAGCCGAAGGCCAGATATTCCCGCACGGACTTTTCCGACACGGTCCGGCCGGTCGCGTCAAAGCCGGCCTTGACCCCCGACGAGGCGATGGCCCCCGCCCAGGCGGTGACGGCGGCCTGATCTTTCGCCGGCAGGGCGGCGAGACGGATCGCCGCCTCCAGAATTCGGGCGAGGAAGTCCGCCCGCTCCATATAGCGGCCGGTCCAATAGAGGCTGTCTGCGGTGCGTGAAAGCATCAGTTGTCCAGCACCCAGGTGTCCTTGGTTCCGCCGCCCTGGCTGGAGTTCACCACCAGCGACCCTTCCTTCAGCGCCACCCGCGTCAAGCCGCCGGGCGCGACGCGCACGCCGGCCGGGCTGGACAGCACGAAGGGCCTAAGATCGACGTGGCGGGGCGACAGGGCGCCGCCATTCAGCGTCGGAGCCGTCGACAGGCTCAGCGTCGGCTGGGCGATGAAGTCGTCGGGATCGGCGATCAGCTTGGCGCGGAAATCCTCGATCTCGGCCTTGGTCGAGGTCGGCCCGACCAGCATGCCGTAGCCGCCCGATCCGCCGACTTCCTTGACCACCAGTTCCGGCAGCTTATCCAGTACTTCTTTCAGGGCGTCCGGCTCGCGACAGCGCCAGGTCGGCACGTTCTGCAGGATCGCATCCTCGCCCGTGAAGAAGCGGATGATCTCGGGCATGTAGGTATAGACGGCCTTGTCGTCGGCCACGCCCGTCCCGACCGCATTGGCCAGGGTCACCCGTCCAGCGAAATAGGCCGACATCAGCCCCGGCACCCCAATGGTGGAGTTGGGCATGAAGGTCAGGGGATCGAGGAAGTCGTCATCGATGCGGCGATAGATGACATCGACGCGCTTGGGCCCTTCGGTCGTGCGCATGAAGACCGTGTCGTCATTGACGAACAGGTCCGTGCCCTGGACCAGCTCGACGCCCAGCTTGTCGGCCAGGAAACTGTGCTCATAGTAGGCCGAGTTGAAGGGGCCGGGCGTCAGCACGACGATGGTCGGATCCGCCCCCGCCCCTGCCGGCGCGGACGCCTGCAAGGAGCGCAGCAGCATGTCGGTGTAGATCTCGACGGGACGTACGGCGTGTTCCGCGAACAGGTCGGGGAACAGCCGCATCATCATCTCGCGGTTCTCCAGCATGTAGGAGACCCCCGACGGCGTGCGGCAGTTATCTTCGAGTACGTAGAAGCCGTCCTCGCCCGTGCGCACCAGATCCACGCCCGAGATATGACACCAGACGTCGCCCGGTGGACGACGGCCCTGCATCTCCGGCCGATAATGCGGATTGGTCAGGATCAGATCGGCCGGGACAATGCCCGCCTTGATGCAGTCCTGCGGCCCATAGATGTCTTTGAGGAAGGCGTTGATGGCGGTGACCCGCTGCTTCAGCCCCTTTTCCAGACCGCCCCATTCGTCCGCGCCGATGATGCGCGGCACCACGTCGAACGGGATCAGCCGCTCGTTGGATTCCTCGTCGCCATAGACGGCGAAGGTCACGCCCATGCGGCGGAAGAACAGCTCCGCCTGGCGCGAGCGCGCCTGCAACAGATCGGCCGGCGCGTTTTCCAGCCACGCCGCCAGCGTCTTGTAGCTGTCGCGGATCGCACCCGATCCGCCGCCATTCATTTCGTCGAAAGCTCTCGTCATCCGCCCCCGCCGCGTTGAAGTCGCAGCTTGAATGGTCACGAACGTAAAGCGCAACAGTTTTGTTGCACTGCGGCGACGCCTTATCCGACGGCCACCGCCTTCATCGACACCGCCGGATCGGCCAGCTTGTCCACGTCCACAGGCGTCGCCTTGGCGATCAACTGCTTGCCGGCCATGAACTCGGGCGGAGCGTTGACGGCCTCGACGCAGACGATGCGGTCGCCGTTCAGATGGAAGACGGCAAAGCCCGACGCCGTCGGGTCGCCACGCACCACCTGTCGGTCGGCGTCGAACGGCAGTCCGGCGATCTGCAGCTTGACGTCATACTGGTCCGACCAGAACCACGGCACTTCGGGCGTGGGTCCGGCCCGCCCGACGATGGCGGCGGCCGCCTGTTTGGCCTGCTCCAGGGCGTTGGGCACGCTTTCCAGCCGATGATGCACGCCGCCGTGGACCGGAATCGGTCGTCGCGTCATGTCGCCGATGGCGAAGATCGCCGGGTCGCTGGTGCGCGCCTCGGCGTCCACCACCACGCCGTCGCCGCAGGTCAGGCCGGCCGATCTCGCCAGGACGTCGCACGCCAGGGCGCCGACCCCCACCAACACCGCATCCGCCGACACCACCGATCCGTCGGCCAGGCTCACGCCGTCGCGGGCCACGGCGACCACCTCCGCGTCGGTCAGGATTTCGACGCCGTGCACCCGGTGCTGTGCCGTGAAGAAGGCCGACAGGGTCTCGGACGCCACCCGCGCCAGCACGCGCGGCGCGCGCTCGATCACCACCGCCTCGGCGCCCAGGGCCCGCGCCGACGCCGCCGCTTCCAGCCCCACATAGCCGCCGCCGACGACCGCCAGACGCTTGCCGGGCCCGAGGACCGCCTTCAGTCGCTCGGCGTCCTTCATCGTGCGGAGTTCCAGCAGATCGGGATGGTCCCCGCCCGGAACCGGCAGCTTGCGCGCCATCGAACCGGTCGCCAGCACAAGGATGTCGTAGGTCTCCGACGACCCGTCCTCAAAGACGACCGTCTTCGCTGCCGGATCCACCGACACGGCGACCATCGAGGGTCGGAAGTCGATGTTCTGCTCGGCGTAGAAGCTCAGAGGCCGCAGCAGCAGCGCCTCCAGATCCGCCTCTCCCTTCAGCCAGGCCTTGGACAGCGGCGGCCGCTGATACGGCGGCGCATCCTCCTCGCCCACCAGCACGATGGGGCCTTCATGCCCATACTGCCGCAGGAACGCCGCGACGGAGCCGCCAGCGTGTCCCGCGCCGATGATGAGAACCTTGGTCATAAAGACGCAGATAGTGCGCCACGCACGATCTGTCTCCTCCCCCCTTGACCGTTCCATCGTTACAGCATAGTGGAACGCACATGACGACCCAGCCCGCCCGTGACGACCTGCATGACGCCTTGCTGTCGATGCAGACGCGCGCCGAGATCGACGCCTTTCTGGCCGATCTTTGCACGCCTGCGGAACTGCGCGCCTTCTCCGAGCGCTGGCAGGTCGCGCGCCTGCTCGACGCCGGCGGCAAATCCTATCGCGAGATCGCCGCCGAGGCCCATGCCAGCCCCACCACCGTCGTCCGCGTCGCCCGCTATCTAAAAGACATGCCGCATCAGGGCTATCGCCTCGCCCTGGACCGCCTGAAGAACAAGAACTGAGTATCCGAACATGAGCACCGTGCAGGGCCGGCTTCGCATCGCCGTCCAGAAATCCGGCCGTCTGGCCGACCGCAGCCTCGACCTGATCCGCGACGCGGGCCTGAAATGGGTCAAGGGTCACAACGACCTGCTATACCGGGTCGAGAACTATCCGATCGACCTGCTGCGCGTCCGCGACGACGACATTCCCACCTTCGTGGCGGACGGTGTCTGCGACCTCGGCATCGTCGGCGAGAACGTGCTGGAGGAAGGCCGCAACGGCGGGCCGAACGCCTCGATCGTCATGCCGCTGGGATTCGGTCGCTGCACGCTGAAGATCGCCACGCCTCCGACCCTGGCCTATGACGGTCCGGCCTCGCTGGACGGTCTGCGCATCGCCACCTCCTATCCCAAAATTCTGCGCCGCTTCCTCGACGAACGCGGGGTCAAGGCCGACATCGTCGTGATGCGCGGCGCCGTCGAGGTCGCACCCCGGCTGAAACTGGCCGCCGCCATCTGCGACCTGGTCTCGACCGGCGCGACGCTGGAGGCCAACGGCCTGGGGGCCAAGGATACGGTTCTGGAAAGCCAGGCGGTGCTGATCCAGTCGCCCGTCGCGCCCGAGCCCGCGCTGCAGCAGCTGCTGGACAGCGTCATTGAGCGGATGGCGGGCGTCGTCTCATCGCAAGGCGCCAAATACGTCATGCTGAACGCCCCGCGCTCGGCCCTGGACGAGATCACCGCCATCCTGCCCGGCGCCGGCTCGCCCACTGTCATGCCCCTGATGGGTCGCGACGATGCGGTCGCCGTCCACGCCGTCTGTCAGGAGGCCGTCTTCTGGGAGACGCTTGAGAAACTGAAGGCCGCCGGCGCCTCGGCCATTCTAGTTCTCCCGATCGAGAAGATGATGTGATGAAACGCATCGACTGGTCTTCCCTTGACGCCGCCGGCAAGACGGCCGCCCTCGCCCGCCCGGCCCAACGCACCGCCGGCGACGTGACCGAGGTCGTGCGCACCATCCTGGACGACGTTCGCCAGCGCGGCGGCGCGGCCGTAACCGACTGGTGCTTGAAGCTGGACAAGGCGCCGCCCCGTCGCATCGCCATCACGCCCGAGACTGTGGCCGAGGCGCGCAACGCCCTGCCGCCCGGCGACGTGCGCGCCCTGCGCATGGCGTCCGACAATGTGCGCGTTTTCCACCAGGCGACCCGGCCCGAGGACACACCCTTCGTCGAGACGACGCCTGGCGTGCGGTCCAAACTGGCCTGGCGCCCCATCGCCTCGGCCGGCCTCTATATTCCGGGCGGCACCGCGCCGCTGTTTTCGTCGCTGCTGATGCTGGCCATTCCGGCCGGCGTCGCGGGCGTAGTGCAGCGCATCGCCGTGACGCCGCCGAACAAGGACGGCGGCATCCACCCCGCCATGATCCTGGCCGCCGCAGAGGCGGAACTGGACGCCATCTGGCTGATGGGCGGCGCCCAGGCCATCGCCGCCTTGACCTTCGGCGTCGAACTGGAAGACGGGGTCATTCCGGCCTGTGACAAGCTGTTCGGACCCGGCAACGCCTATGTGGCCGAGGCCAAGAAGCAGGCCTCCGCCCTGCCAGGCGGTCCCGCCGTCGACATGCCGGCCGGCCCGTCGGAGTTGATGGTCATCGTCGATCGCGACGCCGCGCCCGAGATCGCCGCCGCCGACCTGCTCAGCCAGGCCGAGCACGATGCGGATGCGCAGGTTCTGCTGGTCTCCACCAGCCGCGCCACCATCGACTACATCCTGAGCGAGGTGGAGGTTCAGGTCGCAACCCTGCCCCGCGAAGCCATCGCCCGCGCCTCTCTGAACGAAGCCCGCGCCATCCTGGTGCGCGACCTCGACGCCGCCGCAGAAGTCGCCAACCTCTATGGCCCCGAACACCTGGCGATCCAGATCGACGATCCCGAGCCGCTGGTCGATTCGATCAAGGCCGCCGGGGCCGTCTTCGTCGGCCGGTTCGCCGCCGAGACGCTGGGTGACTATGCCGCCGGTCCCAGCCACGTCCTGCCGACCGACGGCGGCGCCCGCACCCTGGGCGGCGTCACCACCGCCAGCTTTATGACCACTATGTCGGTCCAACTGGTGACCGAGGCGGGCGCCCGTCAGCTGGCCCCTATTGCCGCCCGCCTGGCCCGGATGGAGGGCCTGGAAGCCCACGCCCGCGCCGCCGATCTGAGGGCTGAAGGATGACGCTGCCCGCTCCCTATCCGCCGCTGGTTTCCAGCGGCGAAGGTCTGGATCGCTATCCCGACGACGCCTCAACCCTCGCCGTCCGCATGGCAGCGGTCTATGGCGTGCCCGCCGAACAGGTGCTGCCGGTGCGCGGCCTGACCCACGGGCTGGAACTGGCCTATCGCCTCGCCGCCCGCGACGGCGGATCGGTCGAGGCCCCGAAGGCCGAACCCTATGACAGTCTCGCCGCCATCTATCCGGCCAAGGGCGAACCCGCCCCGGAAGCAAGTATCGTCGTCATCCGCGCCCTGGGCTCGCCCGAAGCCGTCGCCGAAATGGCCGCCCGCGTCGCCCCCGCCCTGCTGGTGGTGGACGAGGGGCTGATCGAGTTCTCCGACAGCGTCTCGGCCGTGACCGTCGTCGCCGATCAGCCGAACCTGGTCGTGCTGCGCAGCCTGTCCCTGGCCTATGGTCTAGCCGGCGCCCGCGTCGGCGCGGCGATCGGCCAAGCCCAGACCCTGACGCGTCTGGCGTCGGTGTTGGAACCCTATGCCCTGCCCGAACCGCTGGTGCGGCTGGCGATGCAGGCGCTCGATCCGTCCCGGATGATCGAGACCGCCGAGCGGATCGCCTCGGTCCGGCGCGAGCGCGAACGGGTCGTGCGCGAGCTGGGTCGCCAGATGCCGGTCGAACCGGGCGTTGGTCCCATCATCATGGCGCGCCCCGAAGAGCCTGCCGCCGCCCTGGCCGGTCTGAAGTCTTATGGCGTCGAGGCCGATCTGTCCGGCGAGCGTCTGCGACTGCCGATCTCGATCAAGTCCGAGGTCAACGACCGGCTGCTCGCCGCCTTCGGCCTGACGCCGGCCAAGCGCCGGCCCGCCCGCGTTGGTCAGGCCGTGCGCGACACCAAGGAAACGCGCATCGTCTGTGCCGTCGATCTGGATGCGCCCGGTCCGGTGAAGATCGAGACCGGCGTCGGCTTCTTCGATCACATGTTGGAGCAGATCGCGGCCCACGGCGGCTTCTCCCTGCGTCTGCAATGCGAAGGCGACCTGCACACCGATCCGCACCACACGATCGAGGACAGCGCCATCGCTCTTGGCCAGGCGTTGAAACAGGCGTTGGGCGAGCGCAAGGGCATCGCCCGCTACGGCTTCGTCCTGCCGATGGACGAGGCCAATGCGACGGTCTCCATCGACCTGTCCGGCCGCCCCTATCCGCTGTTCGAGGGAGCGTTCGAGACGCCCTTCATCGGCGACTACCGCACCGACCTGACCGCCCACGTCTTCCGGTCGCTGGCCGAGGCCATGGGCGCGGCCGTCCACATCAAGGTCACGGGCCAGGACGACCATCACAAGACCGAAGCCGTCTATAAGGCGTTCGGCCGCGCCTTGCGCCAGGCCATCCGCGTCGAGGGCGACGCCGTGCCGTCCACCAAAGGTGTTCTGTGACCGAGGTCGCCGTCATCGCCTACGGCGCCGGCAATGTCGCCTCGGTCCAGTTCGCGCTGGAGCGGCTGGGCGCGATCGTGCGCCTCACCGATGATCCCGCCGTCATCGCCGAGGCTGAACGGGTGATCCTGCCTGGCGTAGGCGCGGCCGGGTACGCCATGAAGCGCCTGTCGGACCTGGGTCTGATCGCGCCGATCCGCGCCTTCCCGCGCCCCCTGCTGGGTGTCTGCCTGGGTCAGCAACTGCTGTTCGGATCGAGCGACGAGGGCGACGGCGTCGATCTGCTGGGTCTCATTCCCGGCGCGGTGACCCGGCTAAGGCCTGCGGGCGATCTGCCGGTGCCGCACATGGGCTGGAGCCGGTTGACGCGCGACCGCGACGACCCCTTGCTGCAGGGCGTCGCCGAAGGCGCCTATGCCTATTTCGTCCACGGCTTCGTCTGTCCCGACGGACCGGCGACCCTGGCGCGCGCCGACTATGGCGGCGTCGTTCCGGCTGTGGTTCGATCCGCCAACCGCTGGGGCTGCCAGTTCCACCCCGAACGCTCGGCCGAGGCCGGGGCGACCATCCTCAAGAACTTCCTGGGCCTGTCATGCTGATCTACCCCGCCATCGACCTGAAGGACGGCGTCTGCGTGCGCCTGATGCACGGCGACTTCGCCCAGGTGACGCATTACGACCAGCAGCCGGCCGCCCGCCTGACGACCTTTGCGGCCGAGGGCGCGGAGTGGATCCACATCGTCGACCTGGACGGAGCCGAGGCGGGCGAGGCGCGCCAGCACGCCCTGATCGGTGAACTGACCCAAGCCATAGACGTCAAGGTTCAGTCGGGCGGCGGCGTGCGCAGCGCCGACGATGTGAAAAAGCTGCTGGACGCCGGCGTGTCGCGCGTCGTGGTCGGATCGCTGGCCGTGACCCAGCCTGAGGCGGTGGCGACCTGGCTGGAAACCTTCGGCGTCGAGCGCATCACCCTGGCCCTGGACGTCAAGATCGAGGACGGCGTGCCGGTGCCTGCACTGAAGGGTTGGACCCAGTCCTCGGGCATGACGCTCTGGGAGGCTCTGGATCGGTATCCCAAGGGAACGGCCAAACACCTGCTGGTGACCGATGTCGGTCGCGACGGCGCCCTGACCGGGCCGAACCTGGACCTGCTGGCCGAGATCCGCAGCCGTCGGCCGGATCTGGTGCTGCAGGCCTCGGGCGGCGTTTCCTCGCTGGACGATATCGCCGCGGTCAAGGCGCTGGGCTGTCACGGGGCCATCGTCGGGCGCGCGCTCTACGAGAACTGCTTCACCCTGCCCGAGGCGATCGCGACGGCCAAACGGTCGTGACGGCGCGGCGCATCATCCCCTGCCTGGACGTGAAGGACGGCCGGGTGGTCAAGGGCGTGAAATTCGTCGGCCATACGGACATGGGCGACGCGGCGGTGCTGGCCGCCCGCTATCGCGACGCAGGCGCCGACGAACTGGTCTTCTACGACATCACCGCCAGTCCCGAGGGGCGGACGCTGGACTACGGCTGGATCAAGGACATCGCCCGACTGCTGGACATTCCTTTCTGCGTCGCCGGCGGTATTCGCACCGTGGAGCAGGCGGCGCGCTGCCTGGACCACGGGGCGGACAAGGTCTCGATCAACTCTCCCGCCTTGGAACGGCCCGAACTGATCGCCGACATGGCGGCGCGGCTGGGCAGCCAATGCGTCGTCGTCGGCGTCGACAGCCGGTTCGAAGACGGCGATTGGGTGGTGCACAAATATACCGGCGACCCCGATGCACGCCGTCATGCCGGCAAACGCACCCTGGACTGGCTGGACGAGGCGCAGAGCCTGGGCGCCGGAGAGATCGTGCTGAACTGCATCGATCAGGACGGCGTTCGGCGCGGCTATGACATCGAGCAACTGTCCGCCGCGCGGGCACGTCTGACCATCCCCCTGATCGCCTCGGGCGGCGCTGGCGCGCCCGAGCATTTCAAGGCTGTGTTCGAGCAGGCCAACGTCTCCGGCGCCCTGGCCGCCAGCGTCTTCCACACCGGCGCCATCGCCATTCCGGACCTGAAACAATACCTGGCCGACGAAGGCCTGGAGATGAGACTGTGATCGACCCGAACACCATCGACTTCGCCAAGGGCGACGGCCTGGTCCCCGTCGTGGTGCAGGACGCCGCCACGCTGCAGGTCCTGACCCTGGCCTATATGGATCGCGCTGCGCTGGACGAGACGATCGCATCCGGCGAGGCCACCTTCTTCTCGCGCTCGCGCGGCGGGCGGTGGAGGAAGGGCGAGACCTCGGGCGACCGGCTTTACGTCGTCTCCATCACGGCCGACTGCGACGCCGACGCCATCGTTTTGGGCGTCAGGCCGGTCGGAAATGCCTGCCACCTGAACCGGACGAGCTGTTTCGGAGAGGCCGACGCGCCGGGCTTGGGTCGGATCGCCCGGCTGGAGCGAACCATCGCCGAACGTGCCGCCGCCGATCCGTCCGAAAGCTGGACCGCCCGACTGATCGCACAGGGCCCTAAACGCATCGCCCAGAAGGTCGGTGAGGAGGGCGTGGAGACCGCTCTGGCCGGCGTCGCCGGCCCGGACGAGGAACTCGCCAGCGAGGCTGCGGATTTGATCTACCACCTGCTCGTTCTTCTCCATGCCCGTAACATGGTGTTTCAGGACGTGCTGGACGTGTTGGCCTCGCGAGCGGAAGCGGCCAAAGACAGCGGCTAGACCGTAAAGGCGTGCGTCCCGACACATGGGATCATCGAGGGACAAGACATGGCGGCTCTCATTCTGTTTGGCGGCGGCGGCGATCTGGCGATGCGCATGCTTCTGCCGTCGCTGTATTTCCTCGAACACGACGGCCTGCTACCTGAAGGGCTGAAGATCATTGGCGCCGCGCGTTCTGAAGAGAGCGCCGACGACTATATCGCCAAGGTGCACGAGGCGGTGAAGGCGCGCGCCGAGGCGGACAAGGTCTGGGACGAAGCCAGCTGGTCGCGGATGAAGGCCCGCTTGGACTATCTGGCGGTCGACGCCACCTCGCCCGAAAGCCTGAAGCCGCTGAAGGACAAGGTCGGCGACGGCGAGGTCACCTCCTTCCTGGCCGTTTCCCCCTCGCTCTATGCCCGCATTGTCACGGCGATGAAGGCGGCGGGTCTGGCCGAAAAGAACTGCCGCATCGTGCTGGAAAAGCCGGTCGGGCGCGATCTGAAGTCCTTCCTCGAAATCGACGACGCCGTGGCCCACGCCTTCAGCGAGAACCAGGTCTTCCGCATCGACCACTATTTGGGGAAGGAGACAGTCCAGAACCTGATCGCTCTGCGGTTCGGCAACACGATCTTCGAGCCGCTGTGGAACAACCTGTCTATCGATCACGTGCAGATCACGATCGGCGAGACGGTGGGGGTCGGCGATCGCTGGCCCTACTATGACGAATACGGCGCCCTGCGCGACATGCTGCAGAACCACATGCTGCAGCTGCTGTGTCTGGTGGCGATGGAGCCGCCCAGCGACCTGGACCCCGACTCGGTGCGCAACGAGAAGGTCAAGGTGCTGCGGTCCCTGCGTCCCGTCACGGTGGACGAGGTCGAGCGCGTCACCGTGCGCGGCCAGTATGTGGCGGGCGTCTCGGAGGGCAAGCCGGCCAAGGGCTATGACGAGGAACGCGGCCAGCCGTCCGACACCGAGACCTTCGTCGCCGTCCGCGCCGACATCGACAACTGGCGCTGGGCCGGCGTGCCCTTCTTCATGCGGACCGGCAAGCGCCTGCCCGAGAAGCGCACCGAGATCGTCATCCAGTTCAAGCCGGTGCCGCACTCGATCTTCGACCGCGACGACCGCGGCGAGGTTCAGGCCAACCGCATGATCATCGAGTTGCAGCCCGAGGAAGACATCTCTCTGACGGTGATGAACAAGCGGCCAGGCCTGGATCAGCGCATGCAGTTGCAGCCGATCAAGATGAGCTTGTCGTGGGGTGTGGACGGCAAATCCGCCGCCCCGCCGCGTCGCCGCATCGCCTATGAGCGTCTGCTGCTGGACGCGATGGCGGGAGATTCGACCCTGTTCGTGCGACGCGACGAGGCCGAGCAGGCCTGGAAATGGGTGGACGAGGTGTCCGAGGCCTGGGCCGAATCCGACCTGAAGCCCGACGACTACGTCGCCGGAACCTGGGGTCCCGACAGCGCCGACATGCTGATGGCCCGCACCGGCCGCGACTGGAATACGACCGATGTCTGACATCTTTCTTTCGTCATCCTCCGGCCGGCGCAGCCGGACCGGGGGACCCAGCGGCGCGCGAGAGCGCGACCCTGCCACGCACGCTTTCGTATCCGACATTTCGCCTTCGCTGCGCTTCGGCGCCGCTGGGTCCCCCGGTCTGCGCCGCTACGCGGCTTGCCGGAGGATGACGAAAGGGAGGAAAAACAAATGACCCATCCCATCGAAGCCTTCGCCTCCGTCGAGACCTGGGGCGAAGCCATCGCCGCGCGTCTGGCCGAAACTCTTGGCGCGGCCGTCCGCGACCATGGCCGGGCCCTGTTCGCCGGTCCCGGCGGTTCGACGCCCGCGCCCGTCTACCGCCGCTTGGCGGCGACCGATCTGGACTGGTCCAAAATCGCCGTGACCCTGGTGGACGAGCGTTATGTGCCTGAGACTTCGCCGGAATCGAACGCCCGGCTGATCCGCGACGTGCTTCTTCAGGACAAGGCGGCGACGGCGCGCTTCATCCCGCTCTATACGCCCGAGGTCACCGTGGACCGCGCGGCCATCGTGGCGGCCAAGGCCCTGGCCGATGCCGGCGGGCGGTTCGATGCAGTGCTGCTGGGCATGGGCGAGGACGGCCACATATGCTCGATGTTTCCCGAAAGCCCGACGCTGAAGACCCTGCTGACTCCGACGCTGAAGCCCACGGTGCTGGGCGTGCCGCATGGGCGCGACGGCATGGCGCCGAGCCTCGAACGACTGTCGATCAACCTGCCCTATCTGATGTCGGCCGGTCGGGTGATCCTGGGCCTGAAGGGCGCCGCCAAGCGTCGTGTGTTCGAGGAACAGGCGGCGGGCGATCCCAATATCCAGCCCATCGCCGCCCTGATCGCCGCCGGCGTTCCCCTTGAAGTTTTGTGGACGGAGGAAGGCTGAAATGGCGCTTCATCCCACCGTGGCGGCCGTCACCGCCCGCATCGTCGAGAAAAGCCGCGAGACCCGCGCCGACTACATCCGTCGCATGGACGCCGCGCGCGACAGCGGCGCCGGCCGCGCCAAACTGTCTTGCGCCAACTGGGCCCACGCCTTCGCCGGCCAGACCATCGCCGACAAGCTGACCTCGATGGACGGGTCCAAGCCCAATCTGGGCATCGTCACCGCCTACAACGACATGCTGTCGGCCCACCAGCCGTTCGAGCGCTTCCCCGACGTGGTGCGCAAGGCCGTGCGCGAGGTCGGCGCTACGGCCCAGGTCGCCGGCGGCACTCCCGCCATGTGCGATGGGGTCACGCAGGGTCGTCCGGGCATGGAGTTGTCGCTGTTCAGCCGCGACCTGATCGCCATGTCGGCGGGCATCGCCCTGACGCACGACGCCTTCGACGCCGGCCTGATGCTGGGCGTCTGCGACAAGATCGTGCCCGGCCTGTTCATGGGCGCCCTGGCGTTCGGCCATCTGCCCGTGGTCTTCGCCCCCGCCGGTCCGATGCCGTCGGGCATTCCGAATGCCGAAAAAGCCCGCGTCCGCGCCGAATATGCGCAGAACAGGGTGGATCGTCAGACCTTGCTGGAAAGCGAGATCGGCAGCTATCACTCGCCCGGCACCTGCACCTTCTACGGCACTGCCAACTCCAATCAGATGATGATGGAGCTGGGCGGACTGCACATGCCCTCCACCGCCTTCGTCCATCCCGACACCGGCCTGCGCGACGCCCTGACGGCGGCGGCGGCGAAACGGGCGGTCGAACTGGCCCGCAGCGGCGAGTGCCGCATGGCCGACGTCATCGACGAGAAGTCCATCGTCAACATGATAGTGGCCCTGTTGGCCACAGGCGGCTCGACCAACCACGCCATCCACCTGGTCGCCATGGCGCGGGCGGCGGGGGTGCTGATCGACTGGACCGACATGGACGAGTTGTCGTCGGTGACGCCGCTGCTGGCGCGGGTCTATCCGAACGGCTCGGCGGATGTGAACGCCTTCCAGGCTGCTGGCGGCGTCGCCTTCATCGCGCGTGAGCTGGCGATGGCGGGCAATATCCATACCGACGTGACGACCATCATGGGTCGCGGAATCGAGGCCTATTTCCAGGAACCGTCGATGGTGGACGGCGAACTCGTCTGGCGCGACGGCGTCCAGGAAAGTCTCGATCTCGACATCCTGCGCCCGGCCTCGGATCCCTTCGACAAGGAGGGGGGCCTGCGTCTGGTTCAGGGCGACCTGGGTCGTGCGGTCATCAAGATCTCCGCCGTCAAACCGGAGAACCGCATCGTTGAGGCGCCTGCCGCCGTGTTCGAAACTCAGGAAGACGCGCTGCAAGCCTTCCGGGACGGCAAGCTGTTCCGCGACGTGGTCGTTGTCCTGCGCTTCCAGGGACCCAAGGCGAACGGCATGCCGGAACTGCACAGCTTGTCGCCGGCCCTGTCCGTCATTCAGGACAAGGGGTTCAAGGTCGCCTTCGTCACCGACGGCCGTATGTCGGGCGCCAGCGGCAAGACGCCGGCCGCCATCCACGTCTCGCCCGAGGCCCTGGCCGGCGGTCCGCTGGCCCATGTTCAGGACGGCGACATCATCCGCCTGGACGCCGAGGCCGGGGTTCTGACCACCGTCGGCGTTCCCGACCTGACCGCCCGTCCGCTGGCCGCCCGGTCCGCCGCCAACGCCGAGGGTTCGTCCTGGGGCTACGGCCGTGAACTGTTCGGCGCCTTCCGCCATGTGGTCACGACGGCCGAGCAGGGAGCGACGGTCTGTTTCGCCCTGCCGACCGGTTCGCGCGGCAACGACGACACCCCGCCTAATCCCAACTTCGTCGATCGGACTGTGGACGCCTGATCCACCGAACCGAGCGCAGGAAACGCCCCAATGAATGACAAGACCCTCCTCGTCGGCGATGTCGGCGGCACGAACGCCCGCTTCGCCGTGGCCCGAATGTTGGACGGCAAGCCCGTGCTGGACCACCACGAGAGCTTCCCGGCCGAGACCTATCCGACCTTCCTCGAAGGCGTCGCCGCCTTCATCGACGGCTGCGAGGTCAAGCCGACGGGCGGCGTGATCGCCGTCGCCGGCCCGGTCACGGACGGCGCCATCGACCTGACCAACTCGCCCTGGCAGGTGTCGGAGGCGGAGCTTCAGACCCTGGGCCTGAAGCCCGTCAAGCTGATCAACGACTTCGAGGCCCTGGCATGGGGCGCGCCCATCGTGCCGGAAGACCAGCTGGAAAGTCTGGGCGGCCCGGTCGACGGCGATCCGCACTGCACCGTCGCGGTGCTCGGCCCTGGCACAGGCTTCGGGGTCTCGGCCTTGGTGCGCGATGCGGCCGGCAAGGAAATGGCCATGCCGTCCGAGGGCGGGCACGCCTGCTTCCCCCCCGGCGATCCTGTCGAGGACGAAATCCTGCGCATCCTGCGTCGCCGCTATGACCGGGTGTCGATCGAGCGTCTGATCTGCGGGCCGGGCCTGCTGAACATGCACCGGGCCCTGGCCGAGATCGACGGACGCGAGACCCACATCGAAGACCCGGCTCAGATCACCGCAACGGCCCTGGCCGATCCGAACAGCCCGTGCGGCGCGACCCTGGCCCGCTTCTGCGCCATCCTGGGCGCGGTCGCCGGCGACATCGCCCTGACCACCGGCGCGCGCGGCGGCGTCTATATCGCCGGCGGCATCGTTCCGCGCATCCTGCCCTTCATCAAGGCCAGTCCCTTCCGACAGCGGTTCGAGCGCAAGGGCCGGTTCAAGGAGTATATGCAGGACATTCCGACCAAGGTGATCATGCACAAACACGCCGCGCTTCTGGGCGCCGCGAGGGTCGCCTTCGCCCAGTCGGAGGGCTGACGCGGCGGGCGATCACGAAAATCTCACGGCGGCGTGAACCGAACCGTCACCGTAGCGTTTGAGAGTTTCCACCTAGGAGAGGAACCTCAAATGAAAAAGTTCGCCATCGCCGCCGCTTCGGTCTTCATGCTGGCCGGCGTCGCCGCCTGCGGTGAAAGCGCCGCCGACAAGGCCGCTGAAAAGCAAGCCGACGCCATCGAAGCGACGGGCGAAGCCCGCGCCGACCAGCTGGAATCGCAAGCCGCGACCGCTCCGACCGCTGCTCAGGCCGACGCCCTGAACGCCCAGGCCGATCAGGTCGAGAAGAACGCCGACCGCAAGGCCGACATGGTCGAGCAGCAAGCCGGCAACGCTGATGGCGGCGCTACGACGGCTAACACGCCTTCGACCCACTAAGGTCTGGCGACCCACTAAATCCGTTTATGGATGGATCAGCCCCCGTCGTTCGCGACGGGGGCTTTTTCGTGCCTGCGACCTCAGTCGATGCACAGGGTCGGGCCGGCCTTGCCGTCCTCGACCGTCGTATTGCAGCCGAAACGGTCGCTGGTCGCCTGGCAGACGCCGGTCGCCGCCGTCTCCGGAGCCACGCCGCTGTTGCCCTCGATGCGGCAGTCGCCCTGGCACTGATCGCCGTCGGTGCAGCGCTTGCCGGCGTCGGCATAGCTGATGACGCACTGCCAGGATTGCATCCGCCCAACCTGTTTCATCGTGCCGCCGCGCGTGGCGCAGGACGCGGCGTCGGCGCTCTGCATCGGCGCATCCGACGCCGCTCCCGTGGTCTGGGGCGAGCAGGCGGCGGCCAGGAGCGCGACGGCGGCGATGAGGGAAATGCGGATCATGAGATCTGTCCTTTGGTGAAGCCTGACCAGACGTCGTCGTAGTCGAGCTGCATCTGCGGTGATTCCGACGCCCATTTCGTGACGCGGATCGGCATGCGCGTCTCGAACATGAAGGCCAGGGTGTTTTCGATCTTGTGCGGCTTTAGTTCAGCCTTGATCGCGCCGTCATAGCTGGCCTGATCGGGGCCGTGGCCGCTCATGCGGTTGTGCAGCGATGCGCCGCCTGGCGCGAATCCGCCCGCCTTGGCGTCATAGGCGCCGGTCACCAGACCCATAAACTCGCTCATCACGTTGCGATGGAACCACGGCGGACGGAAGGTGTCCTCGGCTACCATCCAGCGCGGCGGAAAGATGACGAAGTCGATGTTGGCGGTGCCCGGCGCCTCGGACGGGCTGGTCAGGACGGTGAAGATCGACGGATCGGGATGGTCGTAGCTGACGGTGTTGATCGTGTTGAACCGCGCCGTGTCATAGCGGCAGGGCGCCAGATTGCCGTGCCAGGCGACGACGTCCAGCGGACTGTGATCGAAGGTCGTGGCCCAAAGGCGCCCGCCGTACTTCTGGACGCACTCGGTCGGGCGATCCACATCCTCATAGGCCGCGATCGGCGTCTCGAAGTCGCGTGGATTGGCCAGGCCGTTCGACCCGATGAGGCCGAGATCGGGCAGACGGAACGTACTGCCGTAGTTCTCGCAGACGTAGCCGCGAACCGGCCCCTCGACCTCGACACGGAAACGCACGCCGCGCGGGATCAGGACGACGTGGCCCGGCTCGGCTTCGATCACGCCCATCTCGGTAACGAAGCGATTCAGCCCCTCTTGGGGCACGATCAGCAGTTCGCCGTCGGCGTCATAGAAGACCCGGTCGGTCATCGATCGGTTGGCGACATACAGGTGAATGCCCGCCCCGGCCCCGCCGTCCGGCTCGCCATTGCCCCCATAGGTCGTCAGCCCCTCGACCCAGTCGGTCGAAGCCTGCGGCATCGGCAGCGGGTCCCAGCGCATCCGGTTGGGATTGGGCGGCGTCTCGTCGAACGGACCGGAGCGGACGCAGCCCTGATCGAAGGGCGTGTAAGGCCCATGCTGGGCCGACGGACGCAGGCGATAGAGCCAGCTGCGGCGGTTCTCGGCGCGCGGCGCGGTGAAGGCCGTGCCGGACAGCTGTTCGGCATACAGGCCCATCGGCGTCTTCTGCGGCGAGTTGCGACCCACCGGCAGGGCGCCGGGCGCGGCCTCGGTCGCGAAATGATTGCCGAAACCGGTCATGTAGGCGGGCGCGTTGGATCGCGTCATGTCGTGTCTCCCTATGCCCCTCGTTTAGCCGTCCCCGGCGCCAGCGTCACCCTTTGCCCGTCAGGCAACAGCTTGGCGGTTGGCGCGTTGCTGTGGCCACGCGGAGGGATTTCCATGACCTATCTGACCCGGGCGGTGTTCGCCTTCGCCAGCCTGCTGCTGTTGCTGGCGGCCATGGCCCTGATCGGGTTCGGGGTAAAGGATGCGCTGCACGGCATCGGCTCGCCCGACAAGTCCGGCGCCGACGCGGTTCTGGACGTGCTGGGCTATGTCATCGTCGCCATCGCCGTCTTCGACGTGGCCAAATACATCTTCGAGGACGAGGTTCGGCGCGGCAACGAGAAACGCAGCGCCGCCGAGGCCCGGCGCAGCCTGACCAAGTTCTTGTCGACCATCGTCATCGCCCTGTTCCTCGAAGCGCTGGTCGTGGTGTTCAAGACGGCGCGCGAGGACGTGGCGCAGCTGCTTTATCCCACCGCCCTGCTGATCGCCTCGGTGCTGGTGCTGGTGGGCCTGGGCGTCTTCCAGCGCCTGTCGGCCACGGTCGAGGAAAAGGTCGGCGACGACGACGAGGCCGAGGACCGCAAGGACAAGGTCAGGCGAAAGGCCGCGCCCTAGCCTTTGCTCGGCAGGAAGGGCGAGAAGGTGATGACGGTGAAGGTGTCGCGCACGTGCGGCCGCGTCTGGACCTGTTTCGTCACAAACGTGCCGATGTCGGCGTCGCGCGGCAAGTTGAACTTGGCCAGCAGGTCGTGCTGACCCGAGGTGGAATAGACCTCCGAGACGTTCTCGACATTGTCCACGATATCGGCCGCCACGTCGTTGGCGTAGCCCAGCTCGCATTTGATGAAGACGAAGATGGCGGTCATCATGGCGGATCAGTCCTCTGGTTCGAGGGCGCTTCTAGCGGACGAAGACGTGACGGGTAAGCCGCAAGACACAGACGCCGTGCTGGAGGCGCAATACAACAACCGCGCCTTGGTCCCCGACCACCCCGCGGTGATGGCGCGCTGGAAGACGGGATCGGAGACCGCCCGCGCCGCCCATCCGCCCCAGGTCCTGAAATACGGCCCAGGCGAGCGCGAGCGGATCGACTGGTTCGACGCCGGGGACGGCGCGCCGGTCGTGGTCTTCCTGCACGGTGGATACTGGCAGGCGCTGGATGCGAGTTGGTTCAGCTTCGTGGCTCCGCCCCTGCTGGCCCACGGCGTCAGCGTCGCCATCCCGACCTATGACCTCGCGCCGACCGTGCGGCTGGGCCGGATCGTCGATCAGGCGCGGGCGACGGTCGATCTGATCCATGCCCGCACCGGCGCTCGCCCCGTCGTCAGCGGCCATTCGGCAGGCGGGCATATGGCGGCCTGCCTGCTGGCGGACGGGCGGGCTTCGGCGGCGGTCGCCATCTCGGGCGTGTTCGATCTGGAGCCGCTGATCCCCACCTCGCTCAACGTCGCCCTGGATCTGAATAGGGCCGAGGCCCAGGCCCTGTCGCCGATGCGATGGCCGGCGCCCGCCGGCGCGGTTCTGGACTGCATCGTCGGCGGTGCGGAAAGCGAGGCCTTCGTGGATCAAAGCCGCGCCATGGCCACGCGCTGGGGCGACGCCGGGGCGAAGGCACGCTTCGAGCCCCTGCCCGACCTGAACCATTTCACGGTTCTGGATCCGTTGTTCGATCCGGAAAGCGCCCTGGTCAAGCGGCTGGCGGCATTGGTGAAGGGTTCTAGTTGACCGACATCATACAGTCGGTCGCCATTAAGAATGGCACCTGACGGACGATCAAACTCAGCCAGTGTCGAGAAAGGCAGCTCGATAATCTCAAGTTAGGAGATCCACAATCCAAAGCCGTCAAGATCGACAGATGGAAAGTACACGGTCCTCCCTTCGCTCGACCGCTTCGATCACGGCCGTCTTCGCTCTGGTCGGACCTCTGGTCGGCTTCATCGTGATTGCGGGCCCAGGCGGCGCAATATTTTCCCTGTTTCTGGGAGGACTGCCGTTCATTTTCGCTTACGTCATAGGCTTCGTACCGGCGACGTTCACCGGCGTGATGGCATCGCTTTCTGTTCGAAACGGCAAGGTCTGGCAGTTCCTCGCGACTGCGGTTTTCAGCGGGATTATAACGCCGCTGGCTTGGGCTTTGGCGTATACGACACCCCACAATCCACCTTGGCTTCTGTGCCTTGCGGGCGGTATCGCAGGATTGGTTTGCGCCTTCGTGTCGCTGCCCTTCACGGGGCTGCCGATCCGTTTTCCCGAACAGATGAAGGCCGCAGCAGCAAACTGGAACGCAAGTTCGGTATTCTTGGTGATCATGGGAGCGGTTTGCACCGTCTTGCTGGTCTGCATCGGCTTCATGCTATTCGCCTGATCGCTTTGCTTACGCGGTTTGACTTGACCTTGCATTCGCGACAGCGGAGGTCGGACGCAAACCTATCGCAGAGGAACCCGTCCATGGCCCATGATCGCGTCAGCGTGCTTCAGGCGCTTCAGACCCAGGGCGTGTGCCCGGTCTTCTACCATCCCGACGCCGAGGTCAGCCTGAACGTCATTCGCGCCTGCGCGCGCGGCGGGGCGCCGGTGGTCGAGTTCACCAATCGCGGCGACTTCGCCTGCGACCTGTTCGGCGAGATCAATCGCGAACTGATCAAGACCGACCCGAACGTGGTGCTGGGCATCGGCTCGGTCGTCGATACTGGAACGGCGTCGCTTTACCTGAACCGGGGCGCCCGGTTCGTGGTCAGCCCCTGCCTGATCCCCGACGTGGCCAAGGTCTGCAACCGCCGCATGGTCGCCTACTTCCCCGGCTGCGGTTCGGTGACCGACATCGGCGAGGCGCACGAGCTGGGCTGCGACATCGTCAAACTGTTCCCCGGCTCGTCGGTCGGCGGACCGGACTTCGTCAAGGCGGTCAAGGGCCCGATGCCTTGGGTCAAGATCATGCCCACCGGCGGCGTCGATCCGGACGAGGCGTCCATCGCCAAATGGTTCGGCGCGGGCATCGTCGCAGCGGGTATGGGCTCCAAACTGGTGACGGATGACGCCGTGAAGTCGGGCGACTGGGCCGCCATCGAGGCGTCGGTGCGTTCGGCGGTGAACGCCGTCGCCGCCTTCCGCGCGTCCAGGAAGGGCTAAGCGCTGAAGCGCCGTCAGCGGGGCGCGCGGTCGTCCGGCTGACGGTGATCCGGCCCGTGGGCTGCGGCGCGACGGGCGTTGCCCTTACGCTGAAGGATCGGGGCCAGGGCCTTGCGCTCCTCGGGCGTCAGCGTCGCCAGCACGGCGACCGCGCCGTTTTCCAGGCGCGTGCGGCCCCGCATCTCGGCGGCTCTGGACTGTTCCAGCAGGCTTTCGACCCGGGCCGCGTCCAGGGTCGGTTGACCGGCGACGTCGATGGCCTCTCGCCGGGCGGCGCGGGCCGCCTCGAAATCAGGACGCGCCGCCAGGGCCGATTCTCGCAGCGCGGTGCGCACGCGCTGGCGTACGGCCGGATCCAGATCGGCCAGCACCTCGGCCAGCGGTCCCTCGCGCCCCGGACGGCGTTGGTCCTCGATCCGGCGTTCGATCCGGTCGCGATTGACGACATAGGTGACACCGCCCGCCACGGCGAAAAGGTTCAGGGCCACCGAGACGGCCAAGGCGATCTTCAGGCTCTTGGACGTCATCCCAGCAGTTCCGTGTCATCCACGCCCGTCAGCGAGGATTGGTAAAGCACCGCATCGGCGCGCGCGTCGGCGGTCAGATGGGTGGTCAGGCCGACGCCGGCGACCACGCCCGCACAGGCCGCGGCGGCCCAGCCGGCGCCGAGGTACCAGATCGCCTTGCCCAGACGGCTTTTCGCCCGGGGCGCTGCCGCAAGGATGCGCGCGGTCAGGGCGGCGGACGGGACAGGTTTGGGCGCGGCGTCGAGCAGAGCGTCCAGCGCGGCCGCCTGATCAAGCACCGCCTTCAGCGACGGATCGGCGGCGATCAGGCTTTCGGCGAAGGCGCGCTCGGACGCGGGCCACCGACGCAGGTCGGCGCCATAGGCGTCCGCCAGTTCGTGCAACCGTTCCGCCTTCATCGTCCGTCTCCTCTAATTGACCCCGGACCGATGTCCGAAAGGGCCAGACGCAATGCGCGACGACCGCGCGACAACAAACTCTCCAGCGCCTCGACGCTGATCTCCATCAGGGCCGCTGCATCGATATTCGACAGCTCCTGATAATGGCACAGGACGATGGCCTCGCGCTGTCGGTCCGGCAGACGTTTCAGGGCCGCCGTGACCCGCACGCCCGTTTCGGCCGCCAGCAGACCGCGATCCGGCGCCGGGCCTTCGTCGGGACGATCCGGCGGCGTGTCGGTCGGGATTTCGCGCCGACGCCTCAGCCGATCGTAACAGAGGTTCAGCGCGACCCGATGCAGCCAGGTGTCGAACCGGGCCTTGCCGGGCGTCCATTTGGGCGCCTGACGCCAGGCCTTGAGCATCGTCTCCTGGGCCACGTCCTCGGCCTCGACCGCATCGCCCAACATGCGCTGGGCCAGCGACAGGATGCGCGGCAGCTTGCGCGAGACGAGCGTCTGCGTCGCCGCCGGGTCGCCCTGCCCCACGCGCCGCACCAGATCCTCGTCGGGGTCGACGATCGCGACCAAACCTGCCTCTTCCGCTGCTGACGAAAGGGACCGGTGCGTTCACGACGGCCGACCCCGACACCGTCTTACTCCGAAGCCGGGACGGGGGAAGCGGGTTGTTGCGCCTGATGCTGAGCCTGGCGGGCCGCGCGGCGTTCCTGCCGTTGCTCACGCTGAGCGGACATGGCCGCCCGGCGCTCGTCGGAGGAGATCACACCGTCGCGGTTGGCGTCCATCTTATCAAAACGCTCGCCCAGCTTAGCAGAGGCTTCGGCGATCACCACCGGACCGCGTTCGCGTTCCTGTCCGCGCATGGCGTGATGCGCGCCCCCGCGACGACCCTCACGATGACCGGCGCGGTCCGCGCGCGGAGCGCGATCCGGGCGTGCGGCATGGCCGGCGTCGAACTCGGCGCGGCTGATGGAGCCGTCGCCGTTCGCGTCCAGCTTGGCGAACCGGTCGCCCGCGCGTTCGGCGCGACGGGCCTGCATGGCGGCGGTGCGCTCTTCGGGGCTGACCACGCCGTCGCGGTTCGTATCGAGTGCGGTCAGGCGCGCGATGCGCGCATCAACGAACTCGGCGCGGGTGATCTGGCGGTTCGGATCCGCGCGCGAATGATGCGGCGCAGGGGCGCCGGCGGCGGGGGCCGGGGGAACCTGTGCTGTCGCGGCGCCGGCGGCGGCGGCCAGAGCGATGACGCCCAGGCCGGTCAGAAAGGTGTTTCTCATCTCGATCATCTCCACGGGCGCGTTTGGCGCCCTTTGACATTGCCCTGTCAGGAGATTGAACGCGGCGTTGCGGATTCTCCGTCGCGGCCTGCTGGAACCGCCCGCTCGAAGGCCTTTCGCGCCCGCGCGCGCAGGTCGGTCAGCTCGATCTTCAGCGTGTCGAAGTCCGGCGCGCCGGCGGCCTCGGCGAGGCGCAGCTGGAAGACGCCGGGCTCGCTCTCCGGATCGACCCGCCCCTCGAAGGCGGCGGCCAGAAGGTGAGCCAGACGCTGCTGCACGCGCCAGGCCTCGGCCAGTACCGGGTCGTCGTGCAGGGCCTCCAACGTCGACAGGGTCAAGGGCTCGCCGATGGCGGCGGCCTGAAGCTGGCGGAACTGGGCGGCGAACTCGGCGTCCACCTGCCCGCCTGGCGAGAGCTTCAAGTCCCAGAAGCCGTGCGGGCGACGCTCACGATCCATCAGGCTACGCATCTTTCGGATGTCGGCGGCGACATCGACGCCGGGACGCGGACGGCGCAGGGCGGCCTCGATGGCGGCCGAAACCTGGGCGCCGAACTTGGGATCGCTGGCCCAGACCACGCGAGCGCGGGTCAGAACCATGAATTCCCAGGTCTCGGCCTCCTTGGCGTAATAGGCGTCGAACGCCTTCAGCCGCACCGAAACCGGCCCCTTGGAGCCGGTGGGGCGCAGGCGCATGTCCACCTCATAGAGGCCGCCCTCCGCCGTATGCGCCGACAGGGCCGCGATCAGCCGCTGGGTGAAGCGGGCGTAGAAGACGTCGGCGGTCCAGCCCTTGATCTCGGACGTCGCCTCGGGCGGCGCCTCGTACAGGGTCATCAGATCCAGGTCCGATCCGGCCGTCATCTCGCGCGAGCCGGCCTTGCCCAAAGCGACCACCGCGACTGCGCCGGGGAAGGCGCCTCCCAGCCGTTCGGCCTCGGCCAGGGCGGCGGGCGACAGGGTGCGCATGGCGGCGTCGGCCAGGGCGGCGTAGGCGCGGCCCGCCGTCTCGGCCCCCGCCCGGCCGGTCAGGGCGTGGATGCCGATGCGGAACATCTGCTCGCGATGCAGGCGGCGCACGGCGTTCATTGCCCCTTCGAAGTCCTCCGTCTCGCCGGCCTCACGCAGCATCTGTTCGGTCAGGCCGGTCTCTTCGGACAGATCGACCAGGAAGCGGGCGTCCAGTACGCCGTCCAGCGCCGCCGGTTGCCGGCCAAGCGTTCGGGCGAGACGCGGCGCGAAGGCCATGACGCCCAGCACCATCTCGAACAGTTTGGGCTGGTTCAGGAACAGGGCCTGGACCTGCACGCCCGCCGCCAGGCCGGAGAAGAAGACCGCGAAACGCCGGAACGCCTCGTCCGGCGCACCGGACCGGGCCAGGGCCTCCAGCAGGCGCGGAGCCAGGCGGGTGAACAGTTCGCGCCCCCGCGCCGTGCGCGTCGCCGGGATGCGGCCGTGGTGCCAGCTGCGGATTGTGTCAGCGACCGACGACGCCTCGGAAAAGCCCATGCGACGCAGGGTCTCCAGCGTCTCGGGATCGTTCTCGACCCCGGTGAAGACCAGGCTGCCGTAGCTGGAGTCCAGATCTTCGCCGCCCTCGAACAGTTCACCATAGCGGGCGTTGACCCGCGCCAGCAGGGCCTCGACCTGGCCGTCGAAGGCGGCCAGGTCGTTCGAACCGGCCAGGGCGGCGACGGCGGCGCGGCGCTCGGCGTCCTCGGGCAGGCGGTGGGTCTGCTCGTCGTCGAGCATCTGCACGCGGTGCTCCAGCCCGCGCAGCGCGACATAGGCGGCGGACAGTTCCTCGCAGACCGCCAAGGGCACATGACGCGCGTCGGCCAGGGCCTTCAACGCCTCCAGCGTGCGCTGTTTGCGCAAAGCCGGATCGCGGCCGCCCAGGATCAGCTGCTGGGTCTGGGCGTAGAATTCGATCTCGCGGATGCCGCCGCGACCCAGCTTCAGATTGGCCCCGGCGGCCTGCAGTCCCTCGCCCGTCTTGTGGACGTGGATCTGTTTCTTGATCGACTGGATGTCGAGCACGGCCGCGTAGTCCAGGCTGCGCCGCCAGATGAAGGGGATCATGGCCTTCAGGAACCGGCCCGCCGCGCGCATGTCGCCCAGCACCGGCCGCGCCTTGATGAAGGCCGCCCGCTCCCAGTTCTGGCCGACGCTTTCATAATAGGCCAACGCCATCGGCCCGGCGACGACCGGCGGGGTCGAGGACGGGTCAGGCCGCAGCCGCAGATCGACGCGGAAGACATAGCCGTCGCCTGTCCGCTCGGTCAGCAGGCCGGCGATCCCCTTGCCGACGCGATTGGCGAAGTCCTGCATCTCCTCGCCCTCGCGCAGGGCCAGGCCCATCAGGCGCGGCTCGAAGAAGAGGGAGATATCGATGTCGGACGAATAGTTCAGTTCGTTGGCGCCATGTTTTCCCATGGCCAGGCCGAAAAGGCCGGGAATGGGGCCGCGCGGATCGCCGGGCGGCGAGATCAGCCGGCCGCGCGCCCTCTGTTCGGCGGCGACGGCGCGCAGGGCGGCCCGGCATGCGGCGTCGGCGAACCGGGACAGGGCGTCGGTGACCTGATCCAGACCCCATACCCCGCCGAGATCGGCCAGGGCGGTCAGCAGGTGCAGGTCGGCCTTCAGCACCCGCAGCGGGGCGCGCACCGCGTCCGGCTCGGCGTCCAGCGCGTCCGTGTCGCGAATGATCCGCTCCAGCGCCTCCACCGGATCGGCTTCCAGCAGGCTTCGCAGATGGGCGGGGCGACGCCGCATCAGACCGGCGAGATAGGGCGAGGCGCCGGCGACGGGGGCCAGGGCGGGCCAGGCGGCGTCCAGAATCTCGCGCCAGCCGTCGGCGTCGGCGGCTTGGATCAGGGTTTCTTGCAGCCGGTCGGCGGCGGCGATGTTTGTGACCGGACCGACGGCGATAAGCCTGTCCGCCAACGGGATCGAGGATTGTGGATGGGCCATCACATCATCCGCTCATCCCGGTCGAGGCCGGCGGCAGCACCAGCGCCACCCGTAACCCCGGCCCGAAGTCGCCGTAGGCCCCGGGGCCTTCATCCAGCACGACCCGTCCGCAGTGGGCCTCGGCGACGGCGGTAACCAACGAAAGACCCAGGCCCGAGCCGGGTTCGGTACGGCTGTTGTCCAGGCGCACGAACCGCTGGACCACCCGCTCGCGGTCCTCTTCCGGGACGCCCGGTCCGGTGTCGGTGACGGAATATTCGATCTCGCCCGACGAGCGGCGGCGCGCGCGCAGCTTCACCGCCCCGCCGGCGGGGGTGTATTTGATGGCGTTGTCGATCAGGTTGGCCAGGGCCTGGGCGAGGAAGGGCTGGTTGCCTTCGATCATCAGTCCCTTTTCGACCTCGGACGAGAAGTCGATGTCCTTGTCCTCGGCTGCGGGTTCATAAAGCTCGGCCATGTCGGCGGCGAGGTCGGCGGCGTCCATGACCTTGGGATCTGGCGCCCCGCCCGCCTGCAGCCGCGCGATGGCCAGGACGGTGTTGAACGTCTTCAGCAGATGGTCGGCCTCGTCCAGGGCGATGCCCAGGGCGTCCACCCCGTCGATCTTGCCGGCTTCGGCGTCGATCAGGGCCACCTCCAGCTTGGCCCGCATCCGCGTCAGGGGCGAGCGCAGGTCGTGGGCGATGGCGTCGCCGGCGTGGCGGATCGAGGACATGGACGCCTCCAGCCGATCCAGCATGGTGTTCAGCCCCTGGCCCAGTTCGTCCAGTTCGTCGCCGGTGTGGCGCACGGGCGCACGGACCTTGAGGTCGCCGTCCTGCACCGACTGCACCACGCGGTTCAGCCCGGCCATGGCGTTTTCGACCCGCCGGCTGATGTAGAGACCGCCCGCCAGGCCCAGCAGCATGACCAGGGCCATGGCGCCCCACAGGGCCTGGGTCAGGCGCGCCAGATAGGCCTCGATGTCGCCGATGTCCTGACCGACGAACAAATGTTCGCCGCCGGCCAGGGTGGTGATCACCCCGATGGAGCGACGCCGCTGGACCTTGCCCTGGGCGTCCGTGTCGGTCAGGCGGAAGGTCTCCCAGTCGCTGGCGCCGGCCGGCAGGCTGAGGTCGATGTCGATCGGGGATTCGGTGATGTTGCCGGTGATCGTCTTTCCGGCCTTGTCAGTCAGCAGATACAGATACGGGCCGCCCCGGATGGAGCGTTCGACCAAGGCCTGGTTCAGGGCGTCGATGCCGCGCGTGCGGTGGATCGCCGTCAGGGCGCCCAGCTCGATCTCCACATCCGCCTTGGCCCGACCTTGGGCCTCCGACGCCGAGGCGAAATAGACATAGGCCAGGATCGCCCCCGCCGCCGCCACGAACAGCGCCAGGAAGAGCAGCGTCAGCCGGAAGGGTGTGCGGCGAAGGAGGGAGGGGAGACGCATCCTAAAATCCTCCCCCGTTCACGGGGGAGGGGGACCACGAAGTGGTGG
>NZ_WJWX01000014.1:0-78297 GCF_009661015.1 Brevundimonas sp. SPF441 | reverse complement strand
CGCCCGCCCTGCCCGCGCCTCTGCCTGCGATTCCGGAAGCGCGGGACGTCGCCTATCCCGGCGTCATCACGCTGGACGTCGACGCCACCAACCTGGCCCAGCACATCTTTGCGGTGAAGGAAACGATCCCGGTCGCCCAGGCGGGACCGATGACCCTGTTCTTCCCCGAATGGCTGCCGGGCAACCACGGCCCCGTCGGCCCCATCGCGCAGCTCGCCGGCATCGAGATCACGGCGAACGGCCAGCGGGTGCAGTGGGTTCGCGACACCCTTCATCCCTTCGCCTACCACGTGGTCGTCCCGGCCGGTGCGACCGCGCTGGACATCACCCTGCAGCACCTGTCGCCGACGACCGGCAATCAGGGTCGCATCACGATGACGCCCGAGATGCTGAACATCCAGTGGGAGAAGATGCTGCTCTATCCCGCCGGCCACTGGTCGCGGAACATCACGGTCCAGCCCACGGTCAAGTTCCCCGCTGGCTGGCAGTTCGGCACGGCGCTGGAGCCCGAAACCAAGGCTGGCGACGTCCAGAACTTCAAGCCCGTCAATCTGGAAGTGCTGATCGACAGCCCGGTCTTCGCCGGCGTCCACTATCGCCAGATCGACCTCGATCCCGGCGGCCGCTCGCCCGTTCGCGCCAACATCGTCGCCGACAAGGCCGACAGCCTGAACGCTACCGACGAGCAAATCCAGATTCTGCGAAATCTGGTTGATCAGATGGACCGGCTGTATGGCGCGCGCCATTTCGACCACTACGACTTCCTGATCGCCATGACGGACAAGCTGGGCGGCATCGGGCTGGAGCATCACCGCAGTTCGGAAAACTCGGTCGATCCCGCCTTCTTTACCGGCTGGGATACCCACCTGTCCGACCGCGACCTGCTCAGCCACGAAATGAACCACTCCTGGGACGGCAAATGGCGCCGCCCCGCCGACCAGTATGTTCCCAACTTCAACAGCCCCCTGCAGAACAGCCTGCTGTGGGTCTACGAGGGCCAGACGCAGTACTACGGCCAGGTGATCGCCGCCCGTTCGGGCCTGCTCAGCAAGCAACAGGCGATGGACGCCCTGGCCATGACCGCCGCGACGTTCGACACGCGCGTCGGCCGCGAATGGCGCGCGATGCAGGACACGACCAACGACCCCATCATCAGCCAGCGCCAGCCCAAGGGCTGGCTGTCGTGGCAGCGCGACGAGGACTACTATTCGGAGGGCCAGCTGATCTGGCTCGACGTCGACACGACGATCCGCGAGAAGACCGGCGGCCGGAAGTCGCTCGACGACTTCGCCCGCGCCTTCTACGGCGTCCGCGACGGCGATTACGCCCCGGCTCCCTACACCCTCGAGGATGTGGTCGCGGCCCTGAACGGCGTCGTCGCCAATGACTGGGCGACCTTCCTGCGCACCCGCCTGGACGCCGATGGCCCCGAGGCCCGCGCCCCGCTGGACGGTCTGGCGCGCGGCGGCTGGCGGCTGGCCTATTCGGACAAGCCCACCGATTACATGAAGACCCTGTATGCCGAGCTGAAACGCAACGACTTCACCTATTCGCTGGGCTTCCAGACCGGCGAGGGCAACAAGATCCGCAGCGTCCAGTGGAACGGCCTGGCCTTCAAGTCGGGCTTGGCCGCCGGGATGGAGATCGTCGCTGTCAACGGGCAGGCCGCCAGCGCCGAACGCCTGACCGAGGCCGTCACCGCGGCCAAGGATCCGTCGACGCCCATCACCCTGATCGTCAAGGACGACGAGCAATACCGCACCGTCGTCTTCGACTACCACGACGGCCTGCGCTACCCCCGCCTGGAACGCATCCCCGGCACACCTGACCGCCTGGGCGACATCCTGACGCCCCGCCGGCGCTAGAACGCCGAACACATACGTCTCCTCCCCACTGCGTGGGGAGGTGGCGCGGCGCTTCTTCAGCGCCGTGACGGAGGGGCTCTTCACCGCCTCGCAGGCGCCTGTGAGACTTCAAGAGCCCCTCCACCGCTTCGCGGTCCCCCTCCCCATTTCATGGGGAGGAGACACAACGCCGCGCTTGACGCATCGCCCCTCGCCCCCGACGGTGCGGCTTCCTCGCCGAACCGGATGACCGAATGCCGCGTACCCGCCTGACCGCCGCCTGCCTCGCCGTCCTGATGACGACCGCAGCCGCTCCCGCGATAGCACAGACCTTCCAGTCCACCCCTGTCGTCACCGATGCGAGCCAGGCGCCGCTGGCCCTGCCCCGCGCCCAGCCGACCATTCCCGCCCCCCAGGACAAGCCCTATCCGGGCGTGATCCAGTACCGCGCCGACATCACCGACCTGGACCGCCGCATCATCCGCGTCAGCCAGACCATCCCGGTCGCCAGCCCGGGCCCGCTGACCCTGCTCTATCCGAAGTTCCTGCCCGGCAACCACGCCGCCACCGGCCCGATCCAGCTGTTGTCCGGCCTGACCGTCACCGCCAACGGCCAGCGGATCGAGTGGCTGCGCGACACGCTGGACCCTTACGCCTTCCACCTCGACATCCCGGCGGGCGTGACCAGCATCGACGTGCAGTTCCAGCAACTGACTCAACCCGACGCCTCCAACTGGCGCGTGCTGATGACCCCGGCCATGGTCAATCTGCAGTGGGAAAAGGCCATCCTCTATCCGGCCGGCTATTTCAGCCGCCAGATCCAGGTCGCCCCCTCAGTGATCCTGCCTGCCGGCTGGAAATACGGCACGGCCTTGACCACGGCGTCTCAGGACGGCGACGTGGCGACCTTCGCCCCGACCGACCTCTACACCCTGATCGACAGCCCCATCTTCGCGGGCGCGCACTATCGCCGCGTCGACATCGACCCCAGCGGCGAGCGCGTCCACCTGAACATCCTGGCCGACGAGGCCAAGGGTCTGGCCGCCACCGACGACCAGCTGAAACTGTTCGAGAACATGGTCCAGCAGGCCGACCGCCTGTTCGGCGCCCGCCACTTCGACAACTACGAATTCCTGTTCGCCCTGACCGATCAGATGGGCGGCATCGGGCTGGAGCATCATCGCTCGTCCGAGAACACCGGTGCGCCCGACTTCTTCACCAACTGGACCAAGAGCGCCGGCGACCGGGGCCTGCTGCCCCACGAATACACTCACTCCTGGAACGGCAAGTTCATGCGTCCGGCGGACGAGCTGACCGCCAACCATAACGTCCCGACCCAGAACACTCTGCTGTGGGTCTATGAGGGTCAGACCGAATACTGGGGCGATGTGCTGGCCGCCCGGTCGGGCCTGCATTCCAAGGACGTGGCCCTGGCCACCCTGGCCAGCGTCGCCGCCTTCTATGACCAGCAGCCGGGCCGCCAGTGGCGCGCCTTGCAGGACACCAACAACCACAATCTGCTGGGCTATCGCGTGCCAGGCCAGTTCACCTCGTGGATGCGCGGCACCGGTGACTACTACCGCGAAAGCCTGCTGGTCTGGCTGGACGCCGACACCCTGATCCGCGAGGGCACCAATGGCCGCAAGTCGCTGGATGATTTCGCCAGGGGCTTCTTCGGTCACGACGACGGCGAGTGGGCGCCTCAGGGTTACACCTTCGAAGACGTCGTCGCGGCCCTGAACGCCGTCTATCCCCACGACTGGGCCGCCTTCCTGCGCACCCGTCTGGACGCCGTCGGTCCCGACGCCCGCGCGCCGCTGGCCGGGATCGAGCGTGGCGGCTGGCGACTGACCTACACCGACACACCCTCGGCGGCGGAGAAGTCGGTCCAGAGCGGCTGGGCCAACGACTTCCAATATTCGCTGGGCTTCACCCTGTCGGGCGACAAGCTGACCAACATTCGCTGGGGCGGCCCCGCCTTCGAGCAAGGCCTCGGCGCCGGCTGGAGCCTGGTCGCCGTCAACGGCAAGACCGGTTCGGCCGAGGTGTTGCGCGACGCCGTCACGGCGGCGAAAGGGACCGACGCCCCAATCGAACTGTTGCTGAAGTCCGGCGATCGCTTCCGCACAGTGGCCTTCGCCTACCACAACGGCCTGCGCTACCCGCGGCTGGAACGGATCGAAGGCGCGCCGGATCGCCTGTCCAACATCCTCGCGCCCCGCCGTCGCTGAAAGCGTCTCCTCCCCGCCTCGCGGGGAGGAGACACGTCCCTTACTTCAACAGCTTCAGCAGCGCCTCAGCCGCCGCGTGCGACGAGCCGGGGTTCTGCCCGGTCACCAGCTTGCCGTCGGTCAGAACATAGGAGCCCCAGTCCGGCCCCTTGGAGTAGTCGCCGCCGTTGGCGGTCAGCACGTTCTCGACCAGGAACGGCACCACGTCGGTCAGGCCCACGGCCTCCTCTTCGGAGTTGGTGAAGCCGGTCACCTTGCGGCCGTTGACCAGCGGCTTGCCATCCGGCCCGTTCACCGACTTCAGCACGCCGGGCGCATGGCAGACGAAGCCGGTCGGCTTGTCCGCCTTGGCGAAGGCCTCGATCAGGGCGATGGAGTCAGCGTCGTTCGCCAGATCCCACAGCGGTCCGTGGCCGCCGGGATAGAAGACGGCGTCGAAATCCTCGGCCTTCACCGACGACAGGACGACGGTCGAGGCCAGGGCGGCCTGGGCTTCGGGGTCGGCCTTGAACCGGCGCGTATCGTCGGTCTGGGCGTCGGGGTCGTCGCTCTTGGGGTCCAGCGGCGGCTGACCGCCCTTGGGCGAGGCCAGCACGAGCTCCGCGCCAGCGTCCTTCAGCGCGTAATAGGGCGCCGCCAGTTCTTCCAGCCAGAAGCCGGTCTTCTTGCCCGTGTCGCCGAGTTGATCGTGCGACGTCAGCACCAACAGAATTTTCATAGGGGATGGCTCCGTCTTGGGGTGTCCACAGATGGGAAGCCGCACGGCGCCGCTCAAGACTGGCCTCGAAGCCGAAAACACCCCACCCTTTCGGCCTCGATCAGCGGAGATGACGTCGCATGAAGCCTTGGTTCGGTCTGTTCGCCGCCCTGATGGGCCTGATGATCTTCAGCCCGTCGGCGCACGCGGCCGGCCCCTGCAACATCGGACAGGCGGGCGCGACCCAGACCGTCGCCATCGGCCGCTCCGGGCGTACGATGCTCATCCACCTGCCCACCGGTTTTAACCCCGCAATGCCGGCGCCTCTGGTCTTCCTGCTGCACGGCAGCGGCGGCACGGGAGAGAAGATGCTGGCGTCTTCCGGCCTGGCTGAGGCGGCGGATCGGCACGGCTTCATCGTCGCCGCGCCCGACGCCGGCATTCCGATCGATCAAGGTTTCGTCTGGAACATCCCCGGCGTGCCGACCGTCACCGGCGCAGTCCCCGGTCCCGGCGATGCCGACGACGTCGCCTATCTGACGGGGGCCATCGATTATCTGGCCGACCAGGGCTGCGTCGATGACAGCCGCATCTATGCGACGGGCCTATCGGGCGGCGGGCGGATGGTGTCCTGGCTGGGTTGCGTCGCCGCCGACCGTTTTGCCGCCATCGCTCCGGTCGTCGGCTTGCGCGCCGGCAATCCCAGAAAGGACCGCCCGGAGGAGCCGGATCCCGCCACCTGCCGCCCTTCGCGCCCCATGCCGGTCATCGCCTTCGCCGGAGACGCCGACACGACCAATCCGATCCAGGGCGGCGGCGCAGGCTACTGGAGCTACACCATGCATGCCGCCGAACAGCGCTGGGCCCAGCTGAACGGCTGCACCCAGGTGCGCGACACCCGCTGGATCGCCGACAAGGTCTATGAAGAGGGCTACGCCGCCTGCCGCGACGGCGCGGACGTGGTGGGCCGCATCACCGCCGGTGGTGGTCACAGCTGGGTCGCCGACAACGACGCCCTGTGGGCCTTCTTCGCCGCCCGCAGCCGACCGCAAACCTGAGCTGAAGCAACGGGCGGCGCCTCACTCCACCGCCAACCGACCAGACACCACTCGGCCTCAAGTGGCGCCGGGCCTCAAGTAGCGCGGAGCGCGATAGGCCCAGCAAAAACTCGCGATAGGCCAAAAAAAAGACCCGGCGGTTTCCCGCCGGGCCTTTCCGATCTTCAGCAAATGCCGAAAGTCAGATCTTACTTGATCTGGACCTTGGCGCCGGCTTCCGTCAGCTTCTTGGCGACTTCGTCGGCGGCTTGCTTGGAGACGTTCTCGACGACGTTCTGCGGAGCGCCTTCGACCAGGTCCTTGGCTTCCTTCAGACCCAGGTCCGAACGGACGCCGCGGACTTCCTTGATCACGTTGATCTTCTTGTCGCCGCCGTCGACCAGGACGACGGTGAATTCGGTTTGCTCTTCGGCAGCTTCAGCCGGAGCGCCGCCGCCGGCGGCCGGAGCAGCCATGGCGACCGGAGCAGCGGCGCTGACGCCCCACTTTTCTTCCAGCAGCTTGGAGAGTTCAGCAGCTTCGAGGACGGTCAGAGCGGACAGGTCTTCGACGATCTTGGCGAGGTCAGCCATTGTCAGTTTTCCTTCGGAGGATTGGTTTTAGAGAGTGATGCAGAGATGAAAGGCTGGGCCGCTTACGCGGCTTCCTTGGTGGCGTAGGCGTTGAACACGCGAGCCAGCTGACCGGCGGGTGCTTGCAGCACGCCGGCGATACGGGTCGCAGGCGCGTTGAGCAGGCCGATGAGTTGACCGCGAACCTCGTCGAGTGTCGGGAGCTTGGACAGTGCGTCCACGCCCTTTTGGTCGACGATGGTCGAGCCCATGAAGCCGCCGACGATCTTGAAGCGATCGTTGGCCTTGGCGAACTCGGTGGCGACCTTGGCGGCCGTACCGGGGTTCTCGGAATAGGCGATGCCCACGGGACCCTTGAACAGGTTGTGGTAGTCGCTGCCTTCCTCGGCTTCGAGCGCCTTCAGCGCCAGGCGGTTCTTGACCACCTTGAACGCGCCGCCTTCTTTACGAAGACGGCCACGCAGATCTTCCATTTCCGCAACGGTCAGACCCAGGTTGTGGGTCACGACCACGCTGCCGGCGTCGGCGAAAACGCCCTTGAGCGATTCGATAGACTCGGCTTTTTGAGCGCGATCCATTGCGGTCTCCAGTCTTGGTATTCGCCGCCGGGCTTATTCCCGACGACGGATTGGCCAAAGCGCGTCGCATCGCTGCGAAGCGTTAAAGCCGGTCGTATTGTCCGAAGGATGCGTCTGACGGCGTCCATCCCGGAATGCGGGCTGACAGCGCAAGGTCGCGTCCCCATCTCCCCACGGCGTCAGAGGGCCCTCTGACAGTTATGGCCTGGGTGACCCCCACGCCCCGAAGTTCTCGGACAGGACCGTCAGAAGATGAACCTCCGACGGGAAGCGGCGCTCTTACAGGCGCCGCCGTTGGAAATCAACCCGGCTTAACGCCGGCTGGGCTTGGCGCCGGTCTGTTCGGCCTCGCCGCAGTCGAACCGGGCGCAATATTTGCTCTCGAACTCCTCCAGAAGGTTCGTCATCGCTGCGGTCTCGACCTCCTGTGAGGCCATGCTCAAGGATATCGTCTTGGCTGCGACAGAACGCCCGACAGCCGTGCGATAGAATGCGATCTGAGCGACGAGTTCTTCTTCAGTGAAGACGGAGCCGTAGATTGGGGCCAAGTCATCCATGAACCGCTCGATCATTCTGCTAGCCATAGACGGCATGTTGGTGCGGACCCAAATCGCTTCTTCGCCGCCCTTCTTATCGAGTTCGCCCATCTGCGCGACCATGACGCGCTCGAACTCCTTCATGAAGTTCGGCCCGACGGACAGATCAATCAACTCGCGCGCCAGGGCGCTGCGGCGGGCCAAGCCGGCATCCTGCGGCGCCGGCTCGACGCGTGTGACGACGACCGTTTCCGATTGAGCCGCCGTCTGCGCGTGCGCGCCTGTCGCGCTCAGACCCAGCGCCAGACCCAGCGACGCAGCCAGCGCCTGTTTGCGTGTGATGATCATGATGGCCTCCCCGCCCACTTATCGGAAGGCTCAGGTCCGCAGGCCAGTCGAATTCGACCGACGGTTGCTCAATCTTCGAGCGGCGTGGCGTCGAAGTCGCGGATCAGCGCGGCCAGGTCGGGCTCATGAACCAGATCCGCCGCCTCGCTCAGGCTCATCCAACGGCGCTCGCGCTGATGCGCTTCGGGCCAGGCGCCCATCTGGATCAGCACTTCCAGCGGATAGACCGACACCACGCACTGGCGCACGCCGCCGTCTTTCAGACCCTTGGCGTATCGGAAGACGCCGATGGACTGGGTGTCGATGTCGCCCTTGACCCCAGCCTCCTCCATCGCCTCCTGGGCGGCGGCCTCGGGATCGCTCTTGCCGACCATCCGCCCGCCTTTGGGGATCACCCAGCGTCGCGTTTCGCGCGAGGTGATCATCAGGATGCGACGCTCGCCGTCCTCCAGCCGCCACGGCAGGGCCGCGACCTGCCGGGTCTCGGAGCGGGTGGTGCGTTTCGACCGGGCCTGCGGCACGCCTCAGCCCTCGCCCATCGCTTGAGCGGTCCTGACGATTCGTGCTGGCTCTCGCCCAATCTTCACGTCTGGTTCCAGGTCTGCCGGTCGCGGCCGCCCTCGAAACGGGATCGCGACGGCTGCGTCAAGTTGTCAGACCACGGACGGTCTCATTTATTTCTCGCCGGGCGCCTTGGCCTTTGGATCGCCCAGCACGTCCTGACGGTACAGCATGGTGATCAGAGTGTGCAGCACCAGCGCCAGCGGCGTGGCGAACAGCACGCCCAGCGGCCCGAACAGGGTGCCGATGCCCACCACGGCGAAGATGCCCAGCACCACGGGCAAGTTCGCGACGTTCTTCTGCACCATCGGCGTGATGAAATTGCTCTCCAGCTGGGACACAACGACATACAGCGCCAGCGTCATCAGGGCCGTCTGCCACCCTTGCGTGGCGCCAACCAGCACGGCCGGCACGGTGGAGACGATGGGGCCCACGATCGGCACGAACTGCGCCAGTCCCGTCAGCAGACCCAGCCCCAGCGCCGACGGCACGCCGATGATGGCCAAACCGACCCCTGTCAGTGTCCCGACCAGAACCATCGAGAACAGCTGCGCCTTCAGCCAGCCTTTCAGCGCCTTCCCGCAGCTGTTCAGCACTTCGCGCATTCGCGGCCGCCGATCCATGGGCAGCATGGACAGCAGCCCCTCGCGCGACTTGGCGGGCTCGATCGCCAGGAAGACGCCCGCGACCACGACGAGAACCAGTGTGGTGACACCCGATGCGAAGCCCAGGGCGAACTTCTGGGCGACCTGCAACGCCTGACCGGCACGGCCGCCCA
Source organism: Brevundimonas sp. SPF441 (assembly GCF_009661015.1). Taxonomy (NCBI): domain Bacteria; kingdom Pseudomonadati; phylum Pseudomonadota; class Alphaproteobacteria; order Caulobacterales; family Caulobacteraceae; genus Brevundimonas; species Brevundimonas sp. SPF441. The sequence goes on along the minus strand of NZ_WJWX01000014.1, from coordinate 69,094 downwards.
GCCCTTGTAGTTGCTCCAACAGCTGTGCGGCATAGGGTTGGGCCTGGATCCAGGACTGAACCTGCTCCCAGCCTTGCGGCACCACGGCGGACAGGGCCACGACCTGTTCGGTGATCTGGGTTCCGAACAGGGTCAGAACGCCAGCCAGCACCGCGATCACGATCAGCAGCGACAGGAAGACGGCCAGCGGGTCCGGCGCCTTCAGCCAGCGCACGATGGGATCGGCCAGGGCGCGCAGGATCACCGACACCACGATGGCCCCGAAGATCAGCAGCCACAGCGTCTGCAAGGTCACGATCAGCTGGACCGCGAAATAGGCCGCCACCAGCACGATGGCGCCAAACGCCAGCCGCCCCTTCCACGGGTCGTGGCCGCCCACACCAGGCTTGTCGCCCATCAGTTTTCCCAGTCCGAACATATCGCCCCCTTCAAGGTCGCGACAGGAACGCGGGTCGAGCGTAGCCGTTCGCCGCACGCGATAAAAAAGTCAGTGGGCGTCGGAGGATCGCTGATCATAGGCCATTTGCGCGGCCGCGACTTCCGGCATCCGGGTCTCGGCCCAGTCGATGATCGATTGCATCGCCGCCATCAGTGTTCGGCCCAGCGGCGTGACCGCATAGGTCACCGATACCGGCACGGTCGGCACGACGGAGCGTGACACCAGCCCGTCGCGCTCCAGCGATTTCAGCGTCTGGCTCAGCATCTTCTGCGACACCCCATCGACCCGCTGCTTCAGGGCGTTGAACCGGATCGGCCCCTCTCCAAGCACGATCAGGATCAGGGTGCTCCACTTGTCAGCGATGCGGTCCAGCAGCTGGCGCGTCGGACAGTTCGCCGCGAACACATCGCCGCGCAGCCAGGTTTCGTGAAGGTGACCAGGTGTCTGAGAGGTGCCGTCTTGCATGGTCGCATCCCATATCGCACCTGGTATCCATTGGATACCCAAAGGAGCCTTCCATGAAAGTCGCAGTCCTCGGCGCCAGCGGTCGCGCCGGCTCGGAAATCACCAAGGAACTGGCCGCGCGCGGTCACACGGTCACCGCCATCGCTCGCAAGCCTGAGGCGATCCCGAGCGCCACCGGCGTCACGCCTGTCGCCGGCGACGCCTCGGACGCCGCCGCGCTCGCCGACCTGATCAAGGGTTCGGACGCGGTCATCAGCGCCCTGCACTTCGATGTTCCCGCCGCGACGATCCTCGGCGCGCTGAAGACCGCCGGCGTCCCGCGCCTGCTCGTCACCGGCGGCGCCGCCAGCCTGGAGGTCGCGCCCGGCGTCCTCTTGTTCGATACGCCGCAGTTTCCGGCCGAGTGGAAGCCCATCGCCAAGGGCGGCCTGACCTTCCTGGACGACCTGCGTCAGGAAACGGACATCGACTGGACCTTCTTCTCCCCCGCCGCCCTGATCGAGGAAACGCCTCGCCTGGGCCGCTATCGCACCGGGGCCGACCAACTGGTCGTGGACGCCAATGGCGACAGCAAGATCGGCTTCTCCGACTACGCCATCGCCATGGTCGACGAACTGGAAAACCCCAAGCACAGCCGCGCCCGCTTCACAGCGGCTTACTGATCCGGGCAAGAAAAAACGGCGGGGATCGCTCCCCGCCGTTCTTCAGTGTGGCTTGTCTTTCGACTTAGGCGCCCAGCGAGGCCGGGTCGACCTTGAAGCCCGGGCCCATCGTCGAGGACAGGCTGATGCGCTTCACATAGGTGCCCTTGGCGCCCGACGGCTTGGAACGCACCAGGGCGTCCACAATGGCCTTCACGTTGGCTTCCAGGGCGTCCTGGGTGAACGAGACCTTGCCGATGCCGGCGTGGACGATGCCCGCCTTCTCGACGCGGAACTCGACGGCGCCGCCCTTGGCGTCCTTGACGGCTTGGGCCACGTTCGGGGTCACGGTGCCGACCTTGGGGTTCGGCATCAGGCCGCGCGGGCCCAGCACCTTACCCAGACGGCCGACCAGGGCCATCATGTCCGGCGACGCGATCACGCGGTCGAACTCCATGAAGCCGCCGGCGATCTTTTCGTACAGATCTTCGGCGCCGACGTGTTCGGCCCCGGCTGCGGTGGCTTCGGCGGCCTTGGCGTCCTTGGCGAAGACAGCGACGCGAACGTCACGGCCGGTGCCCGACGGCAGGTTGACGACGCCACGGACCTGTTGGTCGGCGTGACGCGGGTCGACGCCCAGGTTGACCGAGATTTCCAGCGACTCGTCAAACTTGGCCTTGGCGTTTTCCTTGGCCAGCTTGATGGCGTCGGAGAACGGCAGCAGGTCTTGGGTCACGCCGGTGCGGGCCTTGAAGGCCTTGGTTTGCTTGGCCATGGTTTAGCCCTCCACCACTTCGAGGCCCATCGCGCGGGCGGAGCCTTCGATGATCTTGGCCGCCGCGTCGATGTCGTTGGCGTTCAGATCCTTCATCTTCTTTTCGGCGATCTCGCGCAGTTGCGCCTGCGTGATCTTGCCGGCGACTTCACGGCCGACCAGCTTCGAACCCGACTTCAGGCCCGTGGCCTGCTTCAGGTACCAGGTCGCCGGCGGCGTCTTGGTGATGAAGGTGAACGACTTGTCCTGATAGACGGTGATCACGGTCGGAAGCGGGGTGCCCTTGGCTTCCTTCTCGGTACGCGCATTGAACTCCTTGCAGAAGCCCATGATGTTCACGCCGCGCTGACCCAGAGCCGGGCCGATCGGGGGCGAAGGCGTGGCCGAACCGGCCGGCACTTGCAGCTTGATATAGCCGAGAATCTTCTTGGCCATTGGTCTCTCCTATGAATGATCCCGGACGTGATCCGGGACCGGTGAGCCGTGGTGCGGCATGGCTGCCTCCCACGGATTTGACGCTCCACGAACCGAGGTCCGCCGAGCGAAGGCGCGCGTGTAACAGAGCGGGGCTGGAAAGGCAACGCACCGCCCTACCCACGCCGCAGAAACGAAAAAGCCGCGCCCTTTCGGACGCGGCTTAAATCTCGACAGGTGTGTGAGCCTCAGCCCGCGACCTTCTCCACCTGGGCGTATTCCAGTTCGACTGGCGTGGCGCGGCCGAAGATGGACACGGCGACGCGCAGGCGGGCGTGTTCTTCGTCCACGCTCTCGACCGAACCGTCGAAGCTGGCGAACGGGCCGTCGATGACCTTGACCTTCTCGCCGATGTCGAAGCGGATGGTGGGCTTCGGACGTTCGACGCCCTCTTCCACGGCGCCGATGATGTTCTGAACTTCACGCTCGGAGACCGGCAGGGGCTTGGTGCCGCCTGCGGCGCCCAGGAAGCCCGTGACCTTCGGCGTGTTCTTGACCAGGTGGTAGGCTTGGTCGGTCATTTCCATCTTCACCAGCACATAGCCGGGGAAGAACTTGCGTTCCGAGTTCACCTTGCGACCGCGACGGATCTCGACGACGTCCTCGGTCGGAACCAGGATTTCGGAGAAGGCGTCTTCCAGGCCCTGTTGCTTGGCCTGGTCACGCAGCTGCTCGGCGACCTTCTTCTCGAAGTTCGAGTAGGCGTTGACGATGTACCACTTGTGGCGCGGATTGGCGGGCTTTGCGGGCGCTGCATCGGTCATGGGCGCGTCTTTCTCAGGATCCGAGAGCGATGATGTAGCGGAAGGCGTAGCCGAGGCCAGTGTCCACGATCCAGAAGAAGATCGAGGCGATGATGACCATGATGAAGACCATCACCGAGGTGATCCAGGTCTCCTTGCGGCTGGGCCAGACGATCTTGCGGCCTTCGGCGCGCACCTGGCTCAGAAACTGGCCGGGGCTGGTACGGGGCTTCTTGGACTCGGGCGAATCGACCGTGATGGCGGCGGCGCCGGCCGCCTGAGGCTTGGCGCCCATCTGGGGCTTCGCGCTGCCTTGAGGCCGCTTGCCGGGAGTTTTGGCCTTGGCCATCAGTTGCTCTTCACACAATTGTTCCTGTCGCCCCAGATGGGAAGTCCCATCCGGAAGCGACAGGGGGGATTGGCAGGAGTTGGGGGACTCGAACCCACGACCCCCGGTTTTGGAGACCGGTGCTCTACCAGCTGAGCTAAACTCCTAGACAACCGCGCAAACCCGAAAGGTCCGTGCGTTCGCCAGAGGGGGGCGTATGCCCGACACCGCCCGCCATTTCAAGGGCGATGTGACACTTGCGATCAGTCTTCCAGATGCGCGGCGATGGCGTCGCGCTCGTCCTGTGCCTTCACCAGTTCCTTGAAGATCAGCTTGTCGATGCGGCGGTCGTCCATATCCACGACCTCGACCTCGAATCGGCCGACCTGCAGCACTTCGCCCTCGTCCGGGACGCGCGAGATCTGGTGCAGAATCAGGCCGGCGACGGTGTGGAAGCCTTCATGCTCGCCAAAGTCCTCGCCCAGCTTGTCAGCCAGTTCGTCCAGGTCCGTTTGACCGTCGACAAGCCAGCTGCCGTCGGCGCGCTGATGGATCCAGGCCTGCTCTTCGTCATGGCCTTCGTTAAAGTCGCCGGCAATCATTTCCAGGATGTCGGTCGCTGTCACCACGCCTTCGAAGGCGCCGTACTCGTCGACGATGAAGGCCATGTGGACCCGCGAGCCCTTCAGGATCTCCAGCGCCTTCAACACCGAAGTCGACTGCGGAATGAAGGCCGGCTCGGCGACCAGCGGTTCGATGTCGAACTTGCCGTTGGTCAGCAGGCTGTCCAGCAGATCCTTCTTGTGAACCACGCCCAGCGGATTATCCACGTCGCTCTCGCGCGCCACCACGATCCGCGAATAGGGGCAGGTGCGAATCTCTTCGCGCAGCATCTCTTCGGGGTCGTCCAGGGCGATCCAGAACACGTCGTGGCGCGGCGTCATGGCCACCCGCACCGGACGGTCGCCCAGGCGCAGGATTTCCTCGATCATCACCTGCTCTTCGGGCTCGATCAGGCCGGCCGAAGTGCCTTCGGCCAGGATGGTCGCCACCTCTTCCTGGGTCACGTCCGAGCCGTCGCGATCCTTGACGCCCAACAGCTTCAGGATGCCCGAGGTGGAGGCGGTCAGCAGCAGAACGAACGGCTTCAACACGATCGCCAGCTTGGAGATCGGGCCGGCCATCTTGGACGCCACCGTCTCGGGGAAGATCAGCGCAAGGCGCTTGGGCACCAGTTCGCCGATGATCAGCGAGACATAGGTGATGCACACGACCACCAGGGCCGTGGCGAAGAATTCGGTATATTGAGCCAGCGCCGGGAAGGCGACTTCCAGAATGCGATCCAGTTCGCCCGCGATGGTCGCCTGACCATAGGCGCCCGCCAGAATGCCGATCAGGGTGATGCCCACCTGAACCGCGGACAGGAACTGAGTCGGTTCTTCCGACAGCTTCAGCGCCGCCCTGGCCCCCCGGTCGCCCCGTTCCGCCCTCGCCTGTAGTTTGGATTTCCGCGAGGAGACGACCGCCAATTCAGTCATGGCGAACAAGCCGTTGAGCACCACCAGGAGCAGAACGACAGCAATAGCGATGAGTAACATCTAGGGGGTTTTGGGGACCGACGCGGCGCGACAGACGGCGTCCGCAGCGCTACATTAGGGCAGGATCGCGACCAGCGCCACGTTTTCCTTTGCGCTCAGCCCGTCCGCCCGGCTTCGACCGAGCCGTAAGCGCCCGAAACCGGCCGGCCATTGGCGTCATACTGGGTCGCGCAGGCGCTCATGCCCAGCACGGTGCCGATGAAGATACCCAGTCGAATGGCGCGTCGCATTTGGTTACCGAAAGATTAACGTCCGATCCGAACGTAAATCCCGGTTTGCGGTTGCAGGCAATCGTGCTCGCCCTGAGCGCGAGCACAAAAAAGAGGGACGCCGCGAAGCGTCCCCCTTCTTCGTCTTTGATCAGACCTCGCCGATCACACCTTGATCGGCAGCGCCGTGCGGATGTGGACATCCTTCAGCTGGCGCTCCTCGGCCTCGGTCGGGGCGTTCATCAGCAGATCCTCGCCCTGCTGGTTCAGCGGGAAGGCGATGACCTCGCGGATGGCCGTCTCGCCGGCCAGCAGCATGACGATGCGGTCGATGCCGGGGGCCAGACCGCCGTGCGGCGGCGCGCCAAAGCGGAAGGCGTTCAGCATGCCGCCGAACTGCTCCTCGACCACCGAGGCGTCATAGCCGGCGATCTCGAAGGCCTTCAGCATGATCTCGGCCTTGTGGTTCCGGATCGCGCCCGAGCACAGCTCATAGCCGTTGCAGACGATGTCGTACTGATAGGCGCGAATGGTCAGCGGATCCTGACCTTCCAGCGCCTCAAGCCCACCCTGCGGCATCGAGAAGGGGTTGTGGCTGAAGTCGACCTTTTTCTCTTCTTCCGACCATTCGAACATGGGGAAGTCGACGATCCAGCAGAATTTGAACTGGTCTTCGTCCACCAGCTTCAGCTCGGTGCCCACGCGGGTGCGGGCCAGGCCGGCGAACTTGGCGAAGGTCGCAGGCAGGCCGGCGACGAAGAAGGCGGCGTCGCCCTGGCCCAGGCCCAGCGACGACATCAGGACCTCGGTCGGTTCCTGACCCAGGTTCTTGGCGATCGGGCCGCCCCAAGCGCCCTGGTCTTCGGACCAGAAGATATAGCCCAGGCCCGGTTGGCCCTCGCCCTGCGCCCAGCTGTTCATGCGGTCGCAGAAGGCGCGCGAACCGCCCGTGGGGGCCGGAATGGCCCAGACGGCGTTCTTGTCGTCCGCGCCCAGGATCTTGGCGAACAGGCCGAACCCGCCGTCGCGGAAGTGATCCGATACCACCTGCATCTTGATCGGATTGCGCAGGTCCGGCTTGTCCGAGCCATACCAGGCCATCGACTGGGCATAGGTCAGGCGCTCGAAACCCTTGTGTTCGAACGTCTCGCCGAAGTCGTTGGTGAAGGTATGGACGCCGTCGATGGGCGAGACCGGCTTGCCCTCGCCGAACTCCTCGAACACGCCGTGCATCAGCGGCTCGATGGCGGCGAAGACATCTTCTTGGGTGACAAAGCTCATCTCGACGTCGAGCTGGTAGAACTCCAGCGACCGGTCGGCGCGCAGGTCTTCGTCGCGGAAACACGGCGCGATCTGGAAATAGCGATCAAAGCCCGACACCATCAGCAGCTGTTTGAACTGCTGCGGCGCCTGGGGCAGCGCATAGAACTTGCCCGGATGCAGTCGAGACGGCACCAGGAAGTCGCGCGCGCCTTCCGGCGACGAAGCCGTCAGGATCGGCGTCTGATACTCCAGGAAGCCCTGATCGACCATGCGGCGACGGATCGAGGAGATCACCTTGGAGCGCAGCACGATGTTCTTGTGCAGACGCTCGCGGCGCAGATCCAGGAAACGGTTGGCCAGGCGGATATCCTCTGGATATTCCTGATCCCCAAAGACCGGCATCGGCAGTTCGGCGGCTTCGGACAGCACCTCGACGCCCTGGACGCGCACCTCGACCTCGCCGGTCGGCAGGTTGGGGTTCACCACCGAGGCGTCGCGGGCGACCACCTCGCCATCGACCTTGATCACGCTCTCGGCGCGCAGACGCTCCACGGCGGCGAAGCCCGGCGTCTCGGGGTGCAGAACCAGCTGCGTCAGACCGTAGTGGTCGCGCAGATCGATGAACAGCAGGCCGCCGTGGTCGCGCTTGCGGTGAACCCAGCCCGAAAGGCGAACAGCGGAACCGGCGTCGGAGGCGCGCAGGGCGCCGCAGGTGTGAGAGCGATAGGCGTGCATGAAACGAACCGTCTGGAGTCTCTGGGCGGTGGAATCCGACGCCGTCGGCGCCCGAAATCGAAGCGGCGTAGGGCGCATCATCGCCCCGGAAAGTCAAGGTTTCAGCCGTTGCAAAGCCTGCCGCCGCGCATGATATCTGACGCTTCCATCCCGCCCGAGGCCGCCATGTTCATCGTCACCATCACCTACACCCAGCCCATCGAAGCCATCGAGGAACGGACGGTCGAGCATCGCGCTTGGCTGGATCAGCATGTCGCCAGCGGCCTGATCATCGCCGCCGGGCCGATGGTCCCGCGCACCGGCGGCATTCTGGTGGTGCGCAGCGGCGGAACCAAGCAAGAGCTGGAGACCCTGCTGAAGGACGATCCGTTCCAGGTTCACGGCCTGGCCGATTACACGGTGACGGAGTTCAAGGCCGGCAAGCTGAACCCCGCCCTGGCCGAATTCGCCTGATTTCATCCACAGGGGCGCGGTTCGCTCCCCGCAACCAACAGAGCGGGCCTGACGCGGTTAACGCCGGGCTCTGCTATGACAGGCGCATGTCCGCGCTGAGCGCCCTGCCCCCGACGACGACCGAACAGCTGCGTCTGCCGCTGGAGCGGCCGGTTGCGGGCGAGGCCTTCGTGACGTCCGACAGCAACGCCGAGGCCGTGCGCGTTCTGGCCCGCTGGCCCGACGGCGTGGGCGCGGTGCTGGCGCTGCACGGCCCCCCGGGATCGGGCAAGAGCCGCCTGGCCGCCGACTGGGCCGAGCGTGTCGGCGCTGTGCCGCTGAACGGCGCCGAGGCTGCGCTGATCGATCCGCTGGAGCTGGAAGGGCGGCCGGTCCTGCTGGACCGCGCGGCCGACGCCGACGACGAAAGCCTGTTTCATCTGATCAATCTGGCCAACTCCGGCGGCGGCGCTCTGCTGCTGGTGTCGCGTTCGGCCCCGCGCCAATGGTCAGTCGATCTGCCCGATCTGCGATCGCGGCTGGACGCCGTGCGGGCCGTCGCCATCGCCGCGCCCGACGACGCCGTCCTGTCGGCCATCCTGCGCGCCCGCTTCGCCGAACGCAGCATCACCCCGTCCGACGACGTGATCGACTATCTGGTGCGCCGCCTGGACCGCTCGGCCGAGACCGCCGCTTCGGTGGTCGAACGTCTGGACGCCCTCCACCGCCCGGTTACGCGCGTTCTGGCGCGTCAGGTGCTGGACGCCATGGACGCCGCCGCCGACTGAACCGCGACATTTTCTCAGCGCCCGCTTGCGGCCGTCACACACGCGCGCGAGAACCGGTTCATGACCGACGCCGCGATCCATGATGACACCCGAGGCGAAGAGGTTCCCGCCTCTCGCGCCCCTCAACTGGCGCTGAGTGAAGAGCTGATGGCCTCGCCCAGCCGGTTCTTCAATCGCGAAACCTCGTGGCTGGCGTTCAACGAACGCGTGTTGGAAGAAGCGGCCAACCCCAACCACCCGCTGCTGGAGCGGCTGCGGTTCCTGTCCATTTCGGCCAATAATCTGGACGAGTTCTTCATGACCCGCGTCGCCGGCCTGAAGGGTCAGTTGCGCGAACGCCTGCGCGTTCTGTCCGCCGACGGCCTGACCCCCGCCGAACAGCTGGAGCGGATCAACATCGCCGCCGGCGAGCTGATGGCCGAACAGCAGCTGCGCTGGCGTCAGCTCAAGAAGGAGCTGACGGTCGCCGGCATCGAGATCGTCGATCGCCAGAAGATCACCAAGACCGAGAAGGAGCGTCTGGAACCCGAGTTCCTGAACCAGCTCTTCGCCGTCCTGACGCCGCTCGCCATCGACCCGGCGCACCCCTTCCCCTTCCTGCCCAACCTGGGCTTCTCCCTGGCGCTGAAGCTGAAGCGCAAGGGCGAGACTAAGACCTTCTACGCCCTGGTGCCGGTGCCGACCCAGGTTCGCCGGTTCTGGGAACTGCCCACCGACGGCCGCTCCACGCCGGGGCACAAGCGGTTCATCACGCTGGAAAACGTGCTGCTGCTGTTCATCGACCACCTGTTCCCCGGCTGCGAGGTTCAGGAAAAGGGCGTTCTGCGCCTGATCCGCGACAGCGACATCGAAATCGAGGAAGAGGCCGAGGACCTGGTGCTGGAGTTCGAGGAGGCGCTGAAGCAGCGTCGCCTGGGCTCGGTCGTGCGGGTCAAGATCGAGGCCTCCATGCCTGCCGATCTGCGCGACTTCATCGTCGGCGAGCTGGAGGCTGCGCCCCAGGACGTGGTTCTGGTCGATGGCATGCTGGGTCTGGCCCAGCTATCGGATCTGATCCCCGGCGGCCACCCGGATCTGAAGTTCAAGGGCTATGAGCCGCGCTATCCCGAACGCGTCCGCGACAATGGCGGCGACGTCTTCGCGGCCATTCGCGAAAAGGATCTGCTGATCCACCACCCATTCGAGAGCTTCGACGTGGTGGTTCAATTCCTGCGTCAGGCCGCGCGCGACCCCAATGTCATCGCCATCAAACAGACGCTGTACCGCACCTCCAAGGACAGCCCCATCGTCGCCGCCCTGATCGAGGCGGCCGAGAACGGCAAGAACGTCACCGCCCTGGTCGAACTGAAGGCCCGCTTCGACGAAGAGGCCAATCTGCGCTGGGCGCGGGCGATGGAGCGGGCCGGCGTCCACGTCGTCTTCGGCTTCGTCGAATACAAGACCCACGCCAAGGTCAGCGTGGTGGTCCGGCGCGAGGGCGAGGGCCTGCGCACCTACTGCCACTTCGGCACCGGCAACTATCACCCCGTGACGGCCAAGGTTTACACGGACCTGTCGCTGTTCTCCTGCGACCCCGTCCTGGGGCGCGATGCGACGCGGGTGTTCAACTACATCACCGGCTATGCGACGCCGGACCACCTCGAAGCCTTGGTCGTCTCGCCGCTGAACATGAAGGCTACGCTGATCGAACTGATCGGTAAGGAGATGTCGGCCGCCGCCATGGGCAAACCCGCCGCCATCTGGGTCAAGCTGAACGCCCTGGTCGATGTCGAGATCATCGACGCGCTGTACCGGGCTAGCCAATGGGGCGTGCGGATCGATCTGGTTGTGCGCGGCATCTGCTGTCTGCGTCCTGGCGTGCCAGGCCTGTCCGAGAATATCCGGGTCAAGTCGATCGTCGGCCGCTTCCTGGAACACAGCCGCATCGTCTGCTTCGCCAACGGCAAGGACCTGCCGCATGACAAGGCCAAGGTCTTCATCTCCTCGGCCGACTGGATGACGCGAAACCTGGATCGCCGTGTCGAGCTGATGACGCCGATCCGCAACGCCACCGTCCACGATCAGGTGCTGGACCAGATCATGGTCGCCAATCTGAAGGACGATGCACAAAGCTGGGTGCTGGACGCCGAAGGGCGCTATACACGCGTCACCCCCGCCGATCCTGAGCGGCCCTTCTCGGCCCACAAATACTTCATGACCAACCCCAGCCTGTCCGGGCGCGGCCGCAAGGCCAAGAGCCTGCCCGCCGTCCTGCGCTACGAGCGTCCAGGCCGCTGATGCCCGACATCACGCTTACCGACCGCGACATCGCCGCGATCGACATCGGTTCAAACTCCGTGCGTTTAGTCCTGTACCGGCTGGAAGGCCGCGCGATCTGGACCGTCTATAACGAGAAGGTTCTGGCCGGCCTTGGCCGCGACCTGCCGACGACGCGCAAACTGTCGCCCGAGGGCGTGGTCATGGCGATGACGGCGCTGCGCCGTTTCGCCGCCGTGCTGGAAGGCGTGAGGCCTGACGCGACCCTGATCGCCGCCACCGCCGCCGTGCGCGAAGCCTTGGACGGGCCGGAGTTCTGTGAGCGGGTCGCCGCCGAGACCGGCCTCCAGATCCGCGTCCTGTCGGGTGAGGAAGAGGCCAAATATGCGGCCATGGGCGTATTGGCCGGCGCCCCCCTGGCCCACGGCGTCTCGGCCGACATGGGCGGCGCCAGTCTTGAGCTGACCCGGCTGAACGGAGACGGCGTCGAGAACGGCCTGACCCTGCCGCTGGGTCCGTTTGCTCTGGCTGACGGCAAAGCCTTCGACGCCGACCGCATCAAGGCCCGTATCGATCAGGCCCTGAAACCGGTCGCAGGCCAGTTCAAGAGCGAGCGCCTCTACGCCGTCGGCGGCGCCTGGCGGACCCTGGCTCAGGTGCAGATGGGCCTGAAATCCTATCCGCTGAAGGTCGTGCATCAGTATCAAATGTCGGCCGAGGAGGCGCTGGAGACCGCGCGTCTGGTGGCGCAGCAGTCGGCGGCCAGCCTGGCCAAACTGCCCGGCGTGTCGAAGAAGCGCGCCGAGACCCTGCCCTACGCCGGCCTGGTGCTTGAGGCGTTGATCAAACATCTCGGGCTCAAACAGATCGAGATGTCGGCCTGGGGCGTGCGCGAGGGCTTGCTTTTCGAGACGCTGGATGAGGCGACGCGCACGGCCGATCCGCTTCTGGCCGGCTGCACCGCCCTGGGCGGTCGCCAGGGCGTAGCTCCCGCCCTGCCCGGCGCGCTGAACGGCTGGATTTCCGAAATCGTCGCCGCCTTGCCCGAGGTGTTCGGCGAAAAACGCGACGCCGTGCTGGTCAGCGCCGCGTGCCGTCTGGCGGATCTGGGCGCGAGGCTGCACCCGGATCACCGGCTGGAGCTTGTCTTCGACCAGGTGCTGCGCGCGCCCGTCGCGGGCATCAGCCATACGGAACGCGCCTTTTTGGCCAGCGCCATGAACGCTCGCTATGGCGGCGCGCCCGCCACGCCGCAGCCCGAGGTCATCGACCGCCTTCTCGACGCCGCCGCCGCCAAGCGCGCTCGCGCCATCGGCCTGGCGATCCGTCTGGCCTGCGATCTGTCCGGGCGCTCGCCCCAGCTGATGGCCAACGCCACCGCCAAGGTCAAAGGCGGCGACCTGCGCCTGACCGCGACCGAAGGCTACGCCGACGTCCTCTTGGGCGAACAGACCAAAAAGCGCGCCAAGGCCCTCGCCGAGGCGATGGACTTGGGGCTGAAGATCTAGGCTGAGCGGCCCCTATTCGATCTCGACGACTTCCACCCGCGCGCCGTTCAGCACCAGGGCGATCTCGCCGCGCTTCAGCTTCAGCGCATCCTCGCCGAAGATCTGGCGGCGCCAGCCCTTCATGGCGTCGATGTCGGCATCGTCGCTGATGGCGATCTTTTCCAGGTCCGACACGGTGGCGATCAGCTTGGAGGCCACGCCGGCGTTGTCGCTCTTGGCCTTCAGCAGCACCTTCAACAGTTCCACCACCGACGGTGGGGCCGGCTGGCGGTGGGCGGGGCGCTCCATCTCGGGCGCATGCGATTCGGGATCGGCCAGAACCCGCTTCAGCTCCTCAGCCAGTTCCAGACCCAGGCGCGAACCGCCGAAACCCTTGGGCACCGAGCGCAGGCGATTGAAGGCCTCGACATCCGTCGGCGTCTGCTGGGCGATCTCGTCGATGCCCTCGTCCTTCAGGATGCGGCCGCGCGGCTGGTCGCGCTCCTGCGCCGCCCGCTCGCGCCAGACGGCGACGGCCTTGAACGCCGCCAGATATTTGGCCGAGAACTTCTTGGGCTTCAGCCGCTTCCAGGCGTTTTCCGGATTGGTGTCGTAGAGGGCCGGATCGGTCAGGCTCTCCATCTCCGACATCACCCACTCCAGCCGGCCTTCCTTCTGCAGCCGGTCGCGCAGCTTGGGATACAGCGCCGCAAGGTGAGTCACGTCGCCCAGCGCATAGACGAGTTGGTTCTCCGACAACGGCCGGCGCGCCCAGTCGGTGAAGCGGCTGCCCTTGTCCACCTCGATGCGCAACATCTGCCGCACCAGCGAATCATAGGCGACCTGTTCGCCGAACCCGGCGGCCATGGCGGCGACCTGGGTGTCGAACATCGGCTTGGGCATGGCCCCCAGGCGCACGAAGATTTCCACGTCCTGGCGACAGGCGTGGAAGACCTTCACGATCTTCTCATCGCGCAGCAGGTCCAGGAACGGCTCCAGATCCAGCCCCTCCGCCATCGGGTCGATGATGGCGGCGTGATCGGCCGAGGCCGCCTGGATTAGGCAGAGCTTCGGCCAATAGGTCGTTTCCCGCATGAACTCGGTGTCGACCGTGATGAAAGGAGCGTTGGCTACGCGGGCGCAGAAATCGGCCAGCGCCTCGGTGGTGGTGATCGGCATCATTCCGATGCTATAGCCCCGAGCATCCTACCTGTGGCAAGAGCCGCGCTGCATTTCCGCCCCGATTCAGGCCCGAGATCCCATGAGCGACACCCAAAAGCCTCTCGAAAACGGTCTGACCTACGCCGATGCGGGCGTGGACATCGACGCGGGTGAAATGCTGGTCGAACATATCAAGCCGCTGGCGAAATCGACGGCGCGCCCCGGATCGGAGCCCTCGCTGGGCGGATTCGGCGCCCTGTTCGACCTTAAGGCCGCCGGCTTCCAGGACCCGCTGATCGTCACCACGACCGACGGCGTCGGCACCAAGCTGAAGATCGCGATCGAGACCGGCCGTCATGACGGCGTCGGCGTCGACCTGGTCGCCATGTGCGTCAACGACCTGTTGGCCCAGGGCGCCGAACCCCTGCTGTTCCTCGACTATTACGCGACCGGCCGGCTCGAGATCGACGCCGCCCGCCGCGTCGTCGCCGGCATCGCCGAGGGTTGTCGCCAGGCCGGCTGCGCCCTGGTCGGGGGCGAGACCGCCGAAATGCCGGGCATGTACACCGAGGGCGACTACGATCTGGCCGGCTTCAGCCTGGGCGCCGTCGAGCGCGGCCACGCCCTGCCCTATCTGGATCGCCAAGCGGCCGGCGACGTCATCATCGGCCTGGCCTCCACCGGCCCGCATTCCAACGGCTATTCGCTGGTGCGCAAGGTGGTCGAGAAGTCCGGCCTGGCCTGGGGCGACGACGCCCCCTTCGCCAAGGACCGTTCGCTGGCCCAGGCCCTGATGGAGCCGACCCGCATCTATGTGAAGCCGGTCCTGCCAATCATGAAGGCGGGCCTGGTCAAGGGCGCGGCCCACATCACCGGCGGCGGCCTGATCGAAAACCCGCCTCGCTGCATCGCCGAGGGTCTGCAGGCCCGCTTCGACTGGAACGCCTGGCCCATGCCCGCCGTCTTCCAGTGGCTGGCCGAAACCGGCGGCATCAGCGACCATGAGATGCGCCGCACCTTCAATTGCGGCGTCGGTTTCATCCTGATCGTCTCGCCCGAGAACGCTGAGCCGGTGCTGGCGGCCCTGCTCAACGCCGGCGAAGTCGCGTTCGTCTGCGGACAACTGGAAGCGGCCTGAGACTGTGGAGACGCGCGTCGCCGTCCTGATCTCTGGGGCGGGCTCCAACATGGCGGCTCTGATCGACGCCGGTCAGGCGCCGGACAACGGCTATGAGGTCGTGCTGGTGCTGTCGAACATCGAGGGCGCGGGCGGTCTGGCGATTGCGGCCGCCAAGGGCGTGGCGACGGCGACCGTGACGCACAAACCGTTCGGGAAGGATCGCGAGGCGCATGAGCGGGCGGTGGACGCGGTCCTGCGCGACGTCGGTGTCGAGGTCGTAGCGCTGGCCGGCTATATGCGTGTTCTGACGCCCTGGCTGGTCGGCGGCTGGCGCGAGCGGATGCTGAACATTCACCCCAGCCTGCTGCCCCTGTATCCCGGCTTGGACACCCACGCCCGTGCGATCGCCGCCGGCGACGCCGAGGCCGGCTGCACGGTCCATCTGGTGACCGAGGGCGTGGACGAGGGACCGATCCTTGGCCAAGCGCGCGTGCCGATCGTCGAGGGCGACACGGCCGGGGCCCTGGCCGAACGGGTCAAGACTGCGGAGCATCAGCTTTACCCGCAGGTGCTGACCGACTTCTGCCGAGACCTGCCCCGCCGTTAGCGGCGCGAAGATTACAAAAACGTCATGCGACAGACCGCCGCACCGGCGCAATGGTGCGCCCGACCTCAATCGGGACCCTCTCTATCCATGACTCGCATTCGTCTGATGGCCGCCTGCTCGGCCTGTATCGTCGTCGCTCTCACCGGCGGCGCGGCCTCGGCCCAGGACGCTTCGGCCCAGCATTCGCACGGCATGGCCGGTGCGGCCCACAGCCCCTTCGGCGCTTGGGGCTTCGATCTGGCCGGTCGCGACACCTCGGTGAAGCCCGGCGACGACTTCAACGAATATGCCAACGGAACCTATCTGCGCACGACCGAGATTCCGGCCGACAAGTCGCGCTTCGGCCCATTCGACGTCCTGTATGAGAACGCCCAGTCCCAGCTGAAGTCGATCATCGAAACCAGCGCCGCCAATCCCGCCAACGAGAACGCCCGCAAGGTCGGCGCCCTGTACGCCAGCTTCATGGACGAGGCGAAGATCGAGCAGCTGGGCGCAACGCCGCTGGCCGCCGACCTCGCCGCCGTCAAGGCGGTCACCGACCACGCCGGCATGGCGCGCCTGATGGGCGAGAGCCATTCGGGCTTCGGCGGCTCACTGTTCGGCATCGATGTGTTCGAGGACCTGAAGAACCCCAATCTGAACTCGGCCTATCTGGGTCAGGGGTCGCTGGGCCTGCCGGACCGCGACTACTATCTGAAGGCCGACTTCGCCGCCCAGCGCGAGGCCTATCTGGCCTATCTGACGACCACCCTGACCGCCATCGGCTGGGCCGACCCGGCCAAAACCGCCGCCGACATCCTGGCCTTCGAAACCAAGGTCGCCGACAAGCAGTGGACGACCGTCGAGCGTCGCCAGATCGACAAGCTGTACAACCCGGCCAAGGCCTCGGACCTGGCGACCCTAGCTCCCGGCTTCGACTGGGCCGGTTTCCTGGCGGGGGCCCAGGTGTCGGACGTCGACACCCTGGTGCTGATGGAAAACACCGCCATCCCCGCCATCGCCCAGGTGTTCGCCGACACCCCCATCGAGACGCTGAAGGCCTGGCAGGCGTTCAACGTCGTCGATCAGGCCAGCCCCTATCTGTCCAAGGCCTTCGTCGACGCCCGCTTCGACTTCCGCGGTAAGACCCTACGCGGTCAGCCCGAAAACCGTCCCCGCTGGAATCGGGGCGTGGCCCTGGTCGACGGCCAGCTTGGCGAGGTCCTGGCCCAGGAATACGTCCGCCTGCACTTCCCCGCCTCGTCCAAGGCCCAGATGGAAGCCCTGGTCGGCAACATCCGCGACGCCATGACGGAGCGGCTGAAGACCCTGGACTGGATGAGCGAGCCCACGCGCGAGCAGGCCCTGTACAAGATGTCCAAGTTCGGGGTGAAGATCGGCTATCCCGACAAGTGGCGCTCGTATGACGGCCTGGAGCTGAAGGCCGACGACCTGTACGGCAACGTCGAACGCTCATCGGCCTTCGAATGGGCGTACAAGCGCGGCAAGATCGGCAAGCCGGTCGATCCGCTGGAATGGGGCATGACGCCCCAGACGGTGAACGCCTACTACAACCCGCCGCGCAACGAGATTGTCTTCCCGGCCGCCATCCTGCAGGCGCCCTTCTTCGATCCGAACGCGGACCCGGCCGTCAACTACGGCGGCATCGGCGCGGTCATCGGCCACGAAATCACCCACGGCTTCGACGATCAGGGCCGCAAGTCCGACGGCGACGGCGTGCTGCGCGACTGGTGGACGCCGGAAGACGCCGCCCGCTTCGAGGCGCGCGCCAAGGTGCTGGGCGACATCTATGACAAGCTGGAGCCGATCCCCGGCGTGCATGTCAACGGCGACCTGACGATGGGCGAGAACATCGCCGACCTGGGCGGCCTGCTGCTGGCGCTGGACGCCTATCACAAGTCTCTGAACGGCCAGCCGGCGCCGGTCATCGACGGGCTGACGGGCGATCAGCGCGTCTTCCTAGGCTGGGCGCAGGTCTGGCGCGAGAAGTCGCGCGAGGCGGCCCTGAAGGAACAGCTGACCACCGACCCGCACTCGCCCGGCCCGGTGCGCGCCGCGACCTCGCCGCGCAACATCGACGCCTGGTACGCGGCCTTCGGCGTCTCCCCGGACCAGAAGGAATATATCGCGCCCGAGGCCCGCGCCCGCATCTGGTAAGGGCGCCGGACGCCAGACGTAGAAAAGGCCCGGAGCGAGCGCTCCGGGCCTTTTTGTCATCCGGGCTTTCGCCCGAAAGACTGAGCCCGATTTAGCGGGGCTTGGTCGCCGCGCCGGCGACGGCGCCGATGGCGGCGCCGGCCACGGTCGAACCCGTGTTGCCGCCGATGACCTGACCGGCGACGGCGCCGCCCAGGGCGCCGGTGGCGGCGCGTTGTTCCATCGTTTGGCCGCAGGCGGCCAGCAGGGCCACGACGCCGATGACGGGGGCCAGTTTGATCATGGTCTTCATGGGTCTTCTCCGGGAGACGAACGAGATAATGACCACCAAACGACAAGGCCCGCGTCCGGTTCCGGGCGCGGGCCTATATAGTCACGCTATGCGAGAGGCTTCGCTCTCGCATCGCTTTGTTTCGGCGCTACGCTCGGGACGCGGTCCCGCGCGACTTGAGCGCCTTGTGTTCGCGCTACGCTCGGAACGCGGTCCCTCGCGGCTTGAGCGCTTAGCCTACGATCTGGTCGTCGGTGAAGAACTGGGCGATCTCGATCTTGGCGTTGTCCTGGCTGTCCGAACCGTGGACCGAGTTTTCACCGATCGACAGGGCGAACTGCTTGCGGATGGTGCCTTCGGCGGCCTGTTCCGGGTTGGTGGCGCCCATGACTTCGCGATAGGCGGCGACGGCGTTGTCGCCTTCCAGCACCTGAACGACGACCGGCTCGGCCGTCATCTGCTCGACCAGCTCGCCGTAGAACGGGCGCTCGGCGTGCACTTCGTAGAATTTCTTGGCTTGTTCGGTCGTCAGCTTGACGCGACGCTGGGCCACGATGCGCAGGCCGGCGCCTTCGATCACGGCATTGATCGCGCCGGTCAGGTTGCGGCGCGTGGCGTCGGGCTTGATGATCGAGAAGGTACGTTCGGTCATGGGAATTGACTTCTTGTTGGGAGATTGAGTGTCGCGGGCTTATAGCGACCACCTCCCGCGTTTCCAACCGTCCCTTTTTGCATCCCTGACGCACGCCGCATGGCGACCTGCCGATTGAGGGACGCCGCCCAACCGAAGAACCTTCGCCGCAATGCTCCAGATCACCGACCTGACCTTCAACGCCTGGGGCCGCAAGTTTCTCGTGGACGCCTCCGTCAGCCTGCCGCCCGGCTCCAAGGTCGGTCTGGTCGGCCGCAACGGCATCGGCAAATCGACCCTGTTCAAGCTGATCCTGGGCGAGCTTCACGCCGCCGGCGACGAGATCAGCCTGCCCAAGACCGCCCGTATTGGCTCGGTCGATCAGGAGCATCCGGCGACCCCCGTCAGCGTCATCGACACCATCCTTGAGGCCGACGTCGAACGCCACACCCTGCTGGGCCGACTCGAGACCGCAGAACCGGAAGAGATGGGCGAGATCTGGTCGCGCCTGATTGAGATCGACGCCGACGCCGCGCCCGCGCGCGCCGCCGAAATCCTGGTCGGTCTGGGCTTCGACCAGGAAAACCAGGCCCGACCGATGTCCGAGTTCTCGGGCGGTTGGCGGATGCGCGTCGCCCTGGCCGCCGCCCTGTTCGCCGAGCCGGACATGCTGCTGCTGGACGAACCGACCAACTACCTCGACCTGGAAGGCGCCTTGTGGCTGGAGGCGCGGCTGAAGAAATACCCGCACACCGCCCTGATCATTTCCCACGACCGCGAGATGTTGAACGAGGTCTGCACCCATATCCTGCACCTCGCGAACCACACCCTGACGCTCTACACCGGCAACTACGACGCCTTCGAAAAGGCTCGCGCGGAGAAGGCGCGCCTCCAGCTGTCTGCCAAGGCCAAGCAGGACGCCGAACGCGCCCACCTTCAGGCCTTCGTCGATCGGTTCAAGGCCAAGGCCTCCAAGGCCGCGCAGGCCCAGTCGCGCATGAAGCGGCTGGAGAAGATGCAGCCGGTCGCCACCACGATCGAGGAGCGCGTCGCCCCCTTCACCCTGCCCTCGCCGCCGCGTCCGTTGGCGCCGCCGCTGATCCGGCTGGAGCGGGCCAATGTCGGCTATGAGCCGGGCAAGCCGATCCTGCGCAATCTGAACCTGCGCATGGACCTGGACGACCGCATTGGCCTGCTGGGCGTCAACGGCGCGGGCAAGTCGACCTTCGCCAAGATGATCGCCGGCGCTCTGGACGTGTCCGAGGGCGAGCTTCACCGCGACAGGAAGATGCGCGTCGGCTGGTTCCACCAGCACCAGATCGAGGCCATGGACCCGACCGACACGCCGCTGGAAATCATCCGCCGCGCCATGCCGGATGCGCCCGAAAGCGCCCGACGCTCCAAGCTGGCCCAGTTCGGCCTGGGCTATGAGAAGCAGGAGACCACAGTCGACAGCCTGTCGGGCGGCGAGCGCGCGCGGCTGCTGCTGAACATGGTGGCGATGGACGCGCCCCACGTCCTGATCCTGGACGAACCGACCAACCACCTGGACATCGACAGCCGTCGCGCCCTGCTGGATGCGCTGAACGACTACAACGGCGCCGTCATCCTGATCACCCACGACCGCTCGCTGATGGAGATGGTGGCGGATCGCCTGTGGCTGGCCGCCGACGGCACGGTCAAGCCGTTCGACGGCGACATGGACGACTACGCCAAGTTCGTCCTGGACCGCGCGAAACAGGCCATCGCCAAGCCCAGCCAGATCAAGAAGGAAGAGGCCAAGGCGAACTCAGGCGCCCCTCAAGCAGAGAGCGCCCGCGGCGCGAACGATAGGGGCAACAAGAAGCGATCCGGCCCCTCGCCCTCGACCCTGCGCCATGCGGTCAAGAAGGCCGAGGAGACCATGACCCGCCTGACGGCCGAGATCGCCCGCATCGACGACGACATGGCCACCGCCTCGGTCAGCAATCCCAAGGCCCTCGAAGGCCTGACCCGCGCCCGCGCCAAGACCGAGGCCGATCTGGCCGCCGCCGAAGCCGCCTGGGTCGCCGCCGAAGAAGCCCTCGCCGAAGTCGCATGAAACCGATCGAATTCTCCAAGGAAGAACGCGCGGCGATCACCGCCAAACTGCGCGACTACTTCGCCCGAGAACTGGATCAGGAACTCGGCCAGCTTCCGGCCGATATGCTGCTGGACTTCATCGGCACGGAGATCGGCGGCGCCTTCTACAATCGCGGCGTCCACGACGCCCAGCAGTTGGTCCAGCAGAAGGCCGAGGACATCGTCGAGGCGCTGTATGGCCTCGAACGCGCAGCCCCCACGCGCTGACCGACCCGTATCGCTGAATGGGTCGGCCCAAACGAAAACCGCCCGGCGCATTCACGCCGGGCGGTCGGATCGGTCGGCGCTTTAGGCCGGAAGGTCTTCGGCCAGGATCGCCATTTCGAACATGAACGAGCCTTCCTCGTCCTCATCCTCGAAAACGATGCCGATGAACTCGTCGCCGACATAGACCTCGGCCGAGTCATTCTGCTTGGGGCGGGCCTTCACGATGATGCCGCCGGTGTTGAAGGTGCGCTTGAGGTGAGCCTCGATGCGCTTCAGGTCGGTGTCTTTCACGGGGGGCCTCATGGTCTGGACGTTGGCGGCGGACCCTAGAGACATCGGCGGTTCAGGGAAACTGGCGCCGCGCATTTTCCCGCTTCAGAGATACTTCATCCACCATTGCGAACTGTGCCGCTTGACCCCGCCAAACCATCGGCAGGCGAACCAGCAAGGCACGGCGACCAGGCCCGCCAGCAACCACACCCAGCCGACGCCGGGCACGCCGAAGCCCTCGCCCTGATTGGCGCCGAACAGCATCAGGGCCGCCAGGTTCAGCAGATGCAGCCCGTAGAGGTGGATCAGATAGAAGAACAGCGGCGCTCCGCCAAAGACCGCCAGCACGCCGACCAACCGATCCGGCGCCTTTTCCAGCCCCGCCAGGATCAGCGCGCCTATCCCCAGCGTCAGCAGCAGGAAGTCGGCCGACGGCGGATATTTGGTCAGGTTCAGCACGCTCATCACCGTCTGGATCGGCGTCGCCTGCACGGCCCACGGCGCATCGCCGTAGACGTTGATCGCCCGCAGCACGACGAACAGGGCCAGCGCGCCCACTCCGGTCAGCACCAGCCGCTTCAGCCGCGTCCCCTGCCCGCCTGCGAACCACGGCCCTATGGCATAGCCCAAAGCCGCCACGCCGATCCACGGCAGCAGCGGATAGGAGGTCCTCGCCTGACCGCTCCACGGCAAATCGATGAAACCGCGATCATGCAGCACAGCCCAGATCGCATGGCCTGGCTGCCCTGCCGCGATGGTGATCGGGTCCAGCAGATTGTGACCCAGCACGATGACCAACCCCACGCCGATCAGCACCGCGCGCGGCAGATGCACCAGGGACGCCAGCGCGATCATCGACAGGCCGATGGCCCAGATCACCTGCAAATAGATCAACTCGGGCGTGATCGAGAAGGTCCAAGCGAAGTTGACCACCGTCAGCTCCAGCACGACCAGAAACACACCGCGTTTCAGCAGAAAGGCCGATGCCGCGCCGGCTCCGTTCCCACCGCCCGCCTGCTTGTTTCCGTACAGCCAGGCTCCCAACCCCGTCAGGGCCACGAACACCGGCGCGCACAGATGGGCCGACAGCCGGGTGAAGAACAACGCCGGCGAGGTCGTCTCCACATTCATCGGGTCCGAGACCTGGGCGTGGATGAAGAAGAACTCCCGCGCGTGATCGACCAGCATCAGCAGGATGACCAGCCCGCGCAGGGCGTCGATGGATCGAATCCGACCGACCGCTCGGACCGCGGCGGTTATCGGAGTGGCGAAGGCGGGGACAGGCGTTGCAGCGGTTGACATCGTCATACCGGAGCGGATAGCCGATATATTATAACGTTTCAAACGGAGTCTGCCTTGTCTCTCCTCCTGAGCTGCGCCGGCGCATGCCTGCTGGGCGCCGCCAACAGCCCCATCGTCACACCCGTCCCATTGCCCGTTGGGACGGCCGAACCCGCGACTGTCGGGGAGATCGTCGTTCTGGGCCGCCGTTCGGCGCCGCGTGACCTGACCCTGGGCGCAGGATCGATCACCGAGGCCATGTCTCCGTCCAGCCGCTCTATCGAGAACGATCTGATCAAGGCCGTGGGCGCAACGCGCCTTGCCGATGCGCTGGAACTGGTCAGCGGCATCAGCCAGCAGAACAATCGCGGCGGCGTCATGGACAACTTCGCCATCCGCGGCTTCCTGGGCACGCCCGACGGCGGCGCGGAATATTATGTCGACGGCTTCCTGGCCAATCGCGGCATGGCCCCGCCTCGCGACCCAGCGACGTCCGAGCGGATCGAAGTGCTGAAGGGGCCGTCCGGCGCGCTGTTCGGCGACATCGACCCGGCCGGACGCATCAATATCGTCTCCAAGACCCCGCGTTTTGCGCCCGCCGCCGCCTTTACCGCCACGGTGGGATCCTTCGGCCTGCGTCGCGGCGAGCTGGACCTGACCGGCCCGATCAACGACTCCCTGGCCGGACGGCTTGTGGTGGCGGGCGAGACCTCGAACGGCTGGCGCGACTATGTCGGCCTGGACCGCACCGTCGTGGCGCCGTCCCTGACCTGGCGTCCCACCGATGATCTGCGCCTGACCTATGTGGGCGAGTTCACCACCTTCACGACCCTGTTCGACCGGGGGATGCCGGCGATCAACGGCGACGCGCTGTTCCTGCCGCCCTCCAACTACTACGGCGAGCCCGGCGACGGCGTGACCCGCTTCCGCAACGAACGGCATCAGATCACCGGCGAATACCGGATCAATGACGACTGGAGCCTGAACGGCGGCGTCGCCTGGCGCGGCGGCTCGCTGAAGGGCCTGTCCAGCGATCAGTCGCGCCTGGTCGGCGACCAGCTGTGGCGTCAGCGTCGCGGACGCGACTTCTCGGTCGAGGACCTGTCGGCCCGGCTCGAGCTGAACGGCGTGGTCGAAACGGGGCTGGGCGTTCACAACCTCGGTTTCGGGGTGAAGGCCTATCAGCTGACCTATGGCGAGAAGTGGCTGCGCATCAATCCGACTGCGGCCAATCCCTATCCGATCAATGTCCTCAATCCCGTCTATGGCGCGATCACGCCGCCGACGCCCCTGCCCTTCACCGACAATCTGGAAACGCGCGACGTCGTCACCCTGTACGCCCAGGATCTGTGGGAGGTGAACGACCGCCTCAGCCTGCTGGCCGGGCTGCGATTCGACGACTACGACCAGACCATCCGAAACAACCGCACTGGCGCCGTCGGCGAGGCCCGCGATACGCCCCTGAAATACCGCTTCGCCGCCCGCTATCGCCTGACCGACAACCTGACCGCCCACGCCAGCTATGGTCAGTCGTTCGTGCTGAACTCGGGCACGGGCCGCGACGGCTCCGGCTTCGCGCCCGAGGATGGCAAGGGCTATGAGATCGGCCTGGCCGGCGCCTGGGACGGACTGGATTTGGCCGCCACCGTCTTCGACATCGAGAAGTCGAACATTCTGACGACTGATCCCGTCGATCCCAATTTCCTGGCCCCGGTCGGCAAGCTGACGACGCGCGGGATCGAGCTGGACGGCGCCTTGAAGATCGACGACGTCTGGCAGGTGGTGGCCAACTACGGCTGGACCGACGCCAAGGCCGACGACAGCGCCTTCGCAACCGACGCCGTGCTGAACGTGCCCGAACATTCGGGCTCGCTGTTCGTGATCGGTCGCTTCCCCACCATCCACGGCACGACCTGGTCGTTCATGACCGGCGCGGCCTACGTCGGCGACCGGGCCGGCGGCCTGGCGCTCGGCGCGCCCGAACTGCCCGCCTATTGGAAGGCCAAGGCGGCGCTGGACTACGGACTGACGCCCCAGATCACCGCCCGCGTCGAGATCGACAACCTGTTTGACGAGCGTTACGCCGCCAGCTCCTACAGCGCCCTGTGGATCTACCCCGGCGCCCCACGCAGCGTCCGCGCCTCGCTCAGGATCGCCCTGTGAGGCGTCGGCTCAGATGACGAAGTCGTAAACCACCTCGGCCAGGGTGTGATCCATGGTCCGGGCCGGTTCGGCATTGGTCGGGCAGTTGACCAGCCGGGCCGGCACCCCCGCCACGGTGCAGCCGGACGGCACGGCCTTCAGCACCACCGAGCCGGACGCCACCTTGGCGTAGTCGCCGACATGGATATTGCCCAGCACCTTTGCCCCGGCGCCCAACAGGACGCCCTTGCCGATCTTGGGGTGGCGGTCGCCGCGTTCGGCGCCCGTCCCACCCAGGGTCACGCCGTGCAGCATCGACACGTCGTCGCCGACCACCGCCGTCTCGCCGATCACGATGCCCGTGCCGTGATCCAGAAACAGCCCCTTGCCCATCTGCGCGGCCGGATGGATGTCCAGCTGGAACAGTTCTGAGATCCGGCTCTGGAAGTGGAAGGCCAGCGTCTCGCGCCCCTGTCCCCACAGCCAGTGCGCCACGCGCCAGCCCTGCAAGGCCTGGAAGCCTTTGAAATACAGGAAGGGCTGCAACAGGTTGCGGATCGCCGGGTCGCGTTCGGCCACAGCCTGCAGATCGGCCTCCGCCGCCTCGACCATCGACGGGTCGGCCTTGAACGCCGACAGACAGACTTCGCGCACCGACATGGCGCTCATCTCGCCGTCCGCCAGCTTGCGCGCGATCTGGAAGCTCAGCGCGCCCGCCAGGTCGTCGTGCGACAGGATCACCGCATTCATCTGCGAGCCCAGTTGCGGCTCCTCGCGCGACGCCGCCTCGGCCGAGGCGCGCAGCTGACGCCACACGGTGTCCATTTCGAGTTCTGCGACGACTTCCAGCTTGGCCATGACCGGCTCCTTCGGCGACATCATACGCGCCCCAGCAAGGCGCGCGCCAGCGCCTCGGGCAGTTCGCCGTTCATCGCCATATGATAGGCTTTATAGGCCGTCGCCACCGTCAGGCTGTCGCGCACCGTTCCCCTCCCGATCTCGTCCAGCAGATCCACGAACGGCACGCGCACCACGGCGATGATCTCGGTGGGATCGGGATCGGTCGGCGCGGGCGACAGGCCCCAGGCGATCCAGGTCATGCCGATCTCGTCGGTGATGGAGTTCGACATCTCCACCTTCAGCGCCGGCAGCCAGTGTTCGGCCTGCAATCCCGCCTCTTCGGCCAGTTCGCGCCGGATGCCGTCGAAGGGATCCTCGTTCAGCGGCGCGCCGCCTTCGGGCATTTCCCAGCTATAGTTGGCGTGGGCGAACCGCTGCTGGCCCACCAAGGTCACCGTCCCATCGTCGTGGACGGGCAGGACGCCGGTCCCGACGTTCTTGAACCGCACGACAGCATAGTCGGCCTTCATCCCGGTCGGCGCCGTCGCCGGATGCCGGGTCAGCGCCATCCAGGGGCTGTCGAACACCGTCTCGGTTCCGTCGCTGCGCCAGGCCGGCGGTTTCGACAGCCCCTCGGCCCATTTCGGTTCGTTGGATTTGCGCATGGGCCACCTATGGCGAAGACGTGGATGAAAGCCTAGCTAGACGGCATGGTCGCGCTCAACGAACCCCTGCCCCCGCCCGTTCCGTCCAAAGATTTCCGCGACCGCCTGGCCCAGCGGCGCTCCGCCCCGGCCCAGGCCCTGGTCGCGCCCGGCCCGTCCGAGGCGGAACTGAACGAGATCCTGACCCTGGGCGCCCGCACGCCCGATCACGGCAAGCTGTTCCCCTGGCGGTTCGTGGTCCTGGGTCCGCAATCGCGCGCCGACATCGCCGCCCGCCTCGCCGTGCTGGTCGAACTCAGGAACGGCCCGGCCAAGGATCAGGCGGTCCTGGCCAAGTTGACCGCCGCGCCCGTCACCATCCTGGTCGTCTCGACGCCGGTCGAAGGGTCCAAGCCGATCTGGGAGCAGCACCTGTCGGCCGGCGCCGTCTGCATGAACCTGGAACACGCGGCTTGCAGCTTCGGCTATTCGTCTAGCTGGATCACCGACTGGTATAGCTACGACCCCCAGGCCACGGCTCTGTTCGGCCTGAGCGAGGGCGAGAGCGTCGCCGGCTTCATCCACATCGGCACGCTGAACGAACCCGCGCTGGAACGCCCGCGTCCCGACTTGGCCGCCAAGGTCACACGCCTGCCGTAAGCGGGTGACATAAGGTCGCCCCAAGTCAGTTTGACCTCGACCGACCCCGCCTTCCTCCCCCAAGGCCTTCGTATGGATTCCCTGTTGCAAGCCGTGGGCGATTTCGTCGCCCGCAACCATATGTGGGCCGGCGTCATGCTGGGCCTGGTCGTGTTCGTCGAGTCGCTGGCCGTCGTCGGCGCTTTCGTGCCCGCCACCGGCCTGCTGGTCGCGGCGGGCGGCCTGATCGCAGCCGGCGTGCTGGACCCCGTCAATGTCATCGTCGGTTGCGTCATCGGCGCGGTGATCGG
Source organism: Brevundimonas sp. SPF441 (assembly GCF_009661015.1). Lineage (NCBI taxonomy): Bacteria > Pseudomonadati > Pseudomonadota > Alphaproteobacteria > Caulobacterales > Caulobacteraceae > Brevundimonas > Brevundimonas sp. SPF441. The sequence goes on along the minus strand of NZ_WJWX01000014.1, from coordinate 42,059 downwards.
CGACGCCATCTCCTACTGGGCCGGACGTCGGCTGGGCGTGCGCTTCCTCCAGCGCCCGATGTTCAAGGCGCACCGCCGCCGCATCGCCTGGACGCGCCTGTACTGCCGTCGCTACGGCGTCATGTCGATCTTCGTCGGCCGCTTCTTCGGTCCGTTGCGCGCCTTCGTGCCGCTGACCCTTGGCATGCTCAGGATGCGTCAGCGGGCCTTCCAGTTCGGCAATGTCACATCCGGCATCGTCTGGGTGCTGGCCATGCTGGCGCCGGGCTATCTCGCCGCCCAGGGCCTGGCGAAGATGGAAGTCCTCAGCGAGGCCCATGGCCCGACCCTGCTGATCGGCGGCCTCGCCGTCACCATCCTGGTCGTCGCTGTCGTCTATCGACTGGTGAAGGCCCGCGTGAGCCGCAAGTCGGCCATCATGCGCGGGGCGTTGCAGGGCCGCTGAGTTCCTCTTCCGGTCGGTGCACCAACGAGACCAGCACCACCGAGATGATCATCAGCAGGAACCAGCTGCCCAGCTTGGCCAGGGACACCATCTCCCACCCGTCCGCCTGCCCCGGATACACCCAGGCCCGCCCCAGCGTGCCCAGGTTCTCGGCGAACCAGATGAACAGCGCCACAAGGAAATAGCCCAGCAGCAGCGGCATCGACCGCCGCTTCCGGTCCGCCGTGAAATAGAACCATCCCCGCCCGAACAAAACGGCGGTCGCGATGAACAGCGCGATGCGCACGTCCGGCAGCCAGTGATGGGCGAAGAAGTTGACGTAGATGGCCGCCGCCAGCACCCAGGTCGTCCACAGCGGCGGATACGTCCGCACCCGGATATGAAAGATGCGCTGCACCCGCGCGATATAACTGCCCACCGCGGCATACATGAAGCCCGAGAACAGCGGCACCGCCCCGATCCGCAGCAGACTATCCTCGGGATAAACCCACGACCCGTGCGCGGTCTTGAACAGCTCCATGATCGTCCCCGCCACATGGAACAGGAAGATCACCCGCGCCTCTTCCCAGCTTTCCAGCCGGAAGATCAGCATCGCCGCCTGGATGACCACCGCCCCGACGGCCAGGAAATCGTAACGGGACACCGGCGCCCTCTCCGGCCAAAGCAGAAACGTCCCCAGGATCAGGGCCAGCATCAGCCCCCCGAACAGACACGCCCACCCCTGCTTCAGCCCGAACCACAGGAACTCATAGGCGTATCGACGCGGTCGGGACCCATCCGCCCACGCCTCCGCCCGCGTCATCAGACGGCGCCCCCGGGCTTCGAGCGGAAGTGCGTGCTTCATCGCATTACCCGTGACGGCGCAGCGAAAAACTTCAAGAGCGGACCGCTCTACCGCTAAGGCGTTTCAACCGCACGAAGGAACCCGAGAGCGAATTTCCTGTTCGACATCAGTCTTTAACGCCTGCCGCCTTAGACTTGCCGGCCAGTAGGAGAAGCTTATGTCTTGCGCAGGCTGTAAGGATGGGGCGGGGTTCGACCTGCCGATCACCATGGCGTTCCAGCCGATCGTCGATGTGACGACCCAGACGGTCTTCGCCTACGAGGCCCTGGTGCGGGGCAAGGACGGCCGGGGCGCGGGTCAGGTTCTGTCGCATATCTCCCACGACAACCGCTATGCCTTCGATCAGCTATGCCGCACGACCGCCATCGATCTCGCCGCCGGTCTGGATATGACTGCGGGCGGCGCCAGCCTGTCGATCAACTTCCTGCCCAACGCCGTCTATGAACCGCGCGCTTGCATCCGCGCCACCCTGGCGGCGGCGATGCGCACCAACTTCCCGGTGGATCGGATCATCTTCGAGTTCACCGAAAGCGAGGTGATGGACACCGACCACATCCTCAACATCCTGCGATCCTATCGCGCCATGGGCTTCAAGACCGCCATCGACGACTTCGGCGCCGGCTATGCGGGTCTGGGCCTGCTCACCTTGTTCCAGCCCGACATCGTCAAACTGGACATGGCCCTGGTTCGCGACATCGACACCAACACGGTCAAGCGCACCATCGTGCGCAACACGCTGAACATGCTGCGGGACCTGGGCATCCAGCCGGTCTGCGAAGGCATCGAGACCCTGGCCGAACATGATGTCCTGCGCGATCTCGGCGTCGATCTGATGCAGGGCTATCTGCTGGCGAAGCCGGCCCTGGAAGCCCTCTCGCCTGTCGCCTGGCCTGATCAGGTCGCGCCTGCGGCCCTGAGCGCCTGATCGCCACGCGCGCGCCGCTGAACGGCGGACCCGCCCACTCCGACTACCCCCGCCCGCGATAGGTCGGCACGCCCTGGTCCGGCAGCCACAGCCCCTCGGGCGGCGCGCCGGTCTGCCAGAAGACATCGATCGGGATGCCACCGCGCGGATACCAGTATCCGCCGATCCTCAGCCATTTGGGCTCAAGCAGGTCGGCCAGCTTGCGGCCGATGGCGACGGTGCAGTCCTCGTGGAAGGCGCCGTGATTGCGGAAACTGGTCAGATACAGCTTCAGACTCTTGGACTCGACCAGCCAGTCGCCCGGCGCGTAGTCGATGACGATGTGGGCGAAATCCGGCTGGCCTGTCACCGGGCACAGGCTGGTGAACTCCGGCGCCGTGAACCGGGCCAGATATAGCGTGTCCGCATGCGGGTTCGGCACCCGCTCCAGCACCGCCGTCTCGGGACTGGTCGGTGCGGCGGTCTGGGCGCCGAGCTGGCTGAGGTTGTCGGTATAGTGGGTCATGCCGGGCATTTAGGCGCTTGCGACCGGCTTGGAAATCCTCCCCCACTCCACTTCCCTCTCCCATTGGGAGAGGGCTTGAGCGCACGGCGGCGTCAGCCGGCGTCATCGCGCGAAAGGGTGAGGGTCGGATGGCGCGATCTGGCCAACCGACCGACCCTCATCCGGCCATCCGGGCCACCGTCTCCCAATAGGAGAAGGGAGACGACCAGCCAGCCATCCTAATCCCGGACGGCTTCCCTCGCCCTTTCAACGCCTTCGCCGCGACCAGCGTCAATCGACCGACCCTACGCCCGAACCGCCGTATGATGGCCGGTTTTCACCCACGCCGGCCACCGCCCTATTTCACCCCGCCCCCGACCCGAGATTAGACGAATTAGACTCATTTTTTCGCGCCACCGTCTGAAATCCCCGCGATTGCCTTCCCCGGCGACAGCCCGCTAAGCGTAGCGAAAGAAAACCAAAGGAGACGCCCGTGGCCATTCCCGCTTCGCTGCAAAAAGGTCTGATCCTGCCGATCATTTCGGCGCCGATGTTCCTGGTGTCCGGACCGGATCTGGTGGTCGAGGCCTGCAATGCGGGCGTGATCGGCACCTTCCCGTCGCTGAACCAGCGCACGACCGAGGGCTATCGCGACTGGATTCATGAAATCAAAGGCCGGCTGAAGCCCGAGGCCGCGGCTTTCGGTGTCAACCACATTGTCCACCCGACCAACCCCCGGTTGATGGCCGACATGATGGTGTCGGTCGAGGAGAAGGTGCCGCTGATCATCACCTCCCTGGGCGCCGTGCGCGACGTGGTCGACGCGGTGCATGGCTACGGCGGTCAGGTCTTCCACGACATCGCCAACATTCGCCATGCGCGAAAGGCGGCCGAGGCGGGCGTCGACGGTCTGATCCTGGTCGCCAACGGCGCGGGCGGCCATGCGGGCATCATCAACCCCTTCGCCCTGGTCAATGAGGTTCGCAGCTTCTTCAAGGGGACCATCATCCTGTCGGGCGCGCTCTCGACGGGTCAGGATGTGGCGGCCGCCCTGATGTTGGGCGCGGACTTCGCCTATATGGGCACGCGCTTCATCAACACGACCGAGGCCATGGCCGCCGACGCCTACAAGCAGATGGTCATCGACAGCGGCGCGACCGACATCGTCCACACGCCCGCCGTGTCCGGCATCCCCGCCAACTTCATGAGCAAGTCGCTGATCGAGAACGGCATCGATCCGAAGACCCTGCCCGAGCACAAGCTGGACATGGGCGACGAGGCCAAGGCCTGGAAGACCGTCTGGTCCGCCGGCCAGGGCGCGGGCGCCATCCACGACGTCCTGCCGACCGCCGAACTGGTCGCGCGCCTGCGACAAGAGTTCGCTCAGGCCACGGAGGAATTCGCCATCAAGGCCGGAGCACGCTAAAGGCGGCGCAAATCCGCTTCTCTCGCGCTGGAGCCCCCATGATCCGCACGACCGTCCTCGCCGCCCTCTCCGTCTCCGTGCTCGCCGTCGCCCTGCCGGCCGCCGCCCAGTCGGCGTCTGGGTCCGCCCCGACGTCCACGCGCGACGCCTGGTCCTTCGAACTGGGCGCGGGCACGGACAACCGCTCCAAGGATGCGTCCAAGTCCGGCAACGACGGCTACGCCTTCGGCTCGGCGACGTGGGAAAGCGCGGACGGCCTGTTCTACGTCGGCCCCGGCTTCCAGACGATCCAAGCCGGCGGCTCAAACGTCGAGGCCGAGTTCGTGGTCGGCTATCAGCCTGAAGCCTTCGGCTATCGGTTCGACTTCAACGTCGCCTACAAGAACCGCCTCGACGCCGAAGCCGGCTATGATCAGGACGCCTGGGAGATCACTGGCAACGCCAGCCGCTCGATCGGCCCGGCCAGCGCGCGACTGCAGGTCCAGTATTCGCCCGACGCCGCCGGCTCGACCGACAGCTTCACCTGGGTCGAGGGCCGCTTGGGCTGGGACTTCACGCCCCAACTGAACGGCACGGTCGCCGTCGGTCGTCGCGAGCAGAACGGCGCGCCCGATTACACCGGCTGGAACGCCGGCGTGACCTACGCCCTCACCGACGCCCTTGAGCTCGACCTGCGCTACTACGACACCGACGCCCACACCTTCGGCGAACAATATGAGGACGCCCTGGTCGCAAAGGTCGCCTACGCCTTCTGATCGCCAGCCCCTTGCGTAACGGTTGTCAGGCGCCCATCTAGGTCTGGTCGATCTCTCTGCGTAACGCCGCTGCTCCCTTTGCATCACGCACCGAGGTCCAAAAGCCGATCCCATTCAGACCCGACAGGCCGACCAGGGATCCCTCCCTGCGGTCAACGCCAGACGGAGGTCTCCAAATGGCTACCGGCACTGTAAAATGGTACAACCCCACCAAAGGCTACGGCTTCATCGCGCCCGATGACGGCGGCAAGGACGTCTTCGTCCACGCCTCGGCCGTCGAAACCTCGAGCGTCGGCTCGCTGAACGAAGGCCAGAAGATTTCCTACGAAATCGAGCGCGATTCGCGCTCCGGCAAAGAGTCCGCCGGTCGCCTTACGGCGGCGGAGTAGGACACGCTCCACGCGTCCAACACGAACGAGCCGGCCCCGACCAGGGCCGGCGTGATCGCTTTCGACGGCGAGGTCATCAAACTGATGCCGCTCGGCGGCCGTCGCGTTCGCCTGGACAACGGCCACCTGATCACGGTCCTGCCCTCGCTGGGCGCCCAGACGGGCGTCTCGCTGCTGGGCGACCGCGTGACGGTGGAAATCGCCTTCAATCAGCTGAAGGGCTGGCGCCTGTCGCGCCAGCCCTGAGGCTTCTGCATACGGATGCCGACATGACCCCGCTCGCCGACATGATCCCCGCGATGACCGACGCCGACCTGACGACGCTGCGCGCCAACGCCGCCCGCCTGGTCGAACACGGCGCCTCGACCCAGGTCATGGCCGCCAGCGACATCATCCCGGTCATCGACACCGAAATAGCTCGCCGCGCGGCCCTGCCCAAGCCCGCAAAGGCCCCGGTCAAGCGCGCCGCCCTTAAGAAGAAGCTGCCGCCGGTCACCGGCCACCAGACAGCCCTTCCCTCCAGCTGAGATCAGCCCAGGGCCTGATCCAGATCCGCGATCAGGTCCTCGACATTCTCGACCCCGACCGACAGACGGATCAGGTTGTCGGTCACGCCGCCCGCCTCGCGAACCTCTTTGGGCACGCTGGCGTGGGTCATGATGGCCGGGTGGTTCACCAGGCTTTCAACCCCGCCTAACGATTCCGCCAGGGTGAAGACCTGAACCCGTTCCAGCACCCGCTTGGTGCGCTCCAGATCGCCCTCCAGGATCACCGTCACCATCCCCCCAAAGCCGCCGCTCATCTGGCGCGCGGCCAGCTCATGCTGAGGGTGAGCGATCAGGCCGGGATAGATCACCTTGGCGATCCCCGCGCGCGTCTCCAGCCAGCGCGCGATGGTCAGCGCGTTCTCGCAGTGCGCCTTCATCCGCAGCGCCAGGGTCTTCAAGCCCCGGTTGGCCAGGAAGGCGTCGAACGGCCCCATGATCCCGCCGACCGAGTTCTGCAGGAACTTGATCCGCGTCGCCAACTCGGCGTCCGCCGTCACCAGCACCCCGCCGATAATGTCCGAATGGCCGTTCAGGTATTTGGTCGCCGAGTGCATGACCACGTCCGCCCCCAGGCTCAGCGGCTGCTGGCAGAAGGGGGTGGCAAAGGTGTTGTCCACGACCAGCAGCAACCCATGCGCCTTGGCCACCTTCGACAGGGCGGCGATATCGGCCAGCTTCATCAGGGGATTGGTGGGCGTCTCGACCCACAGCATCTTCGTCCTGGGAGTGATCGCCGCCTCGACCGCCGCGATGTCGCTCAGGTCCACATAGGCGAAGTCCAGCCCCATGGTGCGCCGGCGCACCCGCTCGAACAGCCGCCACGAACCGCCGTACAGGTCGTCGCCGGTGACGATGTGATCGCCCGCATCCAGCAACTCCAGCGCCGTCGAGGTCGCAGCCATGCCCGAGCCGAAGCCGAACCCGTGCGTGCCGCCCTCGAGGTCCGCGATACAGGCCTCGAACGCCTCGCGCGTCGGGTTCTTGCCCCGCGCATACTCATAACCCTTGTTCACGCCCGGGCTTTCCTGGGCGTATGTCGAGGTGGCGTAGATCGGCGTCATCACCGCGCCCGTCGTCGGGTCAGGATGTTGGCCCGCATGGATGGCGCGGGTCGAAAAGCCCTGGCTGTTCTTCTTGTCGCTCATGGACTTACCGGTTCAGGCTGAGGTGGTTGATCAGGTCGGTGCGGGTGATCAGGCCGACGAACCGCTCTCCGTCCAACACGATGGCCACCCGGTCGCGGTCGAAGACAGGGATCAGAGCGTCCAGAGGCTCATTAACCTGAAGCGTGTCCAGATCGCGGGTCATGGCCGAGGCCACCGGCTTGGCGAACCGCTCCTTCCGCGTGATCTCGTCAGTGTTCATGATGCGGATCAGGTCGCTTTCGTCCAAGATCCCGATCAGCCGGCCGTCTTCGATGATCGGCAGTTGCGATACGTCGGCGCCCTTCATCCGCTTGAAGGCGGTGTCCAGGGTATCGCCCGGCCCGGCGACGACGACGTCGCCCTTCTCGTATTTGCGGTTGATCAGGTCCGACAGGTCGCCGTGCAGCTCGCGCTCGCCCAGGCCCTGATCCGCCAGCCAGGCGTCGTTATAAACCTTCGACAGATACTTGGCCCCGGTGTCGCAGACGAAGGTCACGCAGGTCTTCGCTTCCGTCTGCTCGCGGCACCAGCGCAGGGCCGAGGCGATCAGGGTGCCGGACGACGAGCCAGCCAGGATGCCTTCCTTCAGCAGCAGCTCGCGCGCCGTGGCGATCGCCTCGGCGTCGGGGATCGAATAGGCCTTGTCGATCAGGCTCATGTCCGCCGTGTCGGGCACGAAGTTCTGGCCGATTCCCTCGACGGTGTAGCTGCCTTCCGGCCCCGGCACGCCGTCGTTGACGATGCCGGCCAGGGTCGAGCCGACGGGATCCGCCAAGATGATCTGGGCCTTCGAGCCAACGCTCTTCAGAAACTGCGCCGTGCCGGTGATCGTCCCGCCCGAGCCGATGCCGGCGACGAAGGCGTCGATGTCGCCGCCCGTCTGCTCCCAGATTTCGGGGCCCGTCGTCTTCACATGGGCCTCGGCGTTGGCGGTGTTGGCGAACTGATTGACGTAGAAGCCGCCGGGAATGCCCTGGGCCAGACGCTCGGCCATGTCGGTATAGTATTCCGGGTGGCCATGCGGCACGTCCGAACGCGTCAGACGAACATCGGCGCCCATCGCCCTGAGATGCTGGATCTTTTCCTTGGACATCTTGTCCGGGATGACCAGAAGCACCTTATATCCCCTGGCCCGACCGACCAACGTCAGCGCCAGGCCGGTGTTGCCCGCCGTCGCCTCCACGATGGTGCCGCCTTCCTTCAGGAAGCCTTCGCGCTCGGCGGCGTCCAGCATCGAGATGGCGATCCGGTCCTTGATCGAACCGCCGGGGTTCTGGGACTCCAGCTTCAGCAGCAGGCGGCACGGGCCGGTGTCGATCTTCGTCACCTCCACCATCGGCGTCTTGCCGATCAGATCCAGCGGCGACGAGACGGTCGCGCTCAGGGCGGGGGCGGTCAGGGACATCGAAAACTCCATTCGGGGCGGGCGGAAGCTGAAGCCCCGCCTTCACATGGTCAACTCACGCAAGATTTGACCCCTCAAGATTTACTCAAGGGCGCGGTTCCGCGCTACGAAAGACATAATGACCAAATCATCCAAGAGGCCGCCCGCCGGTCTCCCCGACAAAGACACCCTCGTCGCCTTTCTGCGCGAGGCCGGATCGGCCGAGAAGACCGACATCGCGCGCCATTTCGGGCTGAAAGGCGGTGACCGCAGGGCCTTGCGCGAAATGATCCGCGAACTGGAAGCCGAAGGGCGACTGGGCAAACGCGGTCGCAAAGGCTTTTCCGAAGCCGGCGCCCTGCCCCCCGTCGGCGTCGCCGATGTGATCGAGCGCGACGGCGACGGCGAACTGTATGTTCGCCTGGTCGAGGCCAGTCCCGACGCCCCGCGCGCCATTCTGATGCCCGACAAGTCAAAGGCCGCCCCTGGCCTGGGCGACCGCGTGCTGGTGAAGTTCCAGCGCGGCGCGGAGGGTTGGGAAGCCCGGCTGATCAAGAAGCTGGATGTGGGGACCAACCGCGTCCTGGGCGTGATCCGCAAGTCAGCGCGCGAAACCCGTGTCGAGCCGGTCGATCGTCGCTCCAAGGACGTGCTGGTGGTGCCCCAGGCCCAGTCCGGCGACCTGCGCGACGGTGACCTGGTCCTGGCCGCGATTGAGAAAGGCGACCAACGCTATGGTCCCAAGCGCGGCAAAATTCTGGAGCACATCGGCAAGGAGGATGATCCCCGCGCCGCCTCCCTGATCGCCATCCACGCCCACGGCGTCCCGACCGGCTTCTCCGAAGCGGTCGAACGCGAGGCCGAGGATCAGGCCCTGCCGACCCTGAAGGGCCGCGAGGACCTGCGCGAGGTCCCCTTCATCACCATCGACCCCGCCGATGCGCGCGACCACGACGACGCCGTCTATGCGGCGCGCGACGAGGATCCGAAAAATGAGGGCGGCTGGATCGTCTGGGTCGCCATCGCCGACGTCGCCGCCTACGTCCGCCCCGGCAGCCAGCTGGACCGCGAGGCGCGCGACAAGGGCAACTCGACCTATTTCCCCGATCGCGTCGAGCCGATGCTGCCGGAAGTGCTGTCGAACGGTCTGTGCAGCCTGAAGGAGGGCGAGAACCGCGCCTGTCTCGCCGTGCGGATGGTCTTCGACAAGGACGGACGAAAGACCGGCCACCGGTTCGTGCGCGGCCTGATGCGGTCGCACGCCAAGCTCAGCTACGAGCAGGCGCAGGCCGCCATTGATGGGCAAACTGACGACACGACCGGCCCGATCATGGAGGCGATCCTCTATCCGCTGTGGAACGCCTATCACGCCATGCTGAAGGGCCGGCTCAAGCGCAGCCCGCTGCAGATCGAATCGGCTGAACGCCGCATCCGCATGGCGCCCGATGGCGGCATCGCCTCCATCGAAAAGCGCGCTTCGCTGGAGGCGCACCGGCTGATCGAAGAGATGATGATCCAGGCCAACGTCTGCGCCGCAGAAACGCTGGAGCAGAAGAAGACGCCGCTGATCTACCGCGTCCACGATACGCCCAGCCAGGAGAAGATCTTCAACCTGGCCGACTTCCTGTCGACCATCGGCAAGCCCTGGAACAAGGGCGAGCCCGGCACGACCAAGCGGTTCAACAAACTGCTGGACGAGACGCGCGACACCGAACACGCCGACGTGGTCAACGAGGTGGTCCTGCGCAGCCAGATGCAGGCGATCTACTCTCCTGAGAACATCGGCCACTTCGGCCTGAACCTGGATCGCTACGCCCACTTCACCTCGCCGATCCGGCGCTATTCCGACCTGATCGTCCACCGCGGCCTGATCCGGGCGCTGGGCTTGGGTAAGGACGGACTGACCGACCGCGAGATCGCCGAACTGCCGGCCATCGCCGAGGGCGTGACCATGACCGAGCGCCGGTCGATGGCCGCCGAGCGCGACGCCATGGATCGCTACATCGCCGCCTATCTGGAAGAGCACGTCGGCGCGACCTTCGCCGGGCGGATCACCGGCGTGACGCGGTTCGGCCTGTTCATTCGTCTGGAGGATACGGGCGCGGACGGCCTGGTGCCCGTCTCCACGCTCGGCAGCGAATACTTCACCCACGACGACCGCGCCCACGCCCTGGTCGGCGAACGCACCGGCAAACGCTTCACTCTGGGCCGGATGGTCGAGGTCAAGCTGCGCGAGGCCACGCCCCTCACCGGCGGCCTTGTGTTCGAAATGCTCAGCGAGCCCGAACCTCGCGATCCCAACGCCCCCGCGCCCCGCTATGGCATTCGCGGACGCGGCGGCGACGGCCCGCCGATGCGCGGCAAGAACCGGCCCGGCGGCCCCAAGCCCCGCAACGGCTCCAAACCCTCCGGCGGCCTGAAGGGCGTGAGGAAGGGCAAGCGAAAGTGACCCCTTTCGACGCCGCTCAGGATCTGGCCGACACCCCGCGTGTCGGCGGGGCTCAGCGGCCGAAGGATGCGGCGACGCTGATCTTGACGCGCGGCCGCGATCGGCCCGAGGTGCTGATGGGGCGGCGCGCGCCGGGGCATGTGTTCATGGCGTCGAAATGGGTGTTTCCGGGCGGGCGGATCGATCGCAGCGACTTCACCGCCGCCGCGACGGGTGAGTTGTCGGGCGAGGTTGCGCGGCGATTGGAAGGCGAACTGCCCGCTCGCCGTGCGCGCGCCCTGGCCCTGACAGCGGTGCGCGAGACGTTCGAGGAGACAGGGCTGATTCTGGGGCGGCCGGCGCCCCGCGCCTCCGTCGCTGGACCGTGGCGCGAGTATCGTCAGGCGGGCGCCCTGCCCGATTTGTCGGTCCTGTCCTACATCGCCCGCGCCATCACGCCGCCGGGCCGCACGCGGCGGTTCGACGCGCGGTTCTTCATGGCCTCGGCCGAGGCCCTGCTGACACCCGAACCGACCGCCGGGTCGGGCGAACTGGACGAGATCGCCTGGCTGCCGTTGGACGAGGCGCGCGCACTGGACCTGCCCGCCATCACCCGGTTTGTGCTGGGTGAACTGGCCGAGCGGTTGGAACACCCAAACCGCCCCCTGCCCTTCGTGCGGATGGTGCGGGGTCGGCATACGGTGGAACACAGGGACTGACATGGCCGGAACGACGATCACCCTGCGCCTGACGATCGCCGATCCGGTCGCGGGCGTCGCCTACAGCCTGCAGGACAAGGCGAACATGCCGGTCGAGTCGCACATCGCCGCCGACGGTCCGATCAGCTTCGACGCGCCCGTCACCCTGTCCGAGGATGGCCGCCTGACCGGCCCCTTCGTGCGGCGCGAGGGAGCAACGCGGCGGTTCGTCTATATCGCGATCGGCAAGTCGGCAGGCCAGCACGCCAGCGAATGGAGCCGACGCGCCAAGATCGACGTCCACGACATTCCCGCCGATCTGCTGGCCCAGGCGCGCGAAGGCGCGGTTCTGGAAGTCGTCCTGCCCGGCCGCGCCAAGGACGGCGGTCCCGCCTGCGCCACCGTGCGACCGATCCGGACCTGGCGCGCAGTCTGACCCTAGTCGGCCATCGGCTTGGTCAGGTCGAACTCGACGCGGAAATGCCGGTTGGGACGACGCAGTTCGTAGGCGAACACTCGGTCGGGATAAACCTCCATCGCCCAGACATTGGTGGTCGAGACGGCCGCGTCGTTTTCGTTGAACAGGGCGATCGATTCGGCGTCGACCGGGAACTCCTGATGCTCGGCCGTGCCGGCGTTGACCGTATCGCCGCCATACCAATGCAGCACGTCGGTCGTGCCGTCCGCGTGTCGGTGATCGTGCTTCAGCCGAAGGCCCGTGTCGGTCTTCGTCACCACCCAGGTGCGCGAACGATCCGACCCTACGGCGAAGGGAATACGCACCTCGTCCGGCGAACAGTCGCGGACCTGCATGACCAGCCGCTCGCTGGCGAACTTGGCGTCGGCGGCGTCGGTGGTGACGACCCGTCCTTCGAATCGTTGGCCGCACAGGGCGTTCAACCGCGCCAGGAAATCGTCCTGGGACTGAGCCGGATCGGCCGTTGCGACGCCGACGCACGACAAGGACATCAGGGCCGTAGCGGCCAGCAGGGATGCGATTTTCATGCGGTCAGACTATATGTGCTTTCCGCCTCATCAACGTGGCATCGCGCCCGTTGACTTTAGGGCGATCCTGAGTATGTTCCGCGCCTCTTATTTTAAGCGGCTTTCGCCGTCGCAGAGGTAATTCCGATGGCCAAACCGGCTTCCATCAAGATCCGCCTGAACTCCACGGCCGACACCGGCTTCTTCTATGTCACCAAGAAGAACGCCCGCACCATGACCGAGAAAATGGTCGTCAAGAAGTACGACCCCGTCGTGCGCAAGCACGTCGAGTTCAAGGAAGGCAAGATCAAGTAAGTCCTTGATCGGTTGAAAAGTGAGAACGCCCGGTTGGTCTCCAGCCGGGCGTTTTTCGTTGTCTGTGCGCCCGCGTCAGGCCGCCTTGGCGATGACCCGGTTGCGGCCGGCGGCCTTGGCCTCATAGACCCCTTCGTCGGCGCGCTTCAGCAAGCCCTCGGGCGTATCGCCGTCGCCGGTCGTGGCGGCCACGCCGATCGAGATGGTGATGGTGATCTGCTCCTTGCCGCCCATGACGCGGAACGGCGCTGAGGCGACGTCTCGGCGAATCCGTTCGGCGACACGGCCGGCGTCTTCCAGACTGGCGCCCGGCATGACCACCACGAACTCCTCACCGCCCATGCGGCATGGCAGATCCACGGCCCGGACATTGGTGGCCAGGCGCACGGCGAACTCCACCAGCACCTCGTCGCCGGCGTCGTGGCCGAAGCTGTCGTTGACGGACTTGAAGTGGTCGATGTCCAAAACCAGCACGGCCACCTGGGCTCCGCCCTGGGCCGCACGACCCACGAGCGCCTGTAGCTGGCCAGTCATGTAGCGCCGATTGTGCAGACCGGTCAGGGCGTCGGTGACGGCCATTTCCATGCTGCTGTCCAGCTTCTGGCGCAGGAAGTCGGTGTAACGTTTGCGTCGGATCTGGGTGCGAACCCGCGCCGAGAGTTCTTCGGTATCGACGGGGCGCGGCAGGATGTCGGCGGCGCCCAATTCCAATGCCTTGATCATGCGCGGCCGTTCGGTCGGCTCCACGATCGCCAGGATCGGCGCGCGGCGGGCATCGCCCGACTTGGCCTGAGCGACAATCCGAAGCCCGTCGAAGTTGGCGGCGGCGACGTTGACGATGATCAGGTCCAGCGCGCCCTTGGCCGCAACCAGCGCCGCCTCGGGATCTGTTTCGATGGTGACGCGATGTTCGCCGCCCAGTTCCTGGGCGATCTTCTCGGCCTGACGCTGGTCGTCGTCGACGATCAGAACCCGCCCGCCCTCGCTACGCAGCCGCGCAGCATTGTCCGAATCGACGCCCAGGCGACGGCCGCTTTCCTCGCGCTCGCGCAGCTCATCCATGACGTGCTTCAGCCGCGTCAGCGACTTGACCCGCGCGAACAGGATGACGTCGTCGATGGGCTTGGTCAGGAAGTCGTCAGCTCCGGCCTCAAGCCCCTTGATCCGATCCTCCCGCCCGTCCAGCGCCGTGACCAGCACGACGGGGATATGGCGCGTCTCGGCCTGGGCCTTCAGCCGTCGGCATGTCTCGAACCCGTCCATGCCGGGCATCATGACGTCCAGCAGGATCAGGTCCGGCTGGTGCTCGGCGGCGATGGCCAGGGCTGACAGGCCGTCGTTACAGGTCAGCACATCGTAATATTCGATGGTCAGCTTGGCTTCGAGCAGGCGGACGTTCACGTCCACATCGTCGACGACGAGGATACGGGCGCTCATCCGAGGTGCTGCCGGATGGTTTCAAGGAAGTGCATGACCGAGATCGGCTTGGAGATATAGGCCTCGCAGCCGCCCTGACGTATCCGCTCCTCATCGCCCTTCATGGCGAATGCGGTGACGGCGATGACGGGGATGTGGTTCAGCTCCTCGTCGTCCTTCAGCCATTTGGTGACCTCCAGGCCCGAGATTTCAGGCAACTGGATATCCATCAGGATCAGGTCGGGATGATGGGCGCGCGCCAAGGCGAGCGCCTGCAAGCCCTCGCGGGTCTGCAGGGTCTCATAGCCCTGGGAATCGAGCAGATCATGAAAAAGCTTCATGTTCAGCTCGTTATCCTCGACGATGAGGACTTTCTTGGACATCATCACCTGACCTGCGCGCCCCTCGAACGCGGGACGCCTCGTTGGTCGCATTCGTAGGCGCCCAGTCTTAAGTTGGGGTGAAGCCAACCTTACGGAGACCTTAAGCGTGGCCATCAAGGCCATCTGTCGCGACTGCCTGTGGACCGGCGAAGATCCCGCCGGGCCGCGCGAGAACCGCTGTCCGGCGTGCGGATCTCGGCGTGTGGTCGCAGACGCCGAACTGGACCAGTTGTCGATCGCCCACATGGACTGCGACGCCTTCTACGCCTCGGTGGAGAAGCGCGACCGGCCAGAATTGCGCGACAAGCCGGTGATCGTCGGCGGCGGAAAGCGCGGCGTGGTCTCCACCGCCTGCTATGTCGCGCGCCAGTACGGCGTCGGCTCCGCCATGCCCATGTTCAAGGCGCTGAAGGCCTGTCCCGAAGCCGTTGTGATCAGGCCGGATTTCGCCAAATACGTCTTCGAATCGCAGCGCATTCTGGGGGCGTTGGGGCAGCTGACGCCCTTGATCCAGCCGCTGTCGCTGGATGAGGCCTGGGTCGATCTGTCGGGCACGGAGCGGCTGAACGGCGGGCCGCCCGCGCTACAGCTGATCCGGTTCCAGAAACAGATCGAGGACGAGACCGGCCTGACCGTCTCAATCGGCCTAGCGCCCAACCGCTTCCTGGCCAAGATGGCGTCGGAGATGGACAAGCCGCGCGGCTTCTCCGTCGTCGGCACCGCCAACGCCCAGGCCCTGCTCGCGCCTCGCCCTGTCACCGCCCTGCCCGGCGTCGGGCCTGTGTTCGGCAAGGCATTGCGCAGCGACGGCTATTCGACCATTGGCGATCTGGCGCGGGCCGACGTGCGCGACCTGGTCAAACGCTACGGCGAATCCGGTCTGCGCCTGCACGATCTGGCGCACGCCCGCGACGCCCGCGCCGTGAACCCTGAGCGCGACCGCAAGGGTATGAGCGCCGAAACCACCTTCAACGAAGACCTGACGTCGGCCGAAGCGCTGGAGGCCGAGCTGTGGCCCCTGTGCGAGAAGCTGGCGTCCAAGGCCCGGCGCGACGGGGTCGCCAGCCGGGTGCTGGTGCTCAAGCTGCGCCGCACCGACTTCAAGATCGTGACCCGACGCGTCACCCTGCCCGACCCGGTGCAGACCGCGCGCGCCCTGTTCGCCGCGGGGCGCGATCTGCTGAAGCCCGAGCTGGGCCGGCCCTATCGCCTGATCGGCATCGGCATGGCGGACGTGCAGGACGCCGAGGACGCGCCCGCCGGCCTGTTTCAGACCACCGAGACGCGCGCCTTGAAGACAGAGCGCGCCATCGATGTGCTGCGCGAGAAGTTCGGCAAGGATGCGGTGGTGGCGGGCCGCGCACTGAAGCCGTAGGACAGGGCATGGATCTCGCCAAACGCGCCTATGACCATGGCTTTCGCCTGGACCCGATCGTCCGCAGTCTGCTGGACACGGACTTCTACAAGCTGCTGATGCTGCAGATGATCTGGCGCGAGCATCGCGACGTGCCGGTCGTCTTCCAGGTCATCAACCGCACCAAGACCGTGCGTCTGGCCGACGAGATCGATATCGATGCCCTGCGTGAGCAGCTGGATCATGCCCGCACCTTGCGCTTCACCAACAAGGAACTGGTCTGGCTGGCGGGCAACAGCTTCTATGGCGTGAAGCAGATCTTCTCGCCCGACTTCATCGCCTGGCTGACCGACTATCGCCTGCCAGACTACGAGCTGTCGGTTCAGGACGGGCAGTATGTGCTGACCTTCTCGGGCGCCTGGGCCGAGGTGACGCTGTGGGAAATCCCGGCGCTGGCGATCCTGAACGAGCTGCGCTGCCGGGTCGGGATGCGGCGGCTGGGTCGGTTTGAGCTGGACATCCTGTATTCGCGCGCCAAGACGCGGCTTTGGTCCAAGGTCGAGCGGCTGCGGCTCTTGCCCGACCTCGCCCTGTCCGACTTCGGCACGCGGCGGCGGCACGGCTTCCTTTGGCAACGCTGGTGCATTCAGGCGTTGAAGGAGGGGCTGGGCAAATCCTTCATCGGCACATCCAACGTCCTGCACGCCATGGAGAACGATCTGGAAGCCATCGGCACCAACGGCCACGAACTGCCGATGGTTCTAGCGGCCCTGGCGCCCGACGACGCGGCGTTGGCCCAGGTGCCGTATGCGGTGCTGGACGAATGGCGCAGGCACTATGCGGGCAATCTGCTGATCGTCCTGCCCGACGCTTTCGGCACCGAGGCCTTTCTGGAGCAGGCGCCCGATTGGGTGGCGGACTGGACCGGGTTCCGTCCCGACTCGGCCCCGCCGATCCCGGCCGGCGACCGCCTGATCGACTGGTGGCGCGCGCATGGACGAGAGCCAAAGGAGAAGCTGCTGATCTTCTCAGACGGGATGGACATCGACGGAATCGAGGCGACGCACGCCCATTTCCACGGCCGCGCTCGGCTCAGCTTCGGCTGGGGCACCAATCTGACCAATGATTTTCGCGACTGTTCGCCCGCCTTCGCGCCGGAACTGGAGCCGATCTCCCTGGTTTGCAAGGTGGTCGAGGCCGGCGGCCGCCCCGCCGTCAAACTGTCGGACAATCCGGCGAAAGCGGTCGGCGATCCCAGCGAGATCGAACGGTATCGCCGTGTCTTCGGCGTGCGCGGTCTGACGGCTCAACCCGTCACGGTCTGAAACCCGGCCTTAAGCCCGTCATGCGAAAAGGCGGGCATGAGCGCCTTTATCGACAAGATGCGTCGCCGCGCCGGCCGCTATCTCGATGTCCGTCCTGCCGACGTGCGGACCGCGCGCGGCATCCTCAGCCTGTCGTTCGACGACATCCCGGCGTCGGCCTGGACCGAGGCCGGACCGATCCTGGCTCAGCACGGGATCAAGGCGACCTACTATGTCTGTGGAGGGCTGTCGGGCGGTCGCAATCTGGACCTGCCCCAGTTTGAGGTGGAGCATCTGCAAGCCCTCCATGAGGCCGGGCACGAAGTCGGCTGCCACACCTATGAGCATGTCTCGACCCTGAGCCTGTCGCCGGCCGAACTGGACGCCAGCCTGGCCCGCAACGCCGCCTGGGTGGCCGAGCGGCTGGACGGATACGAAATGCAGACCTTCGCCTATCCGTTCGGGGATTGCGCCCTGGGATCGAAAGCCGTGATCGACCGCCGTTTCTTGTGCGGGCGTGGGGTGCGCGACGGGATCAACGCCGGGCGTTCGGATCGCAATCTGCTGCAGGCCGTCGGCCTGGAAAGCCGTCGTCTGCCCGGCTACGATCTGGAGGCGCTGGTTTCGGAGACGGCGGCCTCGAACGGCTGGCTGATCGCCTACGGCCACGATGTCAGCGACGCGCCGACGCCGTATGGCTGCCGTCCGGAGGACATCGATCGGTTGATCCGACTGGCCAGGGCGGCCGACTTGGCCATTCAACCGGTCGCGGCGGCGTGGCGGATGGCGACACCGTGAGGGATCAGGCGGCCTTGCGCCGATCAGCCCAGGCGATCAGCTCCTTGCGGGGCCAGATCATCAGCCATGACCGGGCAGTGTATTCCCCGCTGTCGATCAGCGCCTTGCGCGACGCCGACGCCGTCGCCGCCCGTTCGGTATGGATCTCGCCGGGTCCTTGATGGACCATGAAGGCGCCGCCCTTCAGCGGGTTCAGGCGCAGGTGCGCAAGTCGCGGGCTGATCTCGGTCAGGGGCGGGTCGTAGAACCAGCTGGAGCCGATCATGCCGGCCAGTTCCGGCCGTGCGCGGCACAGCTCCGCCGCCGTGGCCCAGGCCTCGTTCCAGCCATCCTCGTTGAAGCCCCTCAGCCAGCGGCTTTCGGTATGAACCTCCAGCCACGGCTCGCGCTTGGCGCCCGCCGCCAGATAGCGGAACAGCGGCTTGAGGCCCCAGCCGTCGCGGACGTGTTTGACGATCTGGCCCGGCCCGACCGGCGACGACAGGTCGATCACCTGACTTTTCGCGCCCGGCACGCTGAGCGCCAGGGTGAAGCGGACGTCCTTGGACCAGTGGTCGAAAACGTAGTCGCCCTCGGCCTTGTCCAGAAACCCCGCCAACTGTTCGATCCAGTAGGGATAGAGGGCCATGACCTCGGCTGGCAGGCTCATCGCCGCTGCCCGGTCGGGCAGTTGCAGCGCCCAGGCGGCGACCAAACCCCGACGCACATTGTCCGATACATCAGCGCCCAACAGCGCATCCACCGCCTTGGCCGGCATTTCGAAGTCCCAATGCGGCGCGGCCTCGGCGGCCTTTTGCGCGGCCGGGATTGCGGCGGCATCCACGCGCGAGCGGTCGTCAGGGGACAACCGCGCCAGCACGGCATGGAAGGCGGCGACGTCGGGGGTCAGATGCATATCCATGATCGCATCATGACACGGCGCGGTTGGCGAACCTTTAAAGCGCGCCGAACGGGTGACGCCGCCCTTGCCCCGCGCTAAACCGCGCCCAGATAAACAGGAGCCCCCATGAGCATCGAAGCCCGCATCGCCGAACTCGGCCTCACCCTGCCGGAACCCGCCAAGCCGGTGGCCAGCTATGTCTCCTATGTCCGTTCGGGCGAACAGGTCACCATCTCGGGCCAGCTGTCGAACGACGCGAACGGCGGGATCAAGGGCACGGTTGGCGTGGACGTGACGCCGGAGCAGGCGCTGGAAGCCGCGCGTCTCTGCGGTCTGAACCTGATCGCCCAGATCAAGGCCGCCTGCGATGGCGATCTGGACCGGGTGGTCCGCATCGTGAAACTGGGCGGCTTCGTTCAGGCCGGCCCCGACTTCACCGCCATTCCCGCCGTCATCAACGGCTGCTCGGACATGATGGTCGAGGTCTTCGGCGACGCAGGCAAGCACGCCCGCTCGGCCGTCGGCGTGTACAAGCTGCCGCTCGGCTTCGCCGTCGAGATCGATGCGATCGTGGAGATCCGCTGATCTTTCAGATCTCGGTTCACGAAGGGATCGCCGACATCGGCCAAGAGGCCTGGGACGCGTGCGCGCTGCCCACCGGCGATCCCTTTGTGTCCTACGATTTTCTGCACGCGTGCGAGGCATCGGGCAGCGCCGCGCCGCGCCAGGGCTGGGCCCCGCGCCACTTGGCCCTGAGGGGTGAAGACAACGCGGTGCTGGGCGTCATGCCTCTCTATCTGAAGGGCAACAGCCAGGGCGAATATGTCTTCGACCACAGCTGGGCCGACGCTTACGAACGGGCCGGCGGCCGGTATTATCCAAAGCTGCTGGGCGCCGTGCCCTTTACGCCCGCGACCGGCCCGCGCTTCCTGAACCATCCCGAGACCGACGCCGCGACGGTGCGTCAGGCCCTGATCCAGGGGGCGGTGACCCTGGTCGAACGGCTGGGCGTCTCCTCCCTGCACGTCAACTTCCCGACCGAAACCGACTGGTCCGCCATGACCGAGGCGGACCTGCTGCCGCGCCAGGACATCCAGTTTATCTGGCGCAATAACGGCTACCGGACCTTCGACGATTTCCTGGCCGCCCTGTCGGCCAACCGCCGCAAGACCATCAAGCGCGAGCGCCGAGACGCCCAGGCCGATCTGGATATCCGCGTCCTGACCGGCGCCGACATCACTGAAGCCCACTGGGACGCCTTCTTCGCCGTCTACATGGACACCGGCTCGCGCAAATGGGGCCGGCCCTATCTGACGCGCGACTTCTTCAGTCGCATCGGCGCGACCATGGCCGAGCGGATCGCCTTGGTGATGGCGTTTCGGGACGAGACGCCCATCGCCGGCGCGCTGAACTTCATCGGCCGCGACGCACTCTACGGCCGCCAATGGGGCACGCTGGAAGACGTGCCCTTCCTGCATTTCGAGCTTTGCTATTATCAGGCCATCGACTTCGCCATTTCGCGCGGCCTGTCTCGCGTCGAAGCCGGGGCCCAAGGCGACCACAAGATCGCGCGCGGCTACCTGCCCTCCCCGGTCTATTCCGCCCATTTCATCGCCGACCCCGCCCTGCGCGATCCCGTCGCCCGCTATCTGGACGGCGAACGCCCGGCTGTCGCAGCGCAGATGCGGGCGATGACCGAAGAACTGTCGCCCTACAAGCAGGCATAGAAAAAGGCCCGGCTGCTGCCAGCCGGGCCTTTCGCCATCACCTTTTTAAGGATCAGGCCGTCTCTTCTTCCTCGGCCTTCGCGGGCGCGCTGGCGCTCGTGATGTCGAAGTCGATCTTGCCGTCCCTCAGCTGGACCCTGACGTGTCCGCCGCGCGTCAGGCGGCCGAACAGGATGTCGTCGGCCAGCGGCTTCTTGATCGAGTCCTGGATGACCCGCGCCAGCGGACGCGCGCCATACAGTTCGTCGAAGCCGTTCTTGGCCAGCCAGTCGGCGGCTTCGTCGGTCAGTTCGATGGTGATGTTGCGGTCCGCCAGCTGGGCTTCCAGCTGCAGGATGAACTTGGTCACCACCGAACGGATCGTATCGGCCTGCAACGGCTTGAAGGCCACGATGGCGTCCAGGCGATTGCGGAACTCCGGCGCGAACAGGCGCTGGATGGCCTTGTCATCCTCGCCCTCGACCTTGCCCCGGCCGAAGCCGATGGAGGCGCGCGCGTTGTCGGCGGCCCCGGCGTTGGTGGTCATGATGAGGATGACGTTCCTGAAATCGACTTTCTTGCCGACCGCGTCGGTCAGCATGCCGTTATCCATCACCTGCAGCAGGATGTTGTAGACATCCGGGTGCGCCTTCTCGATCTCATCCAACAGCACGACGGCGTGCGGATGCTGATCGACGGCGTCAGTCAGAAGCCCGCCCTGGTCGTGGCCGACGTAGCCGGGAGGCGCGCCGATCAGACGGCTGACCGTGTGGCGCTCCATATATTCCGACATGTCGAAACGCTGCATCTCGATGCCCAATGTGGCGGCGAGCTGCTTGGCGACCTCGGTCTTGCCGACGCCGGTCGGGCCGCTGAACAGGAAGCTGCCGATCGGCTTGTTCGGATCGCGAAGACCTGCCCGCGCCAGCTTCATGGCCGCCGACACCTGTTCGATGGCCTGCTCCTGGCCAAAGACCGCACGCTTCAGATCGGTTTCCAGCTCGCGCAGGCTTTCCGTGTCGGACTTGGACACAGACTTGGCCGGAATGCGGGCCATCTTGGCGATGACGGCCTCGACTTCCTTCTGACCGATGACCTTCTTCCTCTTGGATTCGGTCAGCAGCATCTGCGACGCCCCGGCCTCGTCGATTACGTCGATCGCCTTGTCCGGCAGTTTGCGGTCGGTCATGTAGCGCGCCGACAGTTCCACCGCCGTGCGCACGGCGCTGTCGGTATAGCGGACCTTGTGGTGCTGCTCGTAGTAGGTCTTCAGGCCCTTCAGGATCTTCACCGTATCCTCGACCGTCGGCTCGTTGACGTCGATCTTCTGGAAGCGACGCACCAGGGCGCGGTCCTTTTCGAAGTGCTGGCGATATTCCTTGTAGGTCGTTGATCCCATGCAGCGCAGCGTGCCGGACGCAAGGGCCGGTTTCAGCAGGTTCGAGGCATCCATCGCCCCCCCCGAGGTCGCGCCGGCGCCGATCACCGTGTGAATCTCGTCGATGAAGAGCACGGCGTTGTCGTGGTTCTCCAGTTCCTTGACCACCTGCTTCAGGCGTTCCTCGAAGTCGCCGCGATAGCGAGTGCCGGCCAGCAACGCGCCCATATCGAGCGAATAGATGGTGGCGTCCTTCAGGACGTCGGGCACTTCGCCGTTGACGATCTTGCGGGCCAGACCTTCGGCGATGGCGGTCTTGCCGACGCCGGGGTCGCCCACCAGAAGCGGGTTGTTCTTGGTCCGACGGCACAGGATCTGGATCGAGCGATCCACCTCGGCCTGCCGACCGATCAGGGGATCGACCTTGCCTTGGCGCGACTTCTCGTTGAGGTCGACGCAATAGGCTTCCAGCGCCTCGCCGCCCTGTTTGACGGCGGAAGCATCCTCGGCCTCTTCGGGCGAAGCGCCCTTGGCCGGGCGCGCCTCGTTGGCGCCCGCCTTCTTGGCGATGCCATGGGCGATGAAGTTGACCGCGTCATAGCGCGTCATGTCCTGCTCTTGCAGGAAGTAGGCGGCGTGGCTCTCGCGCTCGGAGAAGATGGCGACCAGGACGTTGGCGCCGGACACTTCCTCGCGGCCGGACGACTGGACGTGGATCACCGCGCGCTGGATCACGCGCTGGAAGCCGGCGGTCGGCTTGGCGTCCTCGCCGTCGCTGGTGGCCAGGGCGGCCAGGTCGTTGTCGACATAGAGGGTCAACGCCGCTTTCAACGCCGACAGATCGACGTTGCAGGCCTGCATGACGCCGGTCGCATCGGGATCGTCGATCAGCGCGAGCAGCAGGTGCTCAAGCGTCGCATACTCGTGCCTGCGCGCATTGGCGTATCCCACCGCGCGGTGCAGGGTTTCTTCGAGAGGACGGGAAAATGAAGGCATAGGGAGGCTCCTCTCAGTCCTTTTCCATCGTGCATTGCAAAGGGTGCTGGTGGCGCCGCGCCGTCTCGATGACCTGCGCGACCTTGGTCTCGGCGACTTCGTAGGTGAAGACGCCGCAGACGCCGACGCCATGCTGATGCACATGCAGCATGATGCGGGTGGCCTCTTCCCGGCTCTTTTGGAAGAACCGCTCCAGCACATAAACGACGAATTCCATCGGCGAATAGTCGTCGTTCAGAATCAGCACTCGATAGAGCGAGGGCTTTTGCAGCTTCGGCTTTGTTTCGGTGACGACGGCGGTTCCTTGACCGCCGCCGGTCTCACCGGGCCTTTGTATGGGCATTCGTGTTCCGTAATCGGGGAGTCGTCTTGACTCTCAGATAGGGAATGATGGCCTGAATTGAAGCGGCGTCCAGTCACGGCTTTCGTGAAGGGCGTCTGACAAAGATTTCACGTGATCGCAGGCGGTCAACGGCTCAGGTTGAGCGCCTCAGTTGAACAGCTCCCGATCGCCATGCCCGCAGCCCTCGTCGCCGCCCTTTCGCTCGCCGCCCTCTCCCAGCCTACGCCGCTGGAAACCGCCGTCATGGCGGCTGACGCGAAACTTTTCGCCGTCTTCTTCGAAGGCTGCGACCCGGCTGGGCTTCGGGCCATGCTGACCGACGATTTCGAGTTTTTCGACGACCGCGGCGGACGCGTGGCCACCGACGCCGACGGCTTTGTCGCGCAATACGCCGTGCGCTGTCAGGACCGTAGCGCGCCCGAAGCCTGGCGGTCCCGGCGCGAGGCCCTGCGGGACGGTCTGGCCGTCTATCCCATCAACAACTACGGCGCGGTCGAAACGGGCGAGCACGTCTTCTACGAACGCCAGGGCGACGGACCCGAAACCCGCGTCGGACGCGCCCGCTTCACGCAGATGTGGAAACAGGAGGGAGCCGAGTGGAAGCTGGCGCGGGTCTTCAGCTACGACCATTCCGCCCTGCCCTGACAGCAAAGAGGCCCCGGAGCGAACTCCAGGGCCTTCTCGATTCTTCTGGCGGTTCGCGGGATTAGCGAGCGGCCTGGAAGGTTTCGACCGAGGCGGTGACGCGCTCGTTGATCGGCTTGATGCTGTCCTTGACCGTGGCGGTGACGATCTCGTTCGTCTTGGTCAGCTCGGCGACATAGCGCTCCATCGACTTCTTGGCCCAGGCGGTCTGGAGCTCGAAGAACTCCTGTACCGAACGGGCGGTCGACAGTTCCTTGGAGGCGGCGACGCCGTCTTCCCACGAGGACTTGGCGAAACCCAGCGCCTGTTGCGACAGGGCCTCGGCACCCTTCTGGGCCACGGTGACCGACTCGACCATGGCTTCCAGGGTCTTCTTGCTGTGCGCGTTCAGTTCGGCCATCGAGGCCGTCGACTTGTCGATGCCTTCACGGAAGGCCTGCGTGCCAGCAGCCTGCATGGATTCGGCTTGCGCCTTGACCTTGGCGGCGGCCGAGGTCGCAGCGGCGGTGGCTTGGTCGGCGGTTTTCTTCACGGTTTCAGCGGCGTCGGCCATGATCGTCTCTCCGGTAGAAGGTCCTTTGGAACGGACCTGAGGGCGGAAATAATGACGCGAGAGGATCTCGCAGACCCACAATATGCTGCAAGTGCGAAGATTTTTCAAGCGTTTTGTGCAATGCACAATATGATCGACGATAACCTTGATCGACCGGTCAAATTTGCGTTGACGCGCGGTTAACCACCACGAAACCCCCGCTTCCTATGCTAGCTGTTTATTCGTGACGGCCGGGGGGCCTGTCGCACCCTGCTCACCGAGGGGTTGTCCCGCCCATGATCGCTTTTCTCCGCCGTGGCCTGTTCGCCGTCCTCGCGCTTTCGCTGGTTCTGGGCGCGAACGTCAGGCCGATCGAGGCCCAGACCGCCTACTCGGCCCAGGAGAACAGCCGCTACGCCGCCATCGTGATCGACGCCGCCACGGGCGAGGTTCTGTTCGCGCGGAACGCCGACAGCCGCCGCTATCCAGCGTCGCTGACCAAGATGATGACGCTGTATCTGACGTTCGAGGCGCTGTCTCAGGGCAAGGCCAATGTGAACGACGTGCTGACGATCTCGCCGCGCGCCGCCTCCCAGCCGCCGTCAAAACTGGGCCTGGCCGCCGGTCAGACCATCACCCTGGACAACGCCATGCGCGCCACCGCCGTGCGGTCCGCCAACGACATGGCCCTGGCCATCGGCGAGCACATCGGCGGATCGGAAGCCCGCTTCACCAATATGATGACGCAGAAGGCCGCGCAGCTAGGCATGACCCAGACGCGCTACTACACCGCAAACGGCCTGCCGGACGCACGTCAGGTGACCTCCGCGCGCGACCAAGCCATTCTGGCGCGCGCGATCATGCGCGATTTCCCTCAGTACTACAGTTATTTCGGCCTTCACGACTGGGCCTACAACGGCCGCAACTATCGCAACACCAACGGCCTGCTGCCGACAGGGCGCGGCTATGACGGGATGAAGACCGGCTACACCAACGCCTCGGGCTACAACCTCGCCGCCTCGGCCGTGCGTGACGGGCGACGCCTGATCACCGTGGTCCTGGGCGGCCGTTCGACCGCCAGCCGCAACGCCCACGTCGCCGAACTCATGGACACCGGCTTCGAGGTCGAGCGCCGCCGCGCCCAGGGCGAGCGGATCCAGGTGGCGCAGACCTTCTTCGAGCAGCGCGGGTTCGGCGTCGGGTCGGCAATCGCCGACGCCCCGATCGCCTATGCTTCGCTCAATGACGACGAGGACGGCGTCGGCGCGGAATCCACCGCTGTCGCCTATACGGCCGCACCGGCGCCCGCCGCCCTGCCGACCCGCGTCGCCCCTGCCCCGTCAGAGCGCGCAGCCAGCCAGCGGGCCGCCGCGACGCTGCCGCCCACTGGTTCGGCGCCGGCCGCCTCTGCCCCTCCCCGTGCACCCCGCAATGTCACCGCTTCGCTGAACGGCGCGCCGGCCAATGCTGCTGTCGCGCCGTCTACCACGCCCCGTCGCTCGGCGTCGTCCGCAACGCGGGAACCCGCCCGAGCCGCACCCAGAACGCCGGCCGGTCGCTGGGCAGTGCAGGTCGGCGCCTTCCGCGAGGAAAAGGTGGCGACCGACTGGCTGACCGAGGTCAACCGCCGCTTCCGCGATCAGTTCGCCACCGCCGAACGCAACGTCCAGACCGCCGGCGACTGGTATCGCTCGCGCTTTGTCGGCTTGACCGAAACCGGGGCAAAGTCCGCCTGCGAGGCGCTGGCCGCGCGTCGCGTGACCTGCATGGTCATCGGCCCCGACTGAACCAAAACCGCTAGAACAAATGTTCTTGCTTTGTTCTATCTGATGTCGCATCGTCCTTCCCATGGAAACCGCCAAGGGAAGAGGCGCGCGTTCGAATGCCAGCGGCCGCTACGAGCCTGAGCAGCATCAGTCGTTCGATGACGGCTGGACGCAAGACGACGCCGAGGCCGCGCCTCTGCGCACCACCCTCACCCCTGAACACGCCCGCACCATCATCGCCCGGAACGACAGTCCGGACATCGGCTTCGACCGCTCCATCAACCCGTACAAAGGTTGCGAACATGGCTGCATCTACTGCTACGCCCGTCCGTCCCATGCCTGGATGGGCCTATCCCCGGGCCTGGATTTCGAGAGCCGGATCTTCTTCAAGCCCCAGGCCGCAAGTTTGCTGGAACAGGCGTTCCTCGCACCCCGATACCGATGCAAGCGCATCCATATAGGCGGCAACACCGACCCCTATCAGCCGGTTGAACGTGATCTGAAGTCGACGCGCTCGATCCTGGAGGTCATGCAAAGATTCAGGCATCCGTTCAGCATCATCACCAAGTCGGTGTTGATCGCGCGCGATGCCGACATTCTGGGCCCGATGGGCAAGGCGGGGCTGGCCTCGGCCTTCGTCTCCATCACCACCCTGGATCGTGGGCTGGCGCGGGCGATGGAGCCGCGCGCCTCCACCCCCGCCAAGCGGCTGGAGGCGATCAGCCGCCTGGCGGACGCCGGTTGTCCTGTCGGAGTCGGTTTCGCCCCCGTCATTCCCGGTCTGAACGACCACGAACTGGAAGCCATACTGGAAGCCGCCGCCAAGGCCGGGGCGACGCGGGCCATGTATGTCACCCTGCGTCTGCCGCTTGAGATCAAGGATCTGTTTCGGGAATGGCTGGCCGACGCCCGCCCGGATCGCGCCGCGCGCGTCATGTCCCTGATCCGCCAGACACGCGGGGGCAAGGATTATGACGCCGACTGGTCTCAGCGGATGAAGGGAACCGGCCCTGTCGCCGAACTGATCGGAACCCGGTTCAAGGCCGCCGTCAAACGCTACGGCCTCGACACGCCGCACCGCCTGCTGGACGAAACCCAGTTCCGCGTGCCAGCAGATGCCCGGCCTCAGATGGACCTCTTCGATCCGCCGCTCGACAAGATTGCCTGATCAACCGCCTTCGGTTTAGCGTCGCAGATCCTTGGGGGATGTCATGATCAAACGTCTGTCGGCGACCGCTGCCGCCATTGGCCTGTCCACCATCCTGGCCGGCTGCCTAACCGTCAGTGTGCCTGAAGGGCAGTTCTTCTATCCCGACACGCGGGGTAAGGCGGAGAAGCTGATTTTGGCCCCCGGCCCTGCCATTCCTGGGGCTGAAGTCCTGTCACTGCCTTTTGCGGGAGGCGCTGTCGCTGCAACCCGCGTGCGGACGGGACGCGCCGACGCGCCGCTGATCCTGTATTGCGGGGGCAATCTGTTCAGGCGTGGTGTTTCGGGCGCGCAGGTTGCGGCCGAACTCGCGCCGTTCGGCGATGTGCTGATGTTCGACTATCCCGGCTCCGGCGATACGCCGGGGCAGGCCAGCTTCGCGACCTACAGGAATGCAGGCGAGGTCATCGCGGCGACCGCCCGCGCCCAGGCCGACGCCGAAGGCCGCAGGCTGATTGCCTGGGGGCATTCCCTGGGCGGTCCGATCTGCGCCGAGGCCGCGCGCGTCATCCGCGCCGACGCCCTGGTGCTGGAGGCGACCACGCCGACAGCCCGCGCCGCCGTTGATTCCATGGTGGGTCTGTGGCGGCCGATCGTCCGCGTTCAGTTGGCCGAGCCTCTGACGACAGTGGATGTGCCCGCGACGCTGGACGGCTATTCAGGCAAGGTCGTCGTGCTGGAAGCCTCTCGCGACACGACCCTGCCGCCCGTACTCAGCCGCAAACTTGCTCATGATCTTCGGGCGAGAGGCGTGAACGTTGAGCGTCTTGTGTTCGCGAGAGCGGACCACGGCGACATCCCCTCGCAGCCGGATTTCGCCACTCGCGTCGGCCCTGCTCTGAATTAGTCGTCCGCCGCCTAAGGATCGATGGCGCGCGTGACCAGATCGCGCCAGGTGGGGTCAGTGTCATCGACCAGATCGACATCCTCCATCAAGGCCACCGCGCCCTCCCCATCCGGCAGGATCAGACCCAGTATTTCCATCTCCTCGCCATCGGCGCCGAGATGGCTTTCGGCCTGAACCGCCACCGCCGCCTGTTCGCCGTTCTCTTCCCACCAGATGACCGGCTGAGGCAAATCCATGACGATGGGACGCGGATCGTCGGTTTCGCCCAAGGCGAACACCGCACGTCTCGCCTGAACGTCGTCCAGCGTCGCCACAGCGCCCGTGAACGGCTTCAGCCGCATCCAGTCGTCGGCGTCGAAACCGCCGCCGTCCTCTTCGTTCGTGTCGTCCAAGGTCATCGTTTGAAAACCCCCACCAGTTCGACGTGCGACGACCACAGGAATTGATCCACTGGGGTCACCGTCTCCAACGTAAAACCGGCGTCGATCAGCACCCGCGCATCACGCGCAAAGGTCTGAGGGTTGCACGATACGCCCACGACGACGCCGGCCTTGGTGTCCGCGATCTGAGCCGTCTGGTCGATCGCGCCGGCCCGCGGCGGATCGAACACGATGGCGTCGCATCCCTTCAGGTCATAAGGATTCATCGGCCGACGAAACAGATCGCGCGCCTCGGCCGTTATGGCCTTCATCCCTTTGGCCGAACCGACGGCGGCCTTCAGCGCATCGATGCCGGGCTTGGACGCGTCCGCTGCGATCACCGGCGCGACCGTGGCCAAGGGGAAGGTGAAGGTCCCGGCGCCGCAGAACAGATCGGCGATCTTCTTGGCGCCCTTCACCGCCGTCAGCGCGCGAGACACCATCGCCGCCTCGGCCTGAGGGACCGCCTGCAGAAATCCACCCGCCGGCAGGGCCACGGTGGCAGGGCCGAACCCCACCTTGGGTTGGCGCGCCATCACCAGGGTGTCGCCCGCCAGGCTCAGGCGCGCCAGATCGGCCCGGTGCGCCGCCTCGATGGCCTTCATCTGCGCGTCGGCCGACAGGCCTCCGCCCGAGCGCCGTTCGACCCCGGTCACATCCACATCCAGCCCCGACAGCGTCCAGGTGACGTGCAGGGTCGGCGCGGACTTAGGATGTTCGAAAAAGGCGGCCGCGGCCTGGGTCAGCGCCGGAATGGCCGCCACGATCCGGGGATCGGCGACCGGACAGGCCTTCACCTCGACCAGCCGCCAGGAGCGGCGCGCCTTGAAGCCCAGCACGACCCGTCCATCCTGGGTGCGACGGGCATGAAGCGCAAGGCGGCGACGACTGGCCGGCGGAGTCGCCACCGTCGCCTCGATCTCGGTCTCGATCCGCTCGCGCGCCAGGGCCAGTCGCACCTGTTCTCGCTTCCAGTCCAGATACGGCCCCTCGGACCAATGCTGAAGCGAGCAGCCGCCACAATCGCCATACTGGGGCGAGACCGGTACGATCCGGTCGGGGCTGGGCGTGATGATTTCGACCTCTTCCAGCCGCCCGTCCACGACCACGCCGCGCACCGTTTCGCCGGGCAAGGTCAGGCCGGCGAACATCGGGCCGGACGGCGTCTGGGCGACGCCGTCGCCCTGGCCGCCGACGCGGTCGATGGTGAAGATCTCCATCGGCCGGCTTCTAGCCGGGCGTCCCCTTTCGCTCAAGCCACGCGGCCGTATCGGCGACCGGATGGACATGAACGAAGATGAACGAACCGATCAATCGCCGTTCAGCTTCGCCGTCGTAAATCTTGGTGCAACGAGACACGAGGCTTTGCCGTTAACGTTTGACGGAAAACCGTTCGGTCCTCAGAGGGTTGGAAAATGCGTCTCACGAAAACATCGATCGCCGCCGTCGCCGCCCTGGCGTTCGGCGTCACGGCCGCCCCGCTTACGGCGTCGGCCCAGAACTATTACGGCAACGGCTACAGCCAGAACTACGGCACGGGCGCCTACAGCCGCTCGTATGATTACAACAGCGGCCGCTACTACGATCCTTGCGCGCGTGAGCGCCAAGGTCGCACCGGTGCCGGCGCGGTGATCGGTGGCGGCGCGGGCGCCGTCATCGGCTCGCAACTGGCCGCACGCGGCCGTCGCACCGAAGGCAGCATCCTGGGCGGCGTGCTCGGTGCCGTCGTGGGGTCTCAGGTCGGTCGGTCCAGCTCGGACGCCTGCCGCAGCTATCAAAGCAGCTATGGCTCAAACGGCTACTACGCCCAGGGCTACAGCCAACCGAGCTATGGCTACTACGATGATCGCTACACCGGCGACCAAGGCTATCGCTACGACGACTATGATCGTCGCGATGACTATGCCTACAGCCGTGGCGGCTACTACGACGACCGCTCGCGCCCGGTCGACTCCTATCAGAATTCAGACGGATGCCGTCTGGCCGAAAGCCAGATCCGTCTGCCCGATGGTCGCACGGACACCCGCTACGTCCGCACCTGCCCCGACCAGTACGGCCGCTATCGCGTCGTCGATTAATTTTCAGCCCCCCTGTCGATCGACGACGTGACGGAGCCGCCGGAGGAGTAATCCTCCGGCGGTTTCTCTTTGTTTCAGGGGCTATCGGCCGTTGGCCTACTTGAGCCCAGCCTTGAAGCTATCGGCCTTAAGGCTTGGGCTTGGTCAACCCGGCTTCTTCGCCCAAAGCAGGAACTCGACGTTGCCGTCGCCGCCGGTGATCGGGCTTTCGGTCGTCGCTTGCACCGCCCAGCCCAGCGCTTCCAGCCAGTCGCGCACGCGCTCTACAGCGGCCGCATGCGCCGCCGCATCCTTGATCACGCCCTTCTTGCCGCCGCCCGGGCCATCGGCTTCGAACTGCGGCTTGACCAGGGTGACCAGATCCGCGCCAGGCGTCGCCAGATCGAGCGCGACTGGAAGCACTTTGATCAGGCTGATGAAACTGGCGTCGCAGACGACCAGTGAGGGCGGCTGCGGGATCAGTTCTGCCGTCAGGTCGCGTGCATCGGTGCGCTCCAGATTGATCACGCGTGGATCGGATGACACCCGTGCGTGCATCTGGCCAAAGCCGACGTCGACGGCGAACACCTTTGCCGCGCCGCGGTTTAGCAAAACCTCGGTAAAACCGCCGGTCGAAGCGCCGACATCCAGCGCCACCCTGCCCTTCACGAGGACGGGCCACAGGGTCAGCGCGTGGTCCAGCTTCAGCGCGCCACGCCCGACCCAAGGGTGGGCGGCTTGGGCCTCCAGCGCGATGTCGTCCGCGAACTGTTCGGACGCCTTCCGCACGATCACGCCGTCGGCCAGAACCAGCCCCGCCTCGATTGCGGCGCGCGCTTGCGAGCGGCTGTCGAACAGGCCGCGTGCGACCAGAAGCTGATCAATCCGCGTCTTCACGGCCTTGCTTTCATCAGGGCGTCAAAGCGAAGCCAGACGCGCCAGCGCCGCCTGCAGCTTGACCTTGCCCGCCTCGGCCTCGGCCAGCTTGGCGCGCTGTTCGTCGACGACCTCCGGCGCGGCGCGAGAGACGAAGTTGGGGTTGCCCAGCTTCTTGTTCACGTGGCCGATGTCGCTATCGAAGGCGGCGATCTCCTTCTCCAGACGGGCCCGTTCGGCGGTCAGATCAATGATGCCCGCCAAGGACAAGGCGATGGTCGACCCGCCGGACACGAAGGTGACAGCCCCTGTCGGCGCCGCGTCGGCCGAGTCGACCTCGGACACACGACCCAGGGTCAGGATCAGATCGCGATGGCGGGCGATCCGCTCGGCCGTCACGTCATCGGGCGCGACAAAGGCCAGCGGCGGCTTGGCCGACGGCGGCACGTTCATTTCGGCGCGCAGACCGCGAATCTCACCGACCAGATCGACCAGCCAGCCGATCTCAGCTTCGGCCGAGGCGTCGATGAAGGCGTCCGGCAGCACCGGCCATTCGGCGCCGATCAGCAGACCGTGGCGGGCCGGACCTTCCTTGCCCAGTTCGGCCCACAGCTCCTCGGTGATGAAGGGCATGACCGGGTGCAGCAGCTTCAGCGTCTGATCCAGCGTCCAGGCCGTCATCGCCCGGGTTTCGGCCTTGGCGGCTTCATCGGCGCCGTTGAACACCGGCTTGGCCAGTTCCAGATACCAGTCGCAGAAGACGTTCCAGACGAAGCGGTACAGCGCGCCCGCCGCATCGTCGAACCGGCCGCCTTCGATGGCTTGCGACACCGCGCGTTCGGCCTTGGTCAGCTCGCCGCGGATCCAGCGGTTGATCGTCTGCTCGACGGTCGCGGGGTCGAAGCCCTCGACGCGGCGCGCCTCGTTCATCTGACTGAAGCGGGCGGCATTCCACAGCTTGGTGCCGAAGTTGCGGTAACCCTCGATCCGCTGCTTCGACAGCTTGATGTCCCGCGTGCCGGACAGGATGGCCATGGTGAAGCGCAGCGGATCGGCGCCCAGCTCGTCGATGATGCCCAAGGGATCGATGACGTTCCCCTTGGACTTGCTCATCTTCTGGCCTTTCTCGTCGCGGACGAGGCCGTTGATGATGACGCGCTTGAACGGAACCTCGCCCATGAAGTGCTGGCCCATCATCATCATACGGGCGACCCAGAAGAAGATGATGTCCGCCGCCGTGACCAGGTCGCTGGTCGGATAGAACCGCTCCAGATCCTGGGTCTTCTCGGGCCAACCCATGGTCGAGAAGGGCCACAGGGCCGAGGAGAACCAGGTATCCAGAACGTCCTCGTCCTGGGTCAGGGCGACCTCGGAATCATAGTCGGCCATCGCCTGTTCGCGAGCGTCCTCTTCCGTTTCGGCGACATAGATTTCGCCGTTCGGGCCGTACCAGGCGGGAATGCGGTGGCCCCACCAGAGCTGGCGCGAAATGCACCAAGGCTCGATGTTGCGCAGCCATTCGAAATAGATCTTCTCGTACGACTTGGGCTCGAACACCGTATCGCCCTGCTCCACCGCCTTCATCGCCGGCTGGGCCAGGACCTTGGCATCGACGTACCACTGGTCGGTTAGGAGAGGCTCGATCACGACACCGGAACGATCGCCGTGCGGCACGACATGCTTGGTCTTCTCGATCTCGCGAAGCCAGCCCTCTTCCTCGGCCCGGGCGACGATCATCTTGCGAGCCGCAAAACGATCTAGGCCGCGCATGTCTTCAGGGATGCGATCAAAGCCCGTTTCGCCAGCGCTATCCTCATCCGCCAAGGACACGCCGTCGGAGTCCGGAGCGCGATGTCCCCATTCGAACTCGTCAAACACTGACGACTTCAATCGACCAAACTTGTCCATGATGCTGATTGCAGGCAGGCCTTGGCGCTTCCCGACACCAAAATCATTGAAATCATGGGCCGGCGTGATCTTCACCGCGCCCGAACCCTTGGTCGGATCGGCATAGTCGTCCGCGACGATGGGGATGCGACGGCCGGTGATCGGCAGGGTCACGAACTTGCCGACCAGGCCGGCATACCGCTCATCATCCGGATGCACCGCCACGCCGGTGTCGCCCAGCATGGTCTCGGGCCGGGTCGTGGCGACGACGATGAAGTCGCGCGTCTCGAACTCGGTCGCCTTGCCGTCCTCGTCAAAGGCGACCGGATGCTCATAGGTGACGCCGTCGGCGAGCGGATAAGCGAAATGCCAGTAGGCGCCGTCCACCTCGCGCTGCTCGACCTCCAGGTCCGAGATGGCGGTCTGGAAATGTGGGTCCCAGTTCACCAGCCGCTTGTCGCGATAGATCAGGCCTTCGTTGTGCAGTTGCACGAAGACCTTGCGGACGGCGGCGTTCAGCCCCTCGTCCAGGGTGAACCGCTCTCGGGACCAGTCGCACGATGCGCCGAGACGGCGCAGTTGACGCACGATGGTCCCGCCGCTTTCGGCCTTCCATTCCCAGATCTTCTCGATGAAGGCGTCGCGGCCCATGTCGCGCCTGCCGACATTGCCGCCGGCGGCCAGCTGACGCTCGACCACCATCTGGGTGGCGATGCCGGCGTGGTCCGTGCCCGGCAGCCAAAGCACCGCCTTGCCCTTCATCCGGTGATAGCGGGCCAGGATGTCCTGCAGCGTATTGTTCAGCGCATGGCCGATATGCAGGCTGCCCGTCACGTTCGGCGGCGGAATGACGATCGAATAGGCCTCGGCGGCGCCGTCGGTGCGGGGCGCGAACAGGCCGCTCTCTTCCCACTGGGCGTAAAGGCGGGGCTCGGCGGCCCGGGGTTCGAAGGTCTTCTCAAGCATCGGAATAGGTCTTTTGCAAAATGCGAAAGGGCGGCCCCTTCAGGAGCCGCCCCTCGGATTAGTCTGGGCTGAAGCGAAGGGCTAGGCGCTGCGCGCGATGCGTTCGACTTCCTTTTGTACCGCCGCCTGGACAATGCCGGGCAGATTGTTGTCCAGCCAGTCCTTCAGCAGCGGGCGCAGCATCTCGGCGACCATGGCCTCGACCGTGTTGCCGCTGACGAAGGGCAGGTCGCCCGAGGCCGACGGAGCCGGCTCAGGCTTCTTGAAGCTGGCGGCCAGGCCCGCAAAGGCCGAGGCCGCGCTGGCGGCGGCGCTGTCGCCGACCAGAGTGTCATAGGCCGGGGCCGGCTCGGGAGCCGATTCGTAAGCCGGCGCGGGTTCAGGCTCGGGCTGATAGGGCGCGGGCGAATGCTCGACCACGTCCAGGTCGCCGATGGTCTCGGCCGGCGCTTCATAGCGGTCGGTCAGTTCCAGCACGTCGTCTTCGACGGCGGCGGGTTCCGGCGTCGGCTCGACCGGGGCGGCGAAGACGGTTTCGGCCGCGATCGGTTCGGGAACCGGCTCAGGCGTGGCTTCCGGCGTCGCGGCCGCCGGCGTCTCGGCCGGGGCCTCGTCTTCGGAGATGATCCGGCGAATCGACGCCAGAATCTCTTCCATGGTCGGTTCCTGGGCGGACTGATCGGTCATGGCGCAACCTTGGGCGAGGCCTGGGTAGAAGGGATGGGCGCCGAACGACGGACCGCTCGAAACCTGTGCCTTGTCGTCGCATCTTCGCCCGTCGGAATCAACGGGCGGTTTCCGTCCGTATTCGACGCGGTCAGTTCTGCGGCACCGTGCGCACGACCTCGCCTTTGAGCTGAGCGTCGATCGGCGCGTCGGCGGTGTCCGGCGTGGTCACGATCGGCGGCGAGGCCACGCGGTCCAGGGTCTCGATCACGCCGTCCCACGGCAGGCCGCCGCGTCCCTTGACCTGGTCGTAGTTCGCAGCCGGATCATAGGCCTCGATCGTCGGGTTCAGCGCCGGGCCTTCCAACTGGCCCATGGCGGCCAGCAGCGAGGCGCGGGCGACATATTCCGCGGCGCGGGCGCTGGCGACTGAAGTTTGGGCGTTCCGCAGCGCCAGTTCCTGATTCAGCACGTCCAGCGTGGTGCGCAGGCCGACCTGGGCTTCCTGGCGCACGCCTTCGGCCGCGACCGATGCGGCGCGAACCGCTTCTGTGCCGGCGGCGACCGTGGCGCGGGTCGACAGCACTTGGGCGTAGGCCGAGCTGACGTTCTGAAGCACGGTGCGGCGCTCGCCCTCGATGCCGATCTGGGCCGCGTTGGCGCGCTCCAAAGCCTGCGCGACACGCGAGCGATTCAGACCGCCGGTGAAGAGCGGCACGGACAGGGTGGCGCCGGCGGTGAAGCTGCGGCGATCGGCCAGTTCGCCCAGGTCGCCCAGATCATTGGTCGATCCGCCATAGGAGGCGGTAGCGCGCACCGACGGCAGATATTCCGAACGGGCGGCGGCGACGGCGGCCTCGGCGCTTTGCAGTTGATAGGTCGCAGCAAGGACAGCAGGGTTGCGCTGCAAGGCCATCTCGATGGCGACGTCGAAGTCGCTGGGAACCTCCGGCAGAACCGGTGCGGCCTCCAGATCGGCCGGCGACTGGCCGACGACGGCGGCATAGGCGGCGCGCGACGTGGACAACTGGGCCTGGGCGTTCGCCAGGTCGGCTTCGGACTGCGCCTGCGAGGCTTCGGCCTGGGCCACGTCGGTGCGGGTGATCTCACCGACTTCAAAACGGGCGCTGGTTTCTTCCAGCTGGCGTTGCAGCACCGTCAGGTTCTCCTGGCGGATACGCAGGATTTCCATGTCGCGGGTGACGTTCACATAGGCCTGGATCACCGACAGCATGACCGACTGTTCGATCTCACGCAGGTTCTCGCGGCCGGCTAGGACGCTGGCGCGCGCCTGGTCGATGGCGCGCGAAGTGCGACCAGCGGTCCAGACGTTCTGGCTGACGCTGACGCCGACATTGGCGCCTTCGGTTTCGGACGATGAGGTCGTGACCTGGGTATCAGGTATGCCGTCGCCGTTCGTATCGACGAACTGGGTCACGGCGGGGAAGTCGCTGCGGGTGTAGTCCACGCCGGCCGAGGCGCCGATGGTCGGACGCAGGCCCGACCGCGCCTGAACCACCGTCTCGTCCAGGGCACGCTGGTTGGCGCGCTGGGCCAGCAGGTTGGGGTTGGTCCGATAGGCCAGGGCGATGGCGTCCTGCAGCGTCTCGGCCCAGGCCGGCGCGCCCAGACCGGTCATCATGGCGACCACAGCGGCCGAAGCCAGCACACGCGAGCGTTTCAACATTGTCCGTCCTTGCGTGACGCTCCGAAGAACGCCCGAATGTTTTCTCAAGCGTAACTGCGGCCTGACCGAACCACACGCCAGTTAAGTTTTCTTCACGGTTGCGAACGGGATTTCCGTCGCAACCGCGCGTCTCTTTGGTCTTACAGCGCGAAAGTGGGGGCGGGCTTCAGCTCGGCAAGGACCGCTGGCGACGAATCAAACAGTTCGCGGCGCGACAGGCCTTCGCGCGTCTGAACATACAGGGCCGCCTTGCCGATGGCGCCGCGGCGTTCGACCACGACGATCCGGCCGCCGGGACGCAGGGCCGCGCCCCACGATTCGGGCAGGCTCTCGACGCCGCCTTCGGAAATGATCAGATCCCATCCTTCGCCGGTCGGCTGAGCCAAGGGCGCGACGACCGTATTCACGCCCGCTTCGGACAGGGCCTCGCCGACCACGGCGAAAACGGCGTCGTCAGACTCCTGAGCCGTGACACTGACACCCATACGGGCCAGCACGGCGGCGGCATAGGGCGCGGCGATCGCCAGGGCCTTCTCGCCTTCGCGTGCATCGGCCGCTTGCAGCAGCTTGGCGACGTCGCGCGCCGGCATCAGGCGGCGCTCGCCCGCGATCACCACCGATTCTTCGGAATAGGCGGCGAAGGCGCGATCAGGCGCGCAGAACTTTTCACGCGGCACGGCCATCATGGCCAGGTGAATCGCGCGATCCGTCACGTCGTTCACTCGCACCTGCGAGTCGACCATGGCCTTGCGCTCTGCGGTGAAATCCATCTGTAGGCAGCCTTCAACGATAATCCGGGAGGAAAACTCGCGCGCTTATAGGTCCGTGCGTTGCAGCGGACAATCCGATCTGATAGCGAACGCCCCTCGCGATGACCGCCCCCGAGAAATCGGGGACAAAAGCGGCCTGATGGCGGAGTGGTGACGCAGAGGACTGCAAATCCTTGCACCCGGGTTCGATTCCCGGTCAGGCCTCCATCGCGGTTTTTTAGCTGTTGAAAAACAACCCCTTAGGGGTAAGATTGTCTAACCTTGGCAGGGGTGGTTAGACACGGTTGTTCGCTCTCTGTGCCCGTCTTGACCCGCTCCATAGCCGCGCCAGCAAGGGCTTTTTGAGTCGCCGCACGGGTGTATCGCTCGACCTCTTTGAGCGTCTTGTGGCCGGTGATCGATGCGATTTGGTGGGGCGTGCAGCCTGCCTCAGCCAATCTTCTGGCAGCGGCCTTGCGAATTCCGTGCGCAGTGCGTCCTTCTGGCAACCCTGCCGCTTTTGCGGAGTCAGTGAACCAGTTCCCAAAGCCTCGGGCGGTGTAGGGTTTGCCGTGCTGGGTCGCGATGAAGATCAGTTGGCCGCTGGCGTAGGCCTTGATAGATTCGTCGAGCCGGGGGTGGACGGGGATCTCGAGAGGCTGGCCCGTCTTTTCCTGCCGAACCACAACATGGCCGTCCAGGACGTGCTGAAGACCCATCTGGCGGACATCGCCGGAACGCTGGGCGGTGTAGAGCAGAAGGTCGAAAGCAAGCCTCTCGCGCGTCCCCAGAGGCCACCTGCTTTCGAAGGTCGCAATCTCGGCTTCGGTCCAGGTGTGGTGCCCGTCCGTCCTGTTCTTCACCGGCCTCACGCCGATCGTCGGATCCGCCTTCAGCATGTCCCGCTCGATGGCGAAGCGCATCAGGGCGCGGAAGACCTTGAGAAAGGTGTTAGCGGCGGCGGGGCGGTCGGCTCGATTGTCGACCCACTTGCGCACGTGGGCGCTGGTGATCTTTCCGACCGGCAGGCCGCCGGCTGTGTCGCGAAAGCGCTCGATGATGTTGCGATAGGTCTTCTGCGTGACCGGCGCCAAGCGTTTGAAGTCGGCCGAGGCGTAGTAGGCAACGGCTACGGCGCTGAGACTGCCGGGCACTGTCCGTTTTTCACCGATCGCGACTTTCTTCGCTGCGTCGGCCGCGCTGTACCAAGTCCACCAGGCCTCAGTCCCAAAAAGCTCGCGGGTCTGGCTCTGGGGCATCCCTGGGCGCCGAAACCGCCAGCGGAGTACGCCGTGCCGGTCCCTATAGGCCGAGACGTAGGCGGGTTTCTTCACGCAACCTGATCCCAGGGATTGTCTTCCTCGACATGGGGCAGGTTCGAAAAGGCGGCGTCAAGCTCCAGCCGGTCCCAGACGAGTCGGCGGTCGATGGGTCGCGGTGGCGGCATCCGGCCGTCATCAACCATTTCATCGAACTTGCTGACGCCCACACCGATGTAGGCGGCACCCTCGACCCGCGACAGACCACGGGGCGGGCAGCTCATCGGCAAGACGTTGCGGTTGGCGCTCATCCCTCCCCCTTCCCAGCCCGAAGCCTGACGATCTCAGCCATGGCGAAGCGCATGACGGCGGCCTCATTGCCGGCACCCCAGCCCGCAATCTCGGTTCCGGCCTCGGCCATCTTCGAGAGGATGTTTTCGCGCGTCAGGCCTAAACGGTCGAACCGCTGCTGGTCGTGCGCCACATCCCAGGCCGAACGGGATGGGTCCAATACGGTCACGTCGTTCACTGTCCCTCCCCCTTCCCATTGCGGGCGAGGAAGGCGCTGATCTTGGCGAGCCTTCGGTCGATAGAGACGAGCGTTAGAACGACGGCGAACAGCATTAGCGCGATCCCGATCATTTCGGTTCACCTGTCGGGGCGGCGGAGAGCTGGGGATAGTGCGCCCACAAAGCCGCGAGCGAAGTCTCGGCGTCGAAGTGGCTGATGAAAACGCCGCCGTGTTCGATCCAGCGGTGGCGGTGCTGGGGCCAGTCATCAATCAGAACGTCGCCGGGCTTAGCATGGGCGCGCTTGTCCGATGACCGGCAAGTGATGACCGGAACGCCGGGGAAGTGTTCATGCGCCCATGCGACCTTCTGCGCTTCGGCCCAGTTGCCACGAGGGCATCCGGTCAAGATGGTGGGGTTCAGGTGTTTGACGCCCTCGTAGAGCGCACGGGCGTCGGGCATGAGGGGAAGGTTGCGGTAGAAGTCGCCCTTGGCCTCTAACTCGCGCCAGAACTGCTCCGACCCCATGCGCTTCTCATATTCGCGCGGGTTCATGCCGAAATAGGCCTCAGCGTAGGTGTCGAAGTCTGCCAGCACCCCGTCGCAATCCAGGAAGATATGAGGCCACCCGTTCCCTTCCGGCAGCGGCGATGCGGGGGCGGCGGCGATCATGTCGCGCCATAAACCAATCAGCGGACCATAGTTGCTCAGCGTCAGTAGGGGCATAAGCGCCTCCCTACCATTCACGAGCATCGCCTCAGTCGGCTCCACAGGCACCAAGCGCAGCGCATCGGTAGGGGTCTGGGTCATTTGATCTCTCCGGCATAGTGGACCGACATCAGGCCCTTGATGTCCGCGATGAACTCGTCAGCATCAGACAGGCGGATGATGATCCAGGAGTCAGGGCGGTGACGGCTTCCGCTGATGGTCAGCGTCTTGCCTTCTAGTTCCAGTTTCCATTCGCGAATGGTCTGGCCTGAAGCATCGTCGGCATCACGGAGAATGCGCTCAACAGTGATTTTGCTGCTCACTTCTGTGTCTCCTGCTGTAGGGCGGCGCGTGATTTTGTGGTAAAGTTCGAGGTCTCAGCGCGCTCTAACGCTGCTGAAACCTCTAACCTTGACGATCTCGGAAGGATCGAAATGGCTATCACGGAAAATACTCCTGAGCTGACAGCGGAACAAGCCCGCGCTTTGCTTCGATATGAACCCGACACCGGGCGACTGTTCTGGCGAGAGAGGGCACGTGATACGTGCCACTCAGAAAACTCATGGCTTAGATGGAACACATTATACTCTGGGGCCGAAGCGTTCACGAGTATTGATGGCAATGGTTACAAGCATGGACGCATCCTCGGTACGAAGCAGAAAGCCCACCGGGTCATTTGGCTGATGCAGACCGGTCGATTCCCAGAAGACCAGATTGATCACATCAACGGAGTGCGCGCTGACAACCGATTGGAAAATCTTCGCGCGGTTACGAATGCCGAGAACCAAAGAAACAAGTCTCTTCAGCGGGACAACAGCAGCGGGTCAAATGGCGTTAGCTGGAGCAAAACTCGGAACAGGTGGATGGCCTACATCAACATCAATGGGCGCATGAAAAATCTTGGGCGCTTCAAGACTATTGAAGAAGCAATCCAGGCTCGCAGCGAGGCCTCTAAACTGCACGGGTACAGCCTAGGCCATGGGCGTTCCCCCCAAGCTTAGTACTTGTTGAGCGAGCCTATCCGCTCGGGCTTCGGCTGCGGTGGCGCGGTCGGTGTGATAACCGACGAGAAACTGCTCGCGGTTCTCTGTGATCGCGCGACTGAAGATCAGACCCGCAATCACGTCGGCTACGGCGCTTCCTTTGTGGGCTTCAAAGATTGGTTTCACCGTTGCCGGATGAAGGTGCTTGATCGACGGCACCTCGCCGGATGGCGTGTATTGGTCGTCGCCAATCACGGTTTTCCACCAGATGCTTTCGCCTGCGACCTGGTCCCGCTCAGCCTCCAACTGCGCGATCCTGGCTTGAGCGGACGCGGCGGTGACGAGGGATTCGCAGGTCACGTCGGGGATGTGCTGCTGGGCCTCTTGGTAGTTCCAGACTCCATCTGTCCGGAACCTCCACCGCCAAGCCACCACTTCCAGCCCCGCAGCTTCGGAGGTTTGGGAGGGGGCGGTCATTGGACTGGGCCTTTTCTCAGAGCCTCAACACGCAACCGGCGCGCACATCCCTGCTGCTGTTCTTCGATTTCAGCCTCTGCCGCAGCCAACGCATCGACAACACGCTGAGCGTCCCGACGTTTGCGCGTGTGATGAGCGGGGATTTCTCTATATCGCTGATCGGGGCTGTGACGCTGAATATGGCGCTTCACGGTCAGCAGTGCGTGGATCAATCCAGACCGAGTTGCAATCATTTGATCCAGCGCGTCGCGCGTCATCAAAGGAACTCCTGCTTCGTCCATTTCTGCCGCGACTTGTCGATCGGTTCGGTTGTCCATCACTTCTTCTCCCCTTCCTTCGCGGCGGTCGATTTCAGGGCGGCTCTTGCAAACGTGAGGTCCGAAAGTCCCGTCGCTCCCGGCAACCGCTCGATGTAAGCCCCGTGGTTCTTGACGATGCGGGCAAGCGCCTCCCGCACCCTGTCGGCCTCCCCGGCGGGGGTCGGGGATGGG
>NZ_WJWX01000013.1:0-78312 GCF_009661015.1 Brevundimonas sp. SPF441 | reverse complement strand
CCCCCATGACCGTCAGGGTCAGCAGCGCCACCCCCAGCACCTTGCCCGTCAGGATTTCGGTCGCCGACGCCGAGGACAGCAGCACCTCCAGGATCTTGTTGGACTTCTCCTCCATCACGCTGTTCAGCAGGATGGAGGCCCCGGTGATGACCAGCGACCACAAGAGGAAGCCGACGCCCAGGCCGATGAAGGAC
This sequence comes from Brevundimonas sp. SPF441, assembly GCF_009661015.1. Classification (NCBI taxonomy): domain Bacteria; kingdom Pseudomonadati; phylum Pseudomonadota; class Alphaproteobacteria; order Caulobacterales; family Caulobacteraceae; genus Brevundimonas; species Brevundimonas sp. SPF441. Next base: position 78,118 of record NZ_WJWX01000013.1, on the reverse strand, counting down.
GGGATTCGGTCACGCATCGACACCTCGCCCCCGCTGGCCGCGCTGGGCGAGAAGGACTTCACCTCGGGTCGGAAGGTCTGAACCTCCTGCGCCACGGCCGGGGCGACCCCGGCGGCGGTCAGAAGTTCGGTGCGTCGGGCATCACGCAGGGCATTTCGGACGAAGCCGGAAACGTCGTTGTCGGTGGCGCGCGCGGTCCAGACCTGGGCGGCGGGCTTGCCATCCGTGCGGCTCAGGAAGACCACGGCGTCGAGGCGCCTGGCGTTCGAGGTCTGCTTGTCCAGCGACTTGCGGATCGCCTCGTCACGGGCCGGGCCGACGGCGTCGGCGATGGCGGGCGGCGTGTCAACCAGACGGATCTTGGGGCCGGTAATGGAGGCGACGGCGCGCCCGGCGCCCGCCTGTCCCTTTTCAGCGGCTTCGCGCAGGCGTTCGTTCTGACGATCCACATCCGCTTGCAGAGAGGCGCGAACGGCGGCGGCCAGACCCGTCGCATTGGGGCCTTCCTCGATCACCGCCACCGACTTGATCGGCTCGGAGGCCTTGATCAGCGCCGGAATGCCGCCGCCCAGCACGGCGAACAGGGGAAAGGCCAGAAGCGACAGCCAGAAGCCGACGGTCTTGGCGTAGGCGACATATTCGCGTCGCGCGATCAGCAGGGTGCGGTTCATCGGACAGCCTCCACGGATGCGACGGGTTGGTCGGGATGGTCGCCGGTCAGGCCGATGAAGGCGTCGTGCAGCGTCGGCTCCTTCAGCGCGAAGCCGCGCACGTCCAGGCCGTTCAGGAAGGCCGTCTTCAACGTATCCTGACCCCCGGCGCCGGGCGCCAGGGCGATTTTCAGGCGACGCACGCCATCGACGTCGGACAGGGTCTCGACGCCCGCCACGCCGGGCAGGGCGGCGGCGGCGGCCGCGCTGATCGCGCCGTCCAGATCCAGGAAGCGCGGCGAAGTGGCCTTGGCCTGATCCACCGTCCCCTCGAACGCCTTCTTGCCACGCGCCAGCAGCACGACCTTGTCGCACAGCCGCTCGGCATGCTGCATCACGTGGGTGGAGAACAGCACCGTGGCGCCGTTCGCGGCCAGCCCGCGAATCATCGCCTCCAGGCCCTGCTGGTTCATCGGGTCCAGACCGGAGAAGGGCTCGTCCAGGATGACGAACTCAGGCTGGTGCACGACCGAGGCGATCAGCTGCACCTTCTGCGCCATCCCCTTGGACAGCTCCTTCATCTTCTTTTTCTGCGCCTCGCCGAGGCCCTGCTGCTCCAGCAGGGTCTTGGCGCGCTTGCGGCCTTCGGCGACCGGCAGGCCTTTCAGCGCGCCGAAGAAGGCGATGGCCTCGACCGGTGTCATCTTTTTATAGAGGCCGCGTTCCTCGGGCAGGAAACCGATCCGATCGCGCACCTTGCGCCCGTCGTCGGCGCCCAGGATTTCGATCCGTCCCGACGTCGCTGGCTGCAACCCCAGGATCATTCGCAGGGTCGAGGTCTTGCCCGCCCCGTTCGGTCCCAGAAAGCCGCAGATCGACCCCTTCTCGACCTGAAAACTCAGATCGCGCACGGCGTGAAAATCGCCGTATCGCTTGTTCACCCCATCCAGCGTCAACGCCGCCATGTCGCCTCCCAAATCCCTGTCGTCAGACTAGAATCCGACGACAGGGGACGCCAGCGACTTCGGCGCAGGGGCGCCTATTTCACCACAGGCAGGTCGATGTAGGAGGCGTCGTCGCCCGCGTGATGGATGGCGTTGTCGGCGACCACGCCCTGGCTCTCGGTCTCGTTCGGTCCGCCCGTGTTCAGGTTGCGCACGAACTTGGGGAAGTTGGAGCTGGTGACTTCGACCCGGATGCGGTGACCGGGCTGGAAGGTGTTGCTGATGGTCAGCGGCGTGGGCTGCACGGTCGCCACCTGACCCGGCGTCAGGGGCGCGGGGCGGTCATAGCCGTTGCGATAGCGCGCCCGCATGATGGTGTCGCCCAGGATATAGGCCGTGCCGTCCGGCGCCACGTCGACCAGCTTGACCGCGAAATCGGTGTCGGGCGCAGAGGACGACACCTTCAGCACCGCATCGATGAAGCCGGTGACCTGCATCGGCTCGGTCAGCGCTTCCGACGTATAGACCAGCACGTCGTTGCGCGCCTCGATCGGTCGCTGATCGAAGGCCCCGGCCGTGACCAGCCCACCGTTGCAGCAATCGCCGCCGCCGATGGTCTGGACCGGGTTCATCGGATCATAGCGATAGCGGTCGGCCGGCTCGCCGGCGGGCGGCGCCTGAAGGCTCAACAGGCCGTCGCCATTCAAGCTGTTGGCCCCGCCGCCCGAGCGCAGGTACATCCGCACCGTCTTGACCCCGGCCGGGGGCCACTGCGCGGCCGTGCGCCAGGCGTTTTCGCCCATGTTGAAATACTGCACGTGCGGCGTGCTCTCGGGGAAGGCGCGGCGCTCGCCCTTCAGCCAGCGATCGAACCAGGCGTGCACCAGGGCGTCGCTGTCGAAGGTGGCGTCGCCCAGCGGTCGATCGCCCGACTTGTAGTTCGGCCCCAGGCCGCCAAAGGCGCAGTGGTTGTTGGGGCCGACCACGACATACTGGTTCTCGGCCGCCTCGCGATCCTGGGTCGTGGACCGGGCGTGGTTGAACAGCTCCATGTTCGGCCCGATGGAGACGTCATACCAGCTGTTGAACCACAGGGACGGCACACCCCAGCCCATGTCGTCGTGATACAGGCCGCCCTGACGCCAGGCCGGATCGGATGGGGTGCGCGCGATCAGTTCCTCGAACGTGCCGGCCGGCTCGCCCAGGTCCTTCAGCATCTCGTTGACCGGCAGATGCCGAATCTGGCTGGGCCAGTTCACATCCGGCTTCTTGGCGTCCAGGTCGTTGTAGCGGACGATGCGGGCGCGGGTTTCCTGGTCGATGTCCATCGGAATCTGGGCGCGCTGCGGATTGTCCACGCCGTACAGCCACACGAAGAACAGGTTGCGCGGCACGCCCCCGGTGTACCAGTTGCCCTGTTCCTGGAACCGTCCGACCTTGCCGATGCCGGCGCCCGAGGCCTGAGGCACCATGGCGGCATGGGCGGGATGGTTCTGGGCCGCCAGGGCCAGCTGCCACTCTGCGGAGGACGAACAGCCCAAGGTGCCGACCTTGCCGTTCGACCAGGGCTGGGCCGCAATCCACGTCAGGGCGTCATAGCCGTCGGTCTGGGGATAGCCCAGGATCTGATAGTCGCCACCCGAGAAATACCGTCCCCGCTCGTTCTGGATGACGAAGGCATAGCCCTTGCTGACCCAGCTCAGGGCCGAACGCGTGGTGCGGGCGTTGTAGGCCAGCTCGTTATAGGGCGTGCGGACGAACACGGTCGGCAAGGGGCCGGGCGCGTTCTTGGGGCGATAGACATTGGTGGCCAGTCCCACGCCGTCGCGCATCGGCACCATGACCGCCATCTGCACATCCGCCACGCGCGACAACTCGGTCTGTGCGGCGGCGTCGCTGTAGCGCCCATAGTCCTGCGCCGAGGCGGCGATGGGCGTGGCGGCCAAAAGGCCCGCGACGACGGCGGCGACGATCTTGTTCATGTCCATCCCTCCCAGAACGTGAGGGGACACTAGGACGTTTGCGGCGCGCGTCGCAACGCAATGCGCGTCAGGCCTTGGCCTTCACCGTCACTTCGAAATGGCGATCGACCACCTTGGTCGGATTCACCTGCGCGCCGCCGCGACGGACCTCGAAATGCAGGTGCGGGCCGGTGGAATAGCCGGTGGAGCCAACCAGACCGATGCGCTGACCGGGCGCGACCGCATCGCCGTTCGCGACATCGATCCGGCTGAGGTGGCCGTACAGGGTGCTCATCCCGTTGGGGTGGCGCACCTCGATGAAGTTGCCATAGCCCTCGGGGTCGTACCCCGTGCGAATGACTTCGCCCTCGGCGGCGGTGAAAACAGTCGTGCCCTTCGGCGCGGCGATATCTACGCCCTTGTGCGCGCGCGCCTTGGCTTCGATGGCTAGTTTGCGCAGGCCGAACGGCGAGTTGATCGCATAGCCGCGCACCGGGGCGGTGAAAGCGATCTGGCGCGTGATCGGACCCGCCTTCTCAACCTCGGCCTTCAGCGGCGGCGACACCGGCGCGGCGATCTGGGTCGGCGGCGGCAAGGCGGCCTCACGCGCGGCATTTGGCGCGGCGGCGGCGGCGAAGACGGCCACGGCGGCGAAGGCGGCCGTCTGGCCGGAGTGGATCAACAGGGTCTTGCACCGCGCCATCGGCGCGTTGGACAGCAGGCGTCGCATTCGGCGGCCTCTCCAGCGTCTCTACGCTCTGGAATGAAGGAAGCGGCGCCCCGACAGCGCACGGCGTTCCGTGGGAGGACGGCTTATGCCCGCGGGCTTTGGCGACTTTGGGGCTAGGGCAGGGCGGCGGATGGTCGCAGGGCGGAACCTGCCGCTCGCCCGGCCAGATCAGGCGATGATGTCGGGCAGGATTCGGTCTTCCAGCTTCACGATCTCGTCCTTCAGCGCCAGCTTCTTGCGCTTCAGCCGGGCGATCATCAGCTGATCGGGAATGGCGGCCTGACCCAGGGCTTCGATCGAGGCGTCAAGATCGGCGTGTTCTTGGCGCAGATGCTTCACCCGCGCGTGAAGCTCGACCATTTCCTCGGTGATCGCAGGCGTGTCGTCGTTCATCGTGTCATCTCCACGCCGCTCGTCTCAGGCCGCTTATAGCCACGCTGATCTCAGGTCGGAAGGGCGTCTGCGAGCCGGATCAGGGCCGGGCGCGGTGTCACGTCGGCCCACATCCGCGCCGTGGCTGCCAGGCCGTCGATGATCGGGCGGGCCGGCCCGCTGGGTTCGGGCGCCAGCGCCTCCAGCGCATCCAGCAAATGCCGCTCTGCCGCCAGCTCCAGCGCCTTGATGCGGTTGCGCACGCTCTCTCGCGGGCCGTCGTCGATATCGGGCACCGGCGCTTTCAGTATCCGCCGCACCGAACGCAGCGGGGCGACCACGACGCTGTCCCAGGCGCGGGCCGTGTCGCAGGCCGCCTCGATCGTCTCTTCGTCCGGCTTTCGGCCTGTCGCCGCGACCCAGGCCGACCACAGCAGCACAGGCACGTTCTGGTCGTGGCTGTCCTGTAGCGCCAGACACGCCTCGCCGACCCCCGGCGCGCCATAGGCGGCGATCGCCCAGTCCCACAGCCTCATGACTTCAGGCCTTCCCAGCGCCGCACCGCGCCCCAATCCAGGCCGAACAGGTCCAGCGTCCGACCCACCGACTGATCGACCATATCCATGATCGAGCTCGGCCGGGCGTAAAGCGCGGGCAGGGGCGGGGCGATGATCGCGCCCATTTCGGCTAAGGCCGTCATGGTGCGCAGGTGGCCCAGGTGGAACGGCGTTTCGCGCACCATCAGAACCAGCGGTCGCCGCTCTTTCAGCGTCACGTCCGCCGCCCGCGTCAGCAGGGTAGAGGTCACGCCGGTCGCGATCTCGCTCATCGTCTTGATCGAGCAGGGCGCCACGATCATGCCCAGGGTGCGGAACGAGCCGGAGGCGATCGTCGCCCCCACGTCGCCCAGCTTGTGAACCACTGACGCCTTGGCCGTCAGTTCGTCGGGCGACAGATCGGTCTCCTGCGACAATGTGAGCAGGGCGGCCTTGGTCACGACCAGATGGCTTTCGACGCTCAAATCGTTCAGTGCGTCCAGCATCCGGGCGCCATAGACGGCACCGGAAGCCCCTGAAATTCCGACCACCAGTCTGGCGGGCGGGTTCCGTATGGCTCCGTTCACATCATCGTCCATTTTGGGGGTCAGCCTCCTTCGGGTCCGGGGCGACGGGCTGTCACTGGAAAGTGATTACACAGCGCGCCAAACCGGGCGCTCACTCTACTGGTCCCTAACCAAAGGAGGCGCAAGCCATGACCATCGAGGCTCGTATTCGCGAACTGGGTAATCGTCATCGCACCCTGGATGAGACCATCCAGAAGGAGCTTACCCGCCCGTCCACGGATCCGTTGCAGGTCAGGGCGCTGAAGCAGAAGAAGCTTCGGCTGAAGGAAGAAATCACCAGTCTGGAGGCGCGCGCGACCTAGCGTCCGCTTCCCTGAAACGACGACGGCCCCGGAGATCGCTCTCCGGGGCCGTTTTCGTTACGCGAAGGCGGGTCAGTCCTTGGTGCCGAACACCGATTCCGCCGTCGGCTCAGCGCCGGGACGTTGGCGGGCTTCCGGCACGAACTCGGGCTCGGCCTCGACCTGTTCGACAGGCTGGATCGTGCCGCCGCCATTCTTCAGGTCGTCCTTGGCCTTCTTGTCGGCGGCCTTCTTGACGATCTCATCCAGCGCCAGCTGGCCGACCAGGCCGAGGGTCACCGGGTCGACCGGCTTGATGTTGGCGCTGTTCCAGTGCGTGCGGTTGCGCACGCTCTCGATGGTGGACTTGGTCGTGCCCAGCATCTTGGCGATCTGGGCGTCGGTCACCTCGGGGTGGTTGCGCACGAACCAGGCGATGGCGTCGGGGCGGTCCTGGCGACGCGACACCGGCGTGTATTTGGGCGCCGGCTTAGCCGACTTCAGCAGTTCGGCGTGGCGGCTGACGATCGCCTTCATGCGATAGTTTTCGTCGCCCTGGGCCTTGTCCAGTTCTTCGCGCGTCAGCTGGCCGCCGGTGACGGGATCCACGCCACGAATGTCGCGCGCCACGTCGCCGTCGGCAATGCCGCGAACTTCCAGCGGGTGCAGGCCGCAGAAGTCGGCGATCTGCTCGAAGCTGAGAGAGGTGTTGTCGACCAGCCAGACCGCAGTGGCCTTGGGCATCAGAATGTCGCTCATGGGGCGTTCGTCCCGGTGTTGTTGAGCCGCCGAATGAGGCTTCGGCTGGCGTTGGATACGACGGCGCCCGGCCTTTCGACCGGGCGCGTATGATGCCGATATAGGCCTATTCGACACAAAAGAAAACGCTGAGCGACAATCCCATACAGCAACGGTTCATCCGCCCTGACGCAACCTTCGCGGTAATGAAGCTTTTCAGCTTCGGGAGAGGAGAACCACCATGTCCATTCTGCTTGGCGCGGCTCTGGCCGCAGCGATGGCCTCGGGCCAGGACTATGCGCAGCAACGCGTCGCCCCGCGCGGCGGCTATACCCAGTCGTGTTCGGAAGCCTATGTGAACCGCGGTCGTCTCTATGCCGATTGCCGCGATACGCGCGGACGGATGCGCGGCACGTCGATCGAGCTGAACCGCTGCGGCGGCGAGGAGATCAACAACGACAACGGCCTGCTGGTCTGCGGGCGGTTCCGTGGCGACTATGAAGACAGCCAGCCCGGCCGTCCCGGCGGCGGCTGGGGGCCTGGCAATGGTGGGCCGGGCAACGGCGGTCCAGACTGGGGCGCTGGCGCCGGCCGCGCGCCCCAGGGCAGTTATCGCCAAAGCTGCACGGACGCCTCGGTGCGCGGCGGTCGCCTGTTCGCCCGTTGCGAGGGCGGCGGTCGGGATCGTCGCGCCAGCTCGTTGGACTACAGCCGCTGCGGCCGCTTCGACATCGCGAACGAAAATGGTCTGTTGGTCTGTGGCCCGGTGCGAGGTCAGTGGGAAGGCGAAGGGGGATGGGGCGGCGGCAATGGCGGCGGCTGGGGTCGGTCCTCGATCACCGTCTATGACGACGCCAACTTCCGCGGCGCCTCGCGTGAGTTCATCAGCGAGGACCGCAACCTGGGCCGCACCCCGTTCAATGACCGCATCAGTTCGATGCGCGTCGAAGGCCGCTGGGAAGTCTGCACCGACGCCGAGTTCCGGGGACGCTGCCGCATCGTCGAAGGCGATGTCCGCTTCCTGAACGGCGGCTTCAACGACAACATCTCGTCGCTGCGCCCCGTGCGCGGCGGTCGCTACTAGACGCTCAGCACGATCTTGCCGATGTGCCCGCCGGCTTCCAGTTCGGCGTGCGCATCGGCCGTCTGCTCCAACGCGAACACCGCCTGAACCGGCGGCTTCACCTTGCCGGATGCGACCCACGGCCAGGCGGTCGCCTCGACAGCCGCGGTCAGACGCGCCTTTTCGTCTGCCGGGCGGCTGCGTAAGGTCGATCCCGTCAGGGTCAATCGCTTCAGCATGATCCGCTGCAGATCCATCTCGACCCTGGGGCCGGTCAGGGAGGCGATGACCACCCAACGCCCGCCCGCATTCAGACTGTTCAGGTTCAGGGCGGCGTAGTCTCGCCCCACCATGTCCAGAACCACGTCCGCGCCGCCCGCCTCGCGGATCTGCGCCTCCAGATCATCGCTCTTGGCGTCCAGGCTGATGTCCGCGCCCAGCACCTTGGCGGCTGTGGCCTTGTCCGCCCCGCGCGAGGTGGCGATCACCCGGGCGCCTGCCGCCTTGGCCATCTGGATGGCCGTCACGCCGATGCCGCTGGTCGCCCCGTGGATCAGCAACGTCTCGCCGGCCTTCAGCGCGCCGCCCTCGAACACATTGGCGAAGACGGTGAAGACGGTTTCCGGCAGCACGGCCGCCTGAACGAAATCCAGACCCTGGGGGATCGGCAGGACATGACGCGCATCCACCACGGCCAACTCCGCATAGCCGCCGCCGCCCAGCAGGGCGCAGACCCGGTCGCCGACTGCCCAGCGCGTGACGCCCTCTCCGACGGCCTCGATCTCGCCGGCGATTTCAAGCCCCAGAACGTCCGACGCGCCGGGGGGAGGGGGGTAGGCGCCGATGCGTTGCAGCAGGTCCGGCCGGTTCACACCCGCCGCCCGCACCCGGATCAGCACCTGACCCGGCCTCGCCACGGGATCGGGCCGTTCGGCGATCTTCAGGGCCTCGGCCGGTCCGGAACCGCCTTCGATTTCGATCACGCGCATCGCACTCGCCTTGCATTCGTCCGTATCCGGGCGTTCAGATAGGAACCGTGGACCGTCTTGGCCATGACAGCGCGAAAGGAAGGCGACGATGTTCGAAGATCTTGAACCCCGCCCGCAACGCGGCGAGCCGCTGCGGGCCCTGTCACGCGAAGACCTGGATGTTTACGCCGTCGAGGATTTGCAGGAGCGGATCGCCGCGCTTGAGGCCGAGATCGCGCGTTCGCGCGCCGCGATTGAGACGAAACGCTCCAAGAAAAACGCCGCCGACGCCCTGTTCAACTTCGGTTCGTGATCGCGAATGATCCGCTGGCATGGCATGAGCGTTGCATCTTTCGTGCGAACGGCGCCGCCAGGGGCCGATTGCAGGACGGACCCGACCTTCTCTGATGATCAATGCTCAAATGACCTCCGCTCCGTCCCCCGCTGACCGCAGCCGCACCGTTCGCGATTTCGCCCGGTCCGAGCTGTTCGATCGCACCTTCCGCGAAGGCATGGAACTGGTCGAAGAAACCGCCGCCTATCTGGACGGCGAGGGCCGTCGCGACTCCAAGATGCTGTCGCGCGCCGCCGCCCTTGCCTATGCGGCCGAGAGCATGAAGCTGACCACCCGCCTGATGCAGATCGCCTCCTGGCTCCTGGTCCAGCGCGCCGTGCGAGAAGACGACATGTCGCCGGAAACCGCCTGCGAGCCGCGCTATCGCCTGAACGAGCGCCGCATCGACGCCGAGCCCAGCCACGCCGAACTTCCGATCGCCCTGATCGAATACCTCGTGCGGTCGGAAAAGCTGTTCGACCGCACCCTGTATCTGGATCGCCGCATGTATGCCGACGATCAGGATCAGGCCCCGGAAAACCCGGTGCTCAGCCAGATGGGCATGCTCGAGGCGGCCTTCAGGGGCTGATCGCCCCTTTACGGCCCGACGTCGTTGGCGTCCGCCCGGCCGTCGTCGATGGGCTTGGGCAGATTGACGCCGATGCCCAGCGCCTGCGCCAGCTTGTCGTCGCGGCCATAGACGTCCTCACGGAACGCCACGCGGCCCTGACCGTCGACGAAGGCGGTCCAGTACAGCAGACGCACCGAGATTTCGCGTCCGGTCGTTACGCGCGTCGTCTCGCGCGTGTCCTGGGCCGTGTCGAACTGGGCCAGCTTCGTCGGATCGGGCGACAGCAGCAGGCGCGCGAACTCCACCGCATTCTGCACCCGCACGCAGCCGTGGCTGCGCTGACGCGTGGACAGGTTGAAGGCGGCCTTAGACGGCGTGTCGTGCAGGAAGATGGCGTAGCTGTCGCGCAGCTCGAACTTGACATAGCCCAGGGCCGAGCGCGGGCCGGCGCGCTGGATGACCGTGCCGTCCTTCACATACATATCGTTGGCGGCCAGATACCCCGGCCCCTTGGGCAGGATTTCGCGGCGCGCGATGCCGGCCGGCACATACCAGGGCGGATTGGCCACGACCGAGGCGAACGGCTTCTCCAGACTGGGCGTCTGGTTCTCAGCCGAGCCGACGACGACGCGGTTGGAGTGAACCGGCTTGCCGTCTTTCCAATAGACCATGATGGCGGCGGCGGTGTTGACCTCGATCCGCTCGGGCGCGACCTCGCGCTTCAGCCAGCGACGGCGCTCCAGGTTCAGCGCGATCTGACGCGCACGGTCCTCGGCCGAGGCGCCCAGCGAGCGCTGGGTGCCTGCGCCGATCCGCCCGTCTGCGCCAAGGCCATGGCGGTTCTGGAAGCTTTGCACCGCACGTTGCAGTTCGGCGTTGTAAACCAGGCCCTGCGACTTCAGCCGCGCGCCGTCGGCGGCCGACAGATCGCCCTCGGCCGTCAGGCGGTCGATCAGGGCGGGGATGCGGCGATCGCTGTTGCCGGGCTCTATGGTCGCGCCCTGGGTGAAGCGGGGCCAGCCGCCCTGCGCCGCCAGACGGCGATAGCGGACATAGCCGGCCGACAGGTTCTGATAGCCGATGTCGGTGGGCGCCAGGCCGTCGTACCATTGGCCCAGCACATTGCGGCTCAGGGCGTCGCTGAGACCGCGCGGCAGGTCCACACGGTTTTTCTGCATTTCCCAAAGATCTTCGACCGTCTCGGGCCGCACCTTGCCCTCGGCCAGGACGCGGGCATAGGCCAGCGCCGCCGCCGTGGTCCGCAGGTCCGCGCTCGCCGGATCGGCGGCCAGTCCCACGAAGTCGAAATAGTCAGAGCCCGCCAGACCATGGCGATTGGCGCCGGCCGCGACGGTGTTCAAGGCCCGCACCCGGTCGGCGTTCCACACCGGCCGCCAGCCGTTCATTTCATAAAAGGCGCGCACATCCGCCTGCTGCGTCTCGGGCAGACGCGAAATCTGATCGTTGAAGCTGTTGTAGAAGGCGGTCGCCTCCGGTCCGCGCTGCACGAAGACCTGCTGCGCGCGCGCCGCCGAGCCAAGGGTCATGGCCGCCGTCGTGACGCCCAGACCCAGTTGCCGTCTATTCATAGTCTTCCGCTTCTTCGATCGCTTCGGCCAGCGTGGCCGACGCCCCTGGTACCCGAACGCCCCCACATTATCGGTGTTCCGACCAAACAAAAAGCGCCGGCCTTGCGACCGACGCTCTTGGTGTTCCGATTGCTGCGAGATGTCGCAGCCAGGACGCGCTTACTTCTTGATGAAGCCGGCGAACTTGTTGTTGAAGCGCGAGACGCGGCCGCCGCGGTCCATCAGCTGGGCGTTGCCGCCCGTCCAGGCCGGGTGCGTCGACGGATCGATGTCGAGGGCCAGCTTGTCGCCTTCCTTCCCGTAGGTCGAACGGGTCTGATAGGTGCTGCCGTCGGTCATCACCACGGTGATGAAGTGGTAGTCGGGATGGGTATCCGCCTTCATGGTCGTCGTCCGGTCTCTGCGCGGTGACGATGCCGACCGTCCGTGCGCGTGAAATGAGAAACCCGCCAGAAATCCGGCGGGAATGAGGGGCGGCGTTTACACCGGGGGGCGTTCCGGGGCAAGAGGCGGGCGAAATGACCGATCAAGCCGCCGCCTCCGCCCCTTCCGCCAACCGCGCCTCGGGCATGGCGTCGCTGGAGGGGAGGCCCAGCGCCGGCGCCCTTCTGGCCGACCAGATGTCCGAAGCGGGCGCCAAGCGCGCCAAGCGCCGCGACATCCGCCCGCTCGCGCGACTGATTCCCTTCGCCATGCGCCACAAGGGTCATGCCCTGATGGCGGTCTTCTGGCTGCTGCTGTCCACCGCCGCCTCGCTGGGCCTGACCGCCTTGGCGCGCGGAGCCATCGACCATGGGTTCGAGGCGGGCGGCGCCAATCTGAACATCTGGTTCCTGCTGCTGGGGGCCAACGCCCTGTTCCTGGGGCTGGCGACCGCCGCCCGCTACTATTTCGTCACCCGCACGGGCGAGCGCGTCATCGCCGATGTGCGAAAGGGCCTGTTCGGCCGCATCCTGACGCTGGACCCGTCCTTCTACGCCCATATGCGCACCGGCGAGGTGCTGTCGCGCCTGACCACGGACATCGCCCTGGTCGAGACGTTGATGACGACGTCGATCTCCTACGCGCTCAGAAACTTCCTGACCCTGATCGGCGGCGTGGCCCTGCTGTTCTTCGTCAGCCCCAAACTGACTGGCTTCGTCCTGCTGATCGTGCCCTTCCTGCTGGGGCCGATCTTCATCTTCGGCCGCAAGGTGCGCAAACTGACCGTCGCGTCCCAGGACCGCTTCGCCAACGCCGTCGGCTTCGCCGGCGAAAGCGTGGACGCCATCGAGACGGTCCAGGCCTTCGGCCGTGAACAGAGCGCCATCACCCGCTTCGGCGCGGCGGTCGAGGACGCCTTCAACGCTTCCCTGACGCGGATGCAGGCCCGCGCCTGGATGACCGCCCTGATCATCGTTGTCATGTTCGGCGGCGTGACCCTGGTGCTGTGGCTGGGCGCCCAGGACGTGGTGAAGGGCGCCATGACGCCCGGCGCCCTGCTTCAGTTCGTTCTGCTGTCCGTTTTCGCCGCAGGCGCCGTTGGCGCGCTCGGCGAAAGCTGGGGCGACGTGCAAAAGGCCGCCGGCGCCATGGAGCGGATCGAGGAGCTGATGCGCGCCGTCGCCGGCATCGCCCCGCCGCCTCAGGCCACCGCCCTGCCGACGCCCCCGCGCGGCGAGGTGTCGATGTCGGCCGTGGGCTTCGCCTATCCGGGCCGCCCCGACCTTCCGGCCTTGAAGGGCTTCAGCCTGACCGTGCGCCCTGGTGAGACGGTCGCCCTGGTCGGCCCGTCTGGCGCCGGCAAGTCCACGGTCTTCCGCCTGCTGCTGCGCTTCTATGATCCGCAGACCGGCATGGTCTCGGTCGACGGCGTCGATGTGCGCCAGGCCGATCCCGTCGCCGTGCGCGACCGCTTCGCCTGGGTGTCTCAGGAAACGCCGCTGTTCTCGGGCTCGGCCTTGGAGAACATCCGCTTCGGCCGCGAGAACACGACTTTGGAAGAGGCCCGCGCCGTCGCCGAAAAGGCCCAGGCGCTCGGCTTCATCGACGCCCTCCCGGAAGGGTTCGACACCCCGCTCGGTGAGCGCGGCAAGAGCCTGTCGGGCGGCCAGCGCCAGCGCTTGGCCATCGCTCGCGCCCTGGTCCGCGACGCCCCCATCCTGCTGCTGGACGAGGCCACCAGCGCCCTCGACGCCGAAAGCGAACGCCTGGTCCAGGTCGCCCTCGATCAGGCGATGGAGGAGCGCACCACACTGGTCATCGCCCACCGCCTCGCCACCGTCCTGCGCGCCGACCGCATCGTCGTCATGGACGACGGCCGCGTCGTCGAAGAAGGCACCCACGAGCAACTCGTCGCCCAGGGCGGCCTCTACGCCCGTCTCGCCGAGCTTCAGTTCCGCAACTAGGGCGCCGTGGTCCGCGCCAGGGCCGGGAAGTCGCTGAACAGCGCATCGACCCCGGCCTCGGCGAAGGCTGAGGCATAGCCGGTCATGTCGCCGTGCCCGGCCGGATCGTCGCCTCTGCGTCGCTCGACCGGCAGGAAGGCGTTCTCGGCCCGCAGGGTCCAGACCACGACCTTGAGGCCCGCCGCGTGGGCGTCGGTGACCAGAGTGCTCGGCGCGGTCGTGCGGCCTTGTGCGTCGCGCGGCAGGACCAAGGTCATCTCCGGCGCGACCCAGTCGGCGTAGGCGGCGATGGCCTTTAGCCCCTCGGGCGCGATCATCTGCGCATAGGTCACGTCCGCCCGGTCCGCCGGTCCGCCCTTGGCCGCCACGAGTTGAGCCAGCGGCGCATCGATGCGCGTCGCCAACCGCTCCAGCGGCCCGACCTCGAAACACTGGATGATGATCGGGGCCTCGGCGCCCGTCAGACCCAGCCGCTCCAGTTCGGTGACGAAACCGTCCTCCATCGGCAAACCGATCGCGGCGAAATAGGTCGGGTGTTTCAGCTCCGGCGCCACGGCGATCGTCCGCCCGGTCCGCGTCGAGGCCTCGCGCGCGATGGCGACGACCTCGTCGAAGGTCAGGATTGGCTCTTGACCGTCATAGGCGGCGCTGCCCGGTCGAAACGCGGGCAACCGCTCCCTCGCCCTCAGCGTCTTCAACTCGGCCAGGGTGAAGTCTTCGGTGAACCAGCCGGTGGTCTCGACCCCGTCGATGGTCTTGGTCGTCCGACGGCCCGCGAACTCGGGCCGGTCGCCCACGTCGGTCGTGCCGCCAATCTCGTTCTCATGCCGATCGACGAAGACGCCATCCCTAGTCAGCACCAGATCCGGCTCGATCACATCCGCGCCCTGTTGGATCGCCAGCTCATAGGCCGCGCGCGTGTGCTCGGGCCGTTCGCCGGACGCGCCGCGATGGGCGATGATCAGGGGCTGGGCCAGGGCGGGCGCTCCGGTCAGAAGGACGAGGCCGCACAGGATGAAACGGATCATCCGCCTTGGATAGGGCGGGGGCGCGACAGGCCGATGACCGTCTCCTCCCCACATGTGAGGAGGCGGACCGCGAAGCGGTGGAGGGGGTCTTGACGCCCCACCGGCCGCTGGCGATCAGGCAAGAGCCCCTTCGTCACGGCGCTGAAGAAGCGCCGCGCCACTTCCCCGCAAGCGGGGAAGAGACATAAGCGAGCCTCAGGAGCCCTGAAGCACCTTGCGCAGGTTCGGATGCAGTTCGGTGTTCGACGCCAGGATCGACTTGCCCGTCTTGGGATCGCCGTCGTTCTCGATGGTCGTGACCCGGCCGCCGGCCTCGGTGACGAACAGGATGCCCGCCGCCACGTCCCAGGGCTTTAGATTGCGCTCATAATAGGCGTCGTAGCGGCCTGCGGCGACCCAGGCGAAGTCCAGCGCGGCCGAGCCCAGGCGGCGGATGCCGGCGACCCGTTGGCCCACAGCGTGCAGATCCTTGATCGACTGGGCGTGACCCGACTTGCCGATGAAGGGCAGTCCGGTGGCGATCAGGCTTTCGGACAGATCGCGACGGCCGGCGACGCGGATGCGCTGGTCGTTCAGATAGCAGCCCTTGCCCTTTTCGGCCCAGAACAGCTCGTTCATGACGGGGTTGTAGGTCACGCCGGCGACAATCTCGCTCGTCCCGTCCGGCGCGCGGCGCTCCAGCCCCACCGTGATGGCGAAGTGGGGCATTGCGTGCATGAAGTTGGTGGTGCCGTCGATCGGATCGACGATCCAGGTGTGGGACTTGTCCGTCCCCTCGATCATGCCGCGTTCCTCGCCCAGGAAGCCATAGCCGGGGCGGGCCTTCATCAGCAATTCGTACAGCGTGTCTTCGGCCTTCAGGTCGGCGGCCGTGACGAAATCGCCGGGGCCCTTCCTCGACACCTGAAGCTGGGAGACTTCGCCGAAGTCGCGCAGCATCGGGCGGGCGGTCTTGCGCACCGCATCGGTCATGACTTGGAGCAGGGCGGAGGCGAGGGCCATCGGGGAATCTCCTGGTCCGAAAGTCCTTCAAAGCCGCAGCCGGACAGTCGGAGAAGTTCAGAAAGGAACGGCCCCGCGAGGGGCCGCTTTAGCGTGGTGGTCTGTTAGTCCGCGCGGCGGACGTATTCGCCGCTGGTCGTGTCGACGACGATACGCTCGCCGGCCGACATGTAGGGCGGGATCATGATGCGCACGCCGTTCGACGCCAGCGCTGGCTTGTAGGACGACGAGGCGGTCTGGCCCTTCACGGTCGGCTCGGTCTCGGCGACTTCCAGCACGACCTGATCGGGCAGTTCCAGGCCGATCGGACGCTCTTCGTGCATCTCGATGACGACCTTCATGCCTTCTTGCAGATAGGGGATGCGCTCTTCGCCGACCCAGTCCTTTTGCAGTTCGATCTGCTCGTAGGTGGTGTCGTCCATGAAGACCAGGCTGTCGCCGTTGTCGAACAGATAGGAGAAGTCCTTCTGTTCCAGCGTCACGCGCTCGACCTTGTCTTCCGACCGGAAGCGTTCGTTCAGCTTGTTGCCGGTCTCCAGGTTCTTGGCCTCGACGTTGGCGAAGGCGCCGCCCTTGCCGGGCTTGACGTGGCTGGCCTTGGTGACGACCCACAGGCCGCCATTGTGCTGCAGGACCATGCCGGGCTTGATGGTGTTGCCGTTGATCTTCATGGGGTCACATCGGAAATGGAGTTGCGCCCTCGCACCGTTCGGGGCGAGGCGAATAGGGCGCGATCCCTAGAGGAAGCCCCGATAAAGGGCAAGGCGACGCAACCTAATGCAGGGTGCGTCCGCCCGAGGCGTCTTCGGCCTTGCGGTGCAGGAAGTTTCCGAACCGCACGCCCGACCCCAGCGGCGCCGCCATCTTGCCGGCTCCTTCGTCCAGCTTGCGCGCTTCGTGGGCGAAGGCGGCGGCCAGACCGGCCGACGACATCGCGGCGACCACCTGACGCGCCATCGACGACGGCCGCAGGCCCAACCAGACGGCGTTCACCGTCTGGGCCGCGACCCAAAGGCCCATGGCGCGGGTCCGTTCCTTTTGCGGAGGCGCGTTCCAGACGCGCACGGCCGACAGGGTCGTCGCCGAAAACACCGCCGGCAGGATCAGGCTGAAGGCCCCCTTGGGCTTTTCGGTGATCGGCAGGTCCTTGTCGCGCACCTGTTTCAGGTTGCGACGGGGCTTCAACGCGCCCGAGGCGATGGTGTGGGCCAACAGGGCGAAGCCGACGGTCAGGGCGATCCCGGCGACCACATGGCCGGCGCTGCGGCCCTCGCTGTTCAACAAGCCCATGGCGGCGTCGCGCACGTCGTCGATGGCGTCGTCGATATCGGTCATGGTCCGCTCCAGCTTGGCCCTGACAGGCTAATGGCCGGAGCGGATTGGAGTTCCGTCAGAAGGCAGAGCTTAGTTGCCGGTCGCCGCGCCGTCCGTGACGATCTCTTTCATCGCAGATTGCAAATAGTTCTGGGCGCCCATCAGCTCGATCAGCTTGTGCTGGTTTTCCAGGAAGTCGATGTGCTCTTCGGTGTCGGCCAGGATCTTCATCAGCAGGTCACGGCTGACGTAATCGCGGGTTTCCTCGCACTGGGTCACGGCGGCGGCGGTCGTGGCGCGGCTGTCCAGTTCCAGTTGCAGGTCGGCGCCCAGGCATTCGATCGGATCTTCGCCGACCTTCAACTTGTGCAGGTCCTGCAGATTGGGCAGGCCGTCCAGGAAGAGGATGCGTTTAATCAGCATGTCGGCGTGCTTCATCTCGCCGATCGATTCTTCGTAGATCACATTGCCCAGGTGCGCGAGGCCCCAGCTTTCGAACATCCGGGCATGCAGGAAGTACTGATTTACGGCTGTCAGCTCGTTGGTCAGCACTGCGTTCAGCGTGCGCAGGATTGCGGGGTCGCCCTTCATGGCCATCGTCCTTGGTCTCGCCACGGCGCTGTCGCCGTCTGTCGAGCGCAGCCATAACACAGTAAAACGGGCTTTGTTTATTTGCGAGTTTTTATCACTGCATTGAGAGTGCGAGTGACTGTCGGCCGCAGGCGAAGCAAACTATTCGGCTGCGAGTGCGAACGCTTCGCGGCTTTCCTGAATCATCTGACGCATCTCGCAGACGCATTTGGCGCACTGGGCCTGGCACTGGTTGCGCGCAAAGATGTCGCGTGGACGGCAGGCGCCGGCCTCGATGGCCTGGGCGACATCACGCTGGCGAAGACCGTTACAGTTGCAGACGTACACGAGGCGCTACACGTTTCACTGACTGAGAATGGTTCGCTATAGCAGCCCTTAAGGCGATTGCAAGTCGTTCGCATGGCTCAGCTGGCGGTGGGCCGTTGACGGATCGTCGCGGGGGCGGGCAATGACGGACATGGCCCGAACACCCACCGTCCCCGAGCGTCCGCCCTGCCGGCTGTATCTGATCACGCCGCCCGCGATCGCCGACCTGAACGCCTTTGCGCAAACCCTCGATGAGGCCTTGGCCGCCGGCGACGTCGCGGCCTTGCAGATCCGGCTGAAGCCCGCCGACGACGCCGCTATCCGCACGGCGGTCGAGGTGTTGGCTCCCATTGCGCGGCGTCATGATGTCGCGGTCCTGCTGAACGACCGCCCGGATCTGGCGTGGGCTACCGGCTGCGACGGCGTTCACATCGGTCAGGAAGACGGCTCTCTGGCCGAGGCGCGGCGTATCATGGGGCCGGATGCCATGATCGGCGTCACCTGCCACGACGACCGCGACCTGGCCTGGGACGCCGCAGAGGGCGGCGCCGACTACGTCGCCTTCGGCGCCTTCTATCCCACCGATACAAAGGAAACGGTGCATCGTCCGTCCCTAGACATCCTGACGGTGTGGCAAGAGACGGTCGAGACACCCTGCGTCGCCATCGGCGGGATCACGGTCGACAACGCTGCAGAGCTTGCCCAGGCCGGCGCCGACTTCGTGGCGGTCAGCGGCGGGGTCTGGAACCATCCCGACGGCGCAGCCGAGGCCGTCAGGCGTTTCAATGAAAAATTGCGGGCCTGACTTCAGGGGATATTAGGAACCGTGTCGTCCTATTCCGACCTCTGATTGGTCGGAACCTGTCCATGATCCTGAGCCGCGCGCTCAACATCGACGCCCCCCACAGCGCCCCCGTCAAGGGCGTGATGGCGGCTGGCCATCGGCCCGGCCCCGTCGGCGCCGACGGCCCGGATGGCCCCAATCCCCTGATCCCGGTGTTGACGGGCGTCGTCGTCGCCATCCTGGTCGCTCTGGCGATCGCCTATGCCCGTTCGGCCGGACTGGTGGCGGGCCTGTGGGGCGCCAGCGGCGTCGCCGTCGCCGTCTGGCTGCGCACCAGCCGTGGCCGCACCAGCGACCTCACCTTCGCCGGCGTCCTGACCGTCAGCATCCTGATTGGCGAGATCATCGCCGGCAACAAGCCGCCGCTGGCGCTGGCCTTCACGATCGCCAACATGATCGAGATCATCGGGGCTGTCCTGCTGGCCCGCCGGTTCTCGCCCACGCTCAACCTTTCCAGCCTGAACGGCGCGGTCAGTTTCCTGTTCTTCGCGGCTGTCCTGGCGCCGATCCCCGCCGCCCTGTGCAGCACCCTGATCCTGTCGCTGATGGGTCAGGGCGACATCGTTTGGCAGGGGTTCCAGACCTGGTGGCTGGGTCACGCCCTGGGCATCGCTGTACTGGGTTCGCTAGGGATGTCGCTGACGCCTGCGATGTTCGCGCGTCTGCTGAAGCCGAGGAAGCTGATCGAGGCCGTCGTTCTGATCGGCCTTGTTCCCGTCTTCTACTTTGTCGCCTTCACGGGCGACGTGCCGATGGGCTTCGTCCTGCTGCCGCTTCTGCTGGCCATTGCGGTACGGCTCGGCGTCGCGGGCGCCGCCTTCACCCTGGTCGTCATGAGCGTGCTGTTGGTCGGCAGCGCCATGATCGGAAACGGCCCCTATGCTCAGGGCGACCTGACTCACCAGGTTCTGATGGCCCAGATGCTGGTGCTGATCGGCTATATGCCCGTCCTGCTGGTGGCCTCGTTGTTGGAAGAGCGTGACCTTCTGGCGGAGCGCGCGCGCGTTGGTCGCGAACGCGCGGAAAAGGCCTCGGAGGCCAAGTCCCGCCTGCTCGCCAATGTCGCCCACGAGATCAAGAGCCCGGTCGCCGGCATCATCGGCATCGGCGATCTGTGGCGACAGGGCCATCTCGGGCCGGTCTCGGCTCAGCAGGCCGAGATGTCCGACATGCTGGTCAAGACCGCGCGTCAGGTCGAAACCCTGGCCCATGATCTGCTGGATGTGGCCCGCGCCGAATCCGGGGCCGTCCGGGTCGATCTGCGGCCGACCGACATTCCAGGGCTGCTGGAAGACGTGCGCCGCACGTGCCTGCTGTGGCCCGACGCCGACCGGGTCGCCGTCGAGGTGGTGTGCGAGGGCGATGGCTTGATCGCGGTCGCGGACTCTCAGCGTCTGGCCCAGATCATCACCAACCTGACCAGCAATGCGCTGAAATACGGCGGGTCCGGCGGCCGTGTCGTCCTGCGTGCGCTTCGTCAGGACGACTGCGTCCGCATTGAGGTCAGCGATTTCGGCCCCGGCCTGTCGCCACAGAAGCAGGCGCAGCTGTTCGAACCCTTCAACCGCCTGGGGCTTGAGCGTTCGACGGTCGAGGGGCACGGCGTCGGCCTGGCCCTGGCCAAGCGATTGGTCGAGTTGCAGGGCGGCTCGATCGGCGTGATCTCGGCGCCGGGCGAGGGCGCCACCTTCTGGGTCGCGCTGCCCAAGGCATGAGGTCGCGCTTGCGGTCGCGCCCCGGCCGCGCGATGGTCCGGCCATGCCCATGATCGCCCTTGCCGCCGCCCTCGTGATTTCCGGACAGGCGACGACGCCTCCGCCGCAGCGCGCCGGTTCCAACCTGACGCGGGACTTGAACAGCGCCCCGCCTTCCGCGACCCCGCCCGCCGCCTCCACCGCAGCGCCGACCCAAGTCCCGGCGCAGGCCCCGGCCCGGGCGACGAGCCAGGCCTTGCCTCCAATCGGCCAGACCCCCGCGGCATCGCCGCGTCCGGCGCCCGCCGCGTCACCCACGACGCGCACGACCCAGACCCAGCCGCCCATCGGCCAAAGCCCGGCGACCGCGACACGTCCGGCGACCGCGACACGTCCGCAAACGCCAGCCCCGACCACAGCGGCGCCTCAGGCGACCACGCCTCAACCGACAACGACCGCGCCTGCCGCAACCCCGCCGACCGCCGCACCCGCCCCGGCGGCCTTGAACGCCGCCGCCATCGCCGCTCTGCCATTCAGCATCCAGCTGCCTACCGGCCTGACCATCACCCCGGCGCGCGCCGGCGCGAACGCCAACATCTATCGCGTCCAGCGCAGCGACCAGACCCTGCTGATGATCTACGCCGGTCCGTCGTCGCAGTTTCCGATCTATGACGGCGAGACGGTCCGCGCCGGCGGCCGCGCCTCGGTCGTCGTCACCGAAGGCAGCCGCCGTCTGGCGATGGAGCACCTGTTCCAGCGCGCTGCGGACCCCAAGGAGATCCACGTCTGGATCGCCAGCGTCGAGGGCGCGGACCGGGATCTGGCCGAACGCATCGGCCAGTCCATCGACGTCAAATAGGGCTCAGCCCTCGGACCAGACCGCCATTTCCGTGCCGGCCGGATCGGCGAAGTGGAAGCGGCGACCGCCGGGGAAGCTGTAGATCGGTTTCACGATCCGGCCGCCGGCCGCCTCGACCTTGGCCAACATGGCTTCCAGGTCGTGGGCGTACAGAATAGGAAGAGGGGTCTTGGTCTGATCGGCCTGATCGGCGTCGAACCCGCCGTCCAGACCCTGATCGAAGGCGGCATAGGTCGGGCCGTAATCCACGAAGGTCCAGCCGAACGCCTGGCTGTAGAATTGCTTGGTCGCGGGCAGGTTGGCGGCGGGGAGTTCTAGGTAGTCCAGCTTTCCGTCTTCACGCACGGTTGATCTCCTGAGTTGGGCGCCACCGGTCCCTTGTCTTGCACGCGACCTCGACATGCGCAAACCTGCAAACGGTTCGCAGTTGCAGGAATCGAGCGATGATCGTGATGACGACAGGCCTGTCGGCCCTGATGGCCTTGATGCGGTGCGAGGCGCGTCAGACCGAGCCGCCGCCGAGGCGCGAGACCGATCGCGCAAACCCGCGTCCGCCCCGATCCAGGCCCTGATCAGCCGACCTGGGCGCGGTGCCTCAGATAGGCGTCGGCCAGCACGCAGGCGGCCATGGCCTCGACCACCGGCACGGCGCGCAGGGCGACGCACGGGTCGTGACGACCCTTGGTGCGCAGGTCCGTCTCTTCGCCGTCGCGGGTGATCGTCTGGCGCAGGGTCAGGATGGAGGAGGTCGGCTTGAACGCCACCCTCGCCGTCACCGGCTGGCCCGTCGAGATTCCGCCCAACACACCGCCCGCCTTGTTCGACAGGAAGACCGGCTGCTTGTTCAGGTCCAGCCGCATCTCGTCGGCGTTCTCTTCGCCCGTCAGTTCGGCGGCCTCGAACCCGGCGCCGATCTCGACCCCCTTGGCGGCGTTGATCGACATCAGGGCCGCCGCCAGTTCCGAGTCCAGCTTGCCGTACAATGGCGCGCCCCAGCCCGCCGGAACGCCCGTGACCTCCAGCGCGACGACGGCCCCGACCGACGACCCCGCCTTGCGGATGCCGTCCAGATAGGCCTCCCAGTCGCCCACGACCTCGGCCGAGGCGGCGAACAGCGGGTTGCTGGATACAGCGTCGAAATCGACTTGATCCGGGGCGACCCGGTGGGGCCCGATCTGGACCACGCCTGCGCGAATCCTGACGCCTTCGCCCAGCACCTTGCGCGCCACGGCGCCGGCCGCCACGCGGCTGGCGGTCTCGCGCGCCGAGGACCGTCCGCCGCCTCGGTGATCCCGCACCCCGTATTTGGCCTGATAGGCATAGTCGGCGTGCCCCGGCCGATAGGCGCGGGCGATCTCGCCATAGTCCTTGGACCGCTGGTCCTCGTTCTCGATCAGGATCGAGATCGGCGTGCCCGTCGTCACCGGTCCGTCGCCGTCGTCGAACACGCCCGACAGGATGCGCGCCGTGTCGCTTTCCTTGCGCTGGGTCACGAAGCGGCTGCCGCCCGGCTTACGCTGGTCCAGCCAAGGCTGAAGGTCCGCCTCGGTCAGCGGGATCATCGGCGGGCATCCGTCAACGACGCAGCCGATCGCCGGCCCGTGGCTCTCGCCCCAGGTGGTCACGCGAAACAGATGGCCGAAGGTATTGTGCGACATGGCCCCGACTTAGGCCGCCAGACGCTCCTGCGTCCAGACCCGCGTGAACCGCACCAGCAGGTCCTCCGCCGCCGAGGGAACATCGGACGACGGCTCCAGCGTCACGAACAGATGCCCCGCCGGCCGCGATCCCCGCGCGGGCAGGCCCAGGTCCTTCAACCGCACCCGCACCGGCGCGGCCATGTCGGCTGTGATCCAGGCCGAGCGCGTGCCGACAGGGGTCTCGATCTCCACCCGCCCCCCGTCGGCCATCAGGCGACGCTCGACGGCCCAGGTCATGAACAGGTCGTCGCCGACGACCGACAGCCCGTCCTCGGGTCGGATCAGCACCGACAGATAGAGATCGCTCCCGTCCGCCGCCCCGCGCCTGAGCCGCAGATGATCGCCGCTGCGCAGGCCCTTGGGCGCCGTGACCCGCACCACCCGCGCGCCCAGCCGGACCTCGACCTGACCACCGGCCAGGGCCTGCATCGGCGACAAAACCAGAACCGGCGTCGGCGCGGGCCGCGCGGCGGGCGCCGACAGGGCGGGGCGGGGGGGCTGGTGCGCCTGGATCAGCCGATAGGCCGCAATCACGCGCCGGAACCGCTCGGCGTCCCCGCCGGCCTGATCCGGCCGCGCTGCCTTCACCGCCGTTCGGAAGGCGGCCTTCAGCGTCGACGCATCGACATCGCCGCGCACATCCGTTTCCAGGCCCAGGATCGAGAGGGCCTCGCGGACGCCGGACACATCTGAAGTCGGAACAGGCGCGCTCATGCCGTCACCGTTCGCGCATCAGGGTCAATGGGCGGTTAACCCTGACGGCGACACGCCCGTTTTTGACCTCGATCATTTCCAGCCGCGCCCGCACCGACTACATCACTCGCATGACCGCATCCGTGATCCCGCCCAGCCCGTCGCGTGAAGAATACGCCCGCGATTATGCCGCCGCCCTGGCCGCCAATGGCGACGAGACCATCTTCGACCGGCCCGAACCGATCGGCCTGTTCGTCGAATGGCTGGCGGACGCGAGGGCGCACGAGCCGAACGATCCCAACGCCATGACCCTGTCGACCATCGACGCCGACGGCCTGCCCGATGCGCGGATCGTTCTGCTGAAGGACGTCGATGCGCGGGGCTTCACCTTCTACTCGAACAGCGAGAGCGCCAAGGGCGTCGAACTGGCCGGTTGCGCGGCCGCCGCCCTGACCTTCCACTGGAAATCCCTGCGCCGCCAGGTGCGGGTCCGCGGCGCGGTCGAGCCGGTCACGCCGGCCGAGGCCGACGCCTATTTCGCCAGCCGCGCGCGCGAAAGCCGCATCGGCGCCTGGGCCTCGGACCAGTCCCGCCCCCTGTCGGATCGCACGGTGCTGGAAGAGGCCGTGGGCCGCGAAACCGCGCGTTTCGATGGTCAGGAGGTGCCGCGCCCGTCCCACTGGACCGGTTGGCGCGTCGTGCCGCGCTCGGTCGAGTTCTGGCGCGATCGCCCGTTCCGTCTGCATGACCGACTGCGTTTCGACCGCGACGGCGAGGCCTGGCGCTCAGGCCGCCTCTGGCCCTGACCCGCGATCAGTCGCGGAACAGCAGCGATCCGTCGCCGTAGGAATAGAAGCGATAGCCGTCGGCGACCGCATGGGCATAGGCCGCCTTCATCGTCGCCGTGCCCGCAAAGGCGCTGACCAGCATGAACAGCGTCGACTTCGGCAGGTGGAAGTTGGTCATCAGCACATCGACCGCCCGGAACCGATAGCCCGGCGTGATGAAGATGGCCGTGTCGCCGTGGAACGGTTTGATCTCTCCGTCCTCGGCCGTCGCGCTTTCCAGCAGCCGCAGGGAGGTGGTGCCGACGCAGACGATGCGCCCGCCCTTTGCATGGACGGCGTTCAGGGCGGCGGCGGTTTCAGGCGACACCTCGCCCCACTCGCTGTGCATCTTGTGGTCGGCCAGGTCGTCGGCCTTGACCGGCAGGAAGGTGCCGGCCCCGACATGCAGCGTCACCGCATGGGTCGAGACGTCCTTGGCTCGAATGGCGTCCAGCAGGGCCGGGGTGAAATGCAGCCCCGCCGTCGGCGCCGCAACCGACCCGTCATGCTCTGCGAACACAGTCTGATAGTCCGACCGGTCGCGGTCGTCCTCGGGCCGTTTGGCGGCGATGTAGGGCGGCAGGGGCATGACCCCGACATCACGGATCGCGTCGTCTAGCGCCGGTCCCGCCAGGTCGAAGCTCAGGGTGATCAGGCCGTCTTCACCCTTTGCCGTGACCGTCGCGTCCAGTCGACCGAGGTCGCAGGCGGCGGCGCTCGCATTTCCAAAACGAACCCGATCACCCGGCTTGATCCGCTTGCCCGGCTTCATGAAGGCGGACCAGACGTCGGGCGCATCGCGGTGATGCAGCGTCGCCTCCACCTCGACCGTCAGGGTTTCGCCCGCGGCCCCGATCCGCTGACGCACGCCCGACAGACGGGCGGGAATGACCCGCGTATCGTTGAACACCAGGGCGTCGCCCGGCTCCAGGAAGTCCGGCAGATCGCGAATGATCCGGTCTTCCAGCGCGCCGCCTTTCACCACCAGCAGCCGCGCGGAATCCCGCGGATCGGCCGGGCGCAACGCAATCCGGTCTTCGGGCAGGTCGAAATCGAAATCGGCGGTCTTCATCGCGCGCTCTATAGGGCGCTCCGACGCGCCGCGCCACGTCGCGGCGTGCTGCCAGCGCATCGTCGGCGCGCCGCTGCCTGATTCACAACGGGTTTTCGCGCCCGAACGTCGTCTAACCGACCGCGCCCCGGCCGCATGCTAGACTGGCGTGGATCTTTGACAGCGTAAGTTCAGGCGGAAGGGATGGCGAAATCCCGCCTGCGCCTCACCGGGATGACGCCGGCGGATTAGACGAATTAGACACTTTAGACGGTGAATTCCCGTCCGCGGCCCAAGGGCTCACAGCGCGAGCAATTAGACGAACTAGACTCTTTAGACGGTAAAATTCCCCGCAGACGTCTGATCTCAGCTGTAGCCCGGCGCGAACGCCCCCGCCCACGCGCCATAGCGGTTCAGCGACAGGTCGCGGGTCTCGATCTCGGGCGCCTTGCCGTCGACCATGTCGGCCAGAACCCGCGCCGAGCCGCACGCCATGGTCCAACCCAGGGTGCCGTGGCCGGTATTCAGATAAAGTCCCGGAACCTTGGTCGCGCCGATCACCGGCGTGCCGTCCGGCGTCATCGGACGCAGGCCCGACCAGTAACTGGCCCCCGCCAGGTCGCCGCCGCCCGGAAACAGGCTGCCGACCGAATGGGCCAGGGTCTCGCGACGCAGGGCGGGCAGGGTGTTGTTGTAGCCCGACAGTTCGGCCATGCCGCCCACGCGGATGCGGTCGCCCAGGCGCGTGATCGCCACCTTGTAGCTCTCGTCCATGACGGTGGAGACCGGCGCGCGGTCTTCGTTCACGATCTTGGCCGTGATCGAATAGCCCTTCACCGGATAGACCGGCAGATCGAGACCCAGCGGCTTGGCCATCATCGGCGAATAGGAGCCGAGCGCCAGGATCACCAGATCGGCCGTCATGGCGCCCTTGCTGGTCAGGGCGCCCGTCGCGCGGCCGTCCGTCATGGTGATCGACTGGATCTCGGTCCCGGTATGGAAGACCACGCCGCGCTCCGCCGCCAGCTTCGCCAGGGCGTTGGTGAACAGGAAGCAGTCGCCGGTCTCGTCATGCGGCAGACGAAGACCCCCGACGAAATCGACGTCGGAGGCGGCCAGGCCCGGCTCGGCCGCGATACAGCCCGCGCGGTCCAGAATTTCGCACGGCACGCCGGCGGCCTTCAGCACATCGACGTCCTTGTGCACGTCGGCCAGCTGCTTTTCGGTACGGAACAGCTGCAGCGTGCCCTGCTGGCGACCGTCATAGGTGATGCCGGTTTCGCGGCGCAGCATGTCGATCTGGTCGCGGCTGTATTCGGCCAGACGCACCATACGGCTCTTGTTCAGCGCATAGCGGTCGTGGGTGCAGTTGCGCAGCATGGCGACGGTCCAGCGCACCATAGCCATGTCCAGACGCGGGCGCACGATCAGCGGGGCGTGCCGCATCAGCAGCCACTTCATCGCCTTGACCGGGATCGACGGCGCAGCCCAGGGCGCGGAATAACCCGGCGAAATCTGCGCGGCGTTGGCGAAGCTGGTTTCCAGCGCCGGACCGGCCTGCCGATCCACCACCGTGACCTCATGCCCGGCCTGGCTGAGATACCAGGCGGTGGTGACGCCGATGACGCCCGACCCAAGCACCAGAACCCGCATGTGACGTTCCCAAGCCCAATGTTGTTATTCGTCGCAAGCTAGCGCCGCATGGATCGACGATCCTGCCTGTTTGCGCAACGATCGGTCGCTGATAGAAGTCTGACGCAATAATCTGCGGCTGAATGGCGGAAACTTGTGTCCCTGCTTGATCCCCTCGACCAACGCCTCCTTCAACGGCTCCGCGCCGATGGGCGCATCAGCAATGCGGACCTGGCCTCCGCCGTCGGTCTGTCGCCTTCCGCCTGCCTGCGGCGCGTGCGGCGGCTGGAAGAGCGCGGGGTGATCCGGGGCTATGCCGCCGTCCTGGCCAACGACAGCGACGACGGCGTCGTCGCCTATGTCGAGATCACGCTGGAGAAGCAGACTGACGACCACATGCGCCGGTTCGAGGCGGCCGTCCGCAACCACCCGGAAATCCGCGACTGCTATCTGATGGCGGGCGAGGCCGACTACATCGTCCGCGCGGTCGCGCCCGACATCGCCGCCTATGAGGTGATCCACAAGGACGTCCTGTCGCGTCTCCCGGGCGTGTCGCGCATCCACTCCAGCCTGGCGATCCGCAATGTCCTGGCGGCCCGCGGCTGAAACGGGCTGAACCTTCCGCCCCGGTCGGGTGTTGTGGCGGCATGAAAGCCCTCGACCTCCTCCCGTCCGCCCTCATCGGCGCTGTCGCCAGCGCCCGCTCCATGACCCCGATGGCGGCCCTCGCCACCGCCGAACTGGCGCACAAGCCCTTGCCCGGCCGCGTCTTCCTGCTGAACCGGCCGCTGTTCAAGTTCGGCGCCCTGGCCATGGGTGTCGGCGAACTGCTGGGCGACAAGATGAAGACCGCGCCCGATCGCACCGTCTTCCTCGGCCTATTGGCCCGGGTCATGAGCGCGGGCATCGCCGGCGCCGCCCTGGCACCTCGCGGCAAGGAGAAGTTGGGCGCAGGCCTGGCGGTCGGCACGGCCGTGCCGCTGGCCTATCTGACCCTTTCGGGGCGCAAGAAGGCCATGGCCCGCATCGGCCAGACCAAGAGCGGCTTGATCGAGGACGCCCTGATCGTCGGCGCCGGCGCCCTGGTCGTCGGCCTGACCGTCTCGCGGTTCAACCGCCGCTAGCCGCTCGACAGCCGGGCCCCGGCGGCGATAGGTGAGGGACGTTTTCGAAGGACCCTAGCCCATGATCACCCGCATCCAGCCCGGCGCCCGCATGAGCGAGGCCGTCGTCCACGGCGACACCATCTATCTGTCGGGCCAGGTCGGCGAACCCGGCGACGACGTGGCGACGCAGACCCGAACGGCGCTGGCCGAGATCGAGGCGCTGCTGGCCGAAGCCGGCAGCGACAAGTCCAAGATCCTGATGGCCCAGATCTGGCTGGCGGATATCGCCGACTTCGAGGCGATGAACGGCGTATGGGACGCCTGGGTCGACACCGCCAACCCGCCGGCCCGCGCCACGGGCGAAAGCCGGCTGGCTTCCCCCGACTACAAGGTTGAGATCATCGTAATCGCCGCCAAAGCCTGATCGCGGTTGACCGGGCGGGATGCAGACTGCAAACCGCCGCCATGCTTCAGAACCTCGAAACCCTCGCCCGCGAGGCCAAGTCCTGGCCCTTCGAACAAGCCCGCAACCTGCTGGCCCATGTTCTGAAGAAACGGCTGGGCGAGACCGAGCGAGCCGAAGCGCGCGCCCTGATCGACGCCGGCAAGGCGGATCAAGCCTTGGTGGCCTTTCCCGCCTTGCAGCGCCCAGTGATCCTGGAGACCGGCTATGGCCCGTCGGGCCTGCCGCACATGGGCACCTTCGGCGAGGTCGCCCGCACCACCATGGTGCGCAACGCCTTTCGCGCCCTGACCGGCGACCACTGGCCCACGCGCCTGATCGCCTTCTCCGACGACATGGACGGCCTGCGCAAGGTGCCGGAGGGCGTGCCGAACCCGGAGATGCTGCGCGAGGACCTGCATCTGTCGCTGACGCGGGTGCGCGATCCCTTCGGCACGCACGACAGCTTCGGCGCGCACAACAACGCCCGCCTGCGCGCCTTCCTCGACAGCTTCGGCTTCGACTATGAGTTCATGTCATCGACCGAGACCTACAAGTCGGGCCGGTTTGACGCGACGCTGCTGACGCTTCTGGAACGGTTCGACGCGGTCCAGGCCATCATGCTGCCGACCCTGGGCGAGGAGCGCCGCGCCACCTATTCGCCCTTCCTGCCTATCAGCCCGATCACCGGCCATGTGCTGCAGGTCCCGACCCTGGCGCGCGACGTCGAGAAGGGCACGATCACCTTCGAAGACCCCGCCGGCGAACCGGGCAACCGCACCGAGGTGCCGGTCACGGGCGGCCATGTGAAGCTGCAATGGAAGCCCGACTGGGCCATGCGCTGGGTCGCGCTGGATATCGACTACGAGATGTCGGGCAAGGACCTGATCGAGAGCGTGCGCGAAAGCTCAAAGGTCTGCCGCGCCCTGGGCGGCACCCCGCCTGAGGGCTTCAACTACGAGCTCTTCCTCGACATCGAGGGCAAGAAGATCTCCAAGTCCAAGGGCAATGGCCTGACGATGGACGAGTGGTTGCGCTACGGTACGCCCGAGAGCCTGTCGTGGTACATGTTCCAGTCGCCGAAGTCGGCCAAGAGCCTGCACTTCAACGTCATTCCGCGCGCCATCGACGACTATCTGGCCTTCATCGAAAGCTACAAGACCCAGGAGCCGGCCAAGCGGATCGACAACGCCGTCTGGTCGATCCACGCGGGCGATCCGCCGACCCACACGTCGCCGGTGTCCTTCGCTTTGCTGCTGAACCTGGTCGGCGTGGCCAACGCCTCGACCAAGGACCAGCTGTGGGCCTATTTCGCCAAATACCTGCCTGACGCCACGCCGCAGAACGAGCCGTTGCTGGACCGGCTGATGGACCACGCGCTGAACTACTACGATGACTTCGTGAAGCCCTCGAAGTCCTATCGCCTGCCGGATGACAAGGAGAAGGCGGCGCTGCTGGACTTGGCCGAACGACTGAAGGCGCTGCCGGTCGACACCACCGATGGCGAACTGATCCAGAACGAGGTCTATGCCGTCGGCAAGGCGCATGCGTTCGAGCCGCTGCGGGCGTGGTTCGGCGCGCTCTACGAGGTGCTGCTGGGCGCCAGCCAGGGGCCGCGCTTCGGTTCGTTCGCCGCTATCTACGGCCTGCCGCAGACGATCGCCCTGATTGAGGCGGGCGCAAACGGAGAACTGGCGCAACCTTGACCTTGCGTCAGGGTTGTTGCGTGATGCCAGCCTGAAGGGACGTAGCCGGGGGAGGCGAGGTTGCGTTACGAGATCGACGAGGCGAACAGGGTCCTGATGCTCGACCTGGTCTCGGCCGGGTCAGCCGACCGCGTGCTGAAAGCCACGGTCGATCTGATCACGCAAAGGTCTGAGCTCTGCAACTGGGACTGGATCGTCGAATGCGAACCCATGACCGACGATGCCACGGTCCAGCATCTGGCGAAGCTGGCTGAGGCCTGGGGGCCGCCGCCGCCGGTCGAGGCGGTGACGGTTTTCGTAACCCACGACCGCATGCTCCATCTGTGGGCGCGCGTGCTGGACTTCCAGTTCGTGCGCCGGAAACACTTCATCGAACGCGACATCGATATCGCCAGACGATTTGTCGCTCGCCGCCAGTCCGCGCGCATGGCCAAGATGAACGGAAAATAACGGCGAAGCTCCGGGAGCCTTCAGGTTCGTCCGTGCATTCTCTCCTCATCGGCAAACGCGCTGACAGGAGAAGAGTTATGTCGAACAAGATTTTCAAGATCGGTCTGGCCACCGCTGCCGCCTTGGCCGCCATGGTGACCGCCGCCCCGATGTCCGCCCAGGCTCAGGCCAACGGCGTGACAAACTGTGACGCGCCTGGCGGTCGCCAACGTGCAGGCGCCCTGATCGGCGCCGTCGTCGGCGGCGTGGTCGGCTCGAACCTCGCCCGCAACGAGCGCACGGCCGGCACCATCGTCGGCGCCGGCGCCGGCGCCGCCGCCGGTTCCTATATCGGCTGCAACCAGCAACGCGCCCGTGCGGCATCGGCTTCTAGCGGCGCCCAGTATCGCGCTTCGTCGAACCTGCGCATCCGCAGCGGTCCCGGCACCAACTATCGCCAAGCCGGCACGCTGTCGGCCGGCCAGCCCTTCACCGCCATTGGTTCTCAGGGTGAATGGGTGCAGATCGCAGGCGGCGGTTGGGTGAACGCCCACTACGTCACGGCCAACTGAGTTCAGTTCGCCGTTAATCGAAAGCCCCGTCCGGTTCGCCGAGCGGGGTTTTTGCTGTGCGTTACTGGCTGACCCAGAGGATGCGGGCCATCCATTCGATCTCACGTCGGGGCACAACCCTTGGCGGATAGTCGGGATTGATCGAGGCCAGGGTGACGGCGCGGCTGGTCAGGCTGGTGACCTCCTTGGCCACGGTTTCTCCGCTGGTCAGGCGAGCGACAACGCGGTCGCCCCGCCGCACCTGCGTCGCTTCCTGATCGACGATGACGCGGTCGCCTTCGCGATAGAGGGGCGACATCGAATCGCCAGTGATCTGAAGGCTGAACAGGGTGTCCTTGGCGCGCGGCAGGTCGGTCTGATCCCAGCCTTCGCCGACCGGCAGGCCAGCGTCGTCGAAGAACCCGTCCTGACCCGCCTTGGCCAGACCCAGCAAGGGCACGCTCGTCGTCGCCTCCGGCGCGTCCTCTGCCAGCACCGCAAACTCCGACAGCGACAGGCCCGTCGCCTGAAGCACCAGCGTCATGCTCTCCGTCGAGGGCCAGCGCGGACGCGGCGGATCGCCGGGCCCGAAGCGCTTTGAAGGATTGAAAGTCGTCGCATCCAGACCGGCCCGTCGCGCCAAGCCCGACGGTGTCAGACTCTCACGCCGCGCCAAGGCGTCGACGGCCTTCCAGAGCTTGGCGTGGGATAGCGGCATGGACTTCCAGCGACCGATTCGTCGCTAGAATACGATCGGATGCTAGGAATTTCTACCTATCAACGTCGCCGCGCGGCGCTCTTGCCAAGCATAAAATGTGCCAACAACGATGCAGCCGATGATCAGATAGCCGTTGAGATTCATGACTGTAATCAATGAACTCACCAAGCCGGGTCGATCAGTTATCATCATTAGATGAGACATGACCGTGATAAGTTGGATCCCGCTTGCCCAAACGGGCCAAGATCGTCGATGTCTCCAAGCTATCCCGATGAACATGCCTAAGACTGCAAGATCGATCAGGAACAAGCCTGCCGGCAATCCACGAAAACCGGTACCTTCCTGAAGCGCGATGGATGCAAACCAAGCTGAAAGGTAGGCACCAGCGCCGATGCGCTCGGCATTGCCGCCCTTCAAGAACGCGAATAGCGCCATGCAGACCATGAATACGGCACCGACAATGGCGTAAGCGACATTGACCATAACAAATCGCCCCCGAGCGGATTGCGCGGGGGCGATAATGACCGAAGTCAGTTAAAACTAAAATGTCGATCAGCCAAGCTTACTGCGAATTCACGCGACGCGGTGGAGATGCGGAGCCGCCGAGGCGACTTTAGGGTCCAACCAATCGTCGGGCTTGGCGATCGGGCCTGCGGCATAGGTGCCGAAGCCGAGGCGCCGGTGATCTTTTTGCAGTTCGGCGTGGCAGGCCACGATGGATTCACGCGCGGCCGAGAGGGCGGCGATCGTTTCCATGGCCTTGGCTTGCGACATCGTGCCCGAGACCGGCGACAGCGACAGAGCGGCTCTAGCGCCGATGAAGGATTGAACCAGCGTGGTCGCCTGGGTGATCGCGGCGTCAATCGCGAGTTCGGTAGCATGCAGATCGCCAGCAACGCTGGTGACGACTTCAGTGCGGTCCATGAAAGCCCCTCAAAGACAGGTTTACAAGAACCGTATGGTTATCACGTCTTAACCCTGTTTGGTAGAGCAATCTTTACCATATCGACAATCGCGCGTTGAAGCGCCGCCATAAGCACGGCGTTGAAAGCCAATCATAGCAAGAAGTCGGCGCGAATCAGCGCGCTAGGGCGCGGTGATCAGTCCTGGTTGTCCAGCAGGAAGTGTGCGGTAAGGGACGCAATAGGCTGTTGACGTTCTTCCTGCCAGGCCTCCGCGTGCACATGGGCGACGCGACGACCCGCCCGGCTGATGCGAGCACGCGCGAAGACGTCGATCGGTCTGCCGGTGCGTAGATAGGCGACCGTGACATTGATCGGGCGAGGCAGTCGCGGACCAGGAAAGCTGAGCGCCACCTGAGCCATCGCCGTCATTTCCAGAAGGGCGGCCGTCGACCCGCCGTGCAGGGCGGGCAGCATCGGATTGCCGATCAGCTTGTCGTCGAAGGGCATGATGACGGTAACTTCGTCGCCGCTGACCAAGGTCTGAAGGCCAAGAAAGCGAGCGTAGGGCATGCGGTTCAGGATGTCGGTCATGCCGCCGCTCCTTTTGCATGGGGCGCCCGCTCGCGGGTCTGGTTGAGGATATAGGCGGCTTGCGCTGCGGCGACCGGATCGGCGGGATCGTCCTCGAAAGCCCAGGCGCGCACGAAGGCGATGCTGGGCGTCAGTCGGAAACATAGGCCCTGCGCCAGCAGGTCCTGACGCGGCCTTGCCGCGCGCATGTAGTCGACGCGCAAATCCAGGGTGGCGATGGGCTGGAAGGCGTCCATCGCAGTCCACACCGCCAAGCCGCCGATATGATCCAGCAAGGTCGTCACCAGACCGCCCGCGAAGACGCCGCTGTCGGGATCGCCGACCAGATCCTCACGCCACGGCACGCGGATCCGGGGCTCGCCGTCGTGAAGGCCGTCGAAGGTGAAGCCCAGGGCGCCGGTGTGGGCGGCGCCGGCGGCCAGTTGCGGCAGGATGGTGGTCAGGAAACTCTCGTGCATCGTGCGGACTGAACCTGTTGCGCCGATTTTCGGGGTCATCCTCTATGGGGCGGCGACCCGACGGCGTCGAGAGCGTTACCGCAAGATGATCCGCCCCGAAGACCTGCTGCATCCCACGCCCGCTGGCCTCTACTGCCCGCCGGGAGATTTCTACATCGACCCGGTTCGGCCGGTGGATCGCGCCGTCATCACGCACGGCCATGCCGACCACGCGCGCGCCGGTCACGGGGCGGTGCTCGCGACGCGCCAGACCCTGGCGATCATGGCTGAACGTTATGGCGCGGATTTCACGCTGCAGCCCCAATCGGTGGAATACGGCGAGGCGACCGCGATCAATGGGGTCGATCTCAGACTGGCGCCCGCCGGCCATGTGCTGGGCTCGGCCCAGGTCGAGGTGCGCTGGAAGGGGCTGATCATGGTCGTGTCCGGCGACTATAAGCGCCGCCGCGATCCGACCTGTGCGCCATTCGAACCTTTGCCCTGCCACGTCTTCATCTCGGAGGCGACGTTCGGCCTGCCGGTCTTCAGCCATCCGCCGGCGGAGGAGGAGGTCGGGCGGCTGGTGCGTTCGCTGGGACAGTTTCCCGAGCGGGCGCATCTGGTCGGCGCCTATGCGCTGGGCAAGGCGCAGCGGATCATCCGTCTGCTGCGCGAGGCCGGATGGGACCGCACCATCTATGTCCACGGTGCGCTGGAACGGCTGAACGCCTTGTACGAAAAAGAAGGGGTCGATCTGGGCCCGCTGGCGCCGACCCGCGATCTGCCGAAGAATGCACTGGGCGGCGAGGTCGCCATCGCACCGCCATCCGCCATCCAGGATCGATGGGCGCGTCGGTTCGCCGATCCGGTCACGGCCTTCGCTTCAGGGTGGATGGGGGTGAAGGCGCGGGCGCGCCAGCGCGGCGTGGAACTGCCGTTGGTCGTGTCGGATCATGCCGACTGGAACGAACTGACCGCGACCTTTACCGAGATCAGGCCAGAGGAAATCTGGATCACCCACGGCCGCGAAGAGGGTCTGCTGCGTTGGGCCGAGATCAATGGGCAAAAGGCGAGGGCGCTGCGTCTGGTCGGCTACGACGAAGAGGACGAGGAGGCGCTGGACGTTCGTCCCGACTGAGGATCAGGCGACGGCGCGACCGGATTGGTCCTGTTCTTCTGCGTCTTCGTGAGCGGCGGAGATGGCGGCGTTCATCGCCATACGCAGGCGTTCGGGCTTGATGGGCTTTTCGACGACGGCGGCCATGCCGATCGAGAGATAGTGTTTGGCGTCTTCGGGGTCCGCATTCGCGGTCAGAGCCACGATCGGCACGCGGCCGACGGCGCCGGGCAGGGCGCGAATGGCCTGCGTGGCCTGAACCCCGTCCATCCGGGGCATCTTGATGTCCATCAGGACCAGGTCGTAGCGGCTTTCCTGAACGGCCTGAAGCGCCTCCAGGCCGTCCTCGGCCAGTTCCGAGCTGCACCCGAACATCTCGCACAGCGCCTGGGCGACGACGCGGTTGGTGGCGTTGTCGTCGACGATCAGGATGTGCGGCGCGGATTTCAGGTCTAGGCCCGACAGATCCGACACGTTCGATTGCGCTTCCGCCTCGACCACAGCGCGGGGCGCGGTCAGGTCGAAGGCGAAGGTGGCACCGCGTCCCTTGTTGTTCTCGGCCCAGATCCGGCCGTCCATCCGGTCGATGACCTGACGACAGATCGAAAGGCCCAGGCCGGCGCCGTCGGGACCGGATCCGTGGACGAAGGGTTCGAAGATGGAATCGACGCGTTCCGGCTCGACGCCTGGGCCGTCGTCGCGAATGCGGGCTTCCATACGAATGCGGTCGCCCTCGACCCAGGCCTTGAGACCCGCCTCGACCACGCCGTTGCGGGCAAACTTCAGCGCATTGCCGATCAGGTTGTTGAACACCTGCTTCAGGCGCATGCCGTCGATGACGGCCGCCAGTTCGGTGTCGCCTTCGTAGCCGACGAGCAGGGTCACGCCGTCCTGAGAGGCGCGCGGCTCCCACATCGACTGGATATCGTCCATGATGGCGCGCAGAGCGGTCGGCTCGGTCTTCAGCTCCAGTTCGCCGGCCTCGGCCTTGGACAGGTCCACTGCGTCCTGGAGGATGCGCAGCAGGGTCTCGGACGAATCCACGATGGTCTGGACGTGCGCCTGAGCCGCCGTATTCAACGGCTGGCGGCGGAGCAGTTCGGCGACAGCCAGGACGCCGTTCATCGGCGTGCGCAGTTCGTGGCTCATGATGGCCAGGAACTGGCTCTTGGCGCGGGCCGCGGCGATGGCCTGGGCGCGGGTGTCGCTGAGGATCGCGGCCTGTTCGGCCAGTTCCGCATTTTGCTCGCGCTGACGCGTGTTGACGGCCTGCAACAGGGTGGCGGCGGTGCCTACGCCCCAATAGGCGCCGTTCTTCGTGACGATGAATCCGCGCAACAGGGCGGCCGGACCGCCCTTCAGCATGATGTCGCAAAAGGCGTCGATGCGGACGCCGGCCTCGACCACGGCCGGCTCAGGGTCCATCGCGAAGGTGATGGGGCGAAGGTCGTAAAGGGCGTGGCCGAAGCGGGCGGCGATTTTCTGAAGGAAGGCGGTGCGTTCGACTAAACCGACGGGACGGTCGCCATCGACCACGGGAATGACCAGCGTATCCGGCTCGCATTCAAAACGCGCCAGAACCTCGCAGCCGAGAGTCGTCGGCGCAACCGGCTTTGGACGCTCGGAAAGGGTCTCGATGGTCGGCATACTGCCTGGAACTCCTACTCATTGTGAGTAAAAGCCCAAATCGCTTGCGGATTAGTTAAGCGGCGTCATCCACGACGCAAATCCGCCTTCTTTGCTCACGGGCGGGGTCTGGTGTATGAGCCCCGCCCGACCCATCTGGGTCTCCATCTCTTTGTGCATGCGCGCGGCCAAACGGCCGACCGCAGATTCGTCATGAGCGTCATCCTGGAAAAGACCTCCCCCACCGCTAGCAAGACGGCCCTGGTTCTGTTCTCCGGCGGGCAGGACAGCGCGACCTGCCTGGCCTGGGCGCTGGAGCGGTTCGAGCGGGTGGAGACGGTCGGGTTCGACTATGGCCAGCGCCATCTGGTGGAAATGCAGGCGCGTCAGTCCGTGCGCGACGGAATGAAGGCGGCCCTGCCGCAGTGGGCCGATCGCCTGGGCGATGACCATGTGGTGGACCTGACCGGATACGGCCGGATCGCCGAGAGCGCCCTGACCGCCGACCGCAAAATTGAAATGGACGCGCGGGGCCTGCCGACCACGTTCGTGCCGGGTCGCAATCTGATCTTCTTGGTCGCAGCGGCGGCGCTGGCGGATCGGCGAGGGCTGGAAGTCCTGGTCGGCGGCATGTGCGAGACGGACTACTCGGGTTATCCGGACTGTCGTCACGAGACGATGGAGGCGATGGCGCAGGCGCTGTCGCTGGGGCTGGATAAGCCGGTCGTCATCGACACGCCTTTGATGTGGTTGACCAAGGCCCAGACTTGGGAACTGGCCAATAGGATCGGCGGCCATCGGCTGATCGCGCTGATCATCGAGGAAAGCCACACCTGCTATCAGGGCGACCGGACGCATCGGCACGCCTGGGGCTATGGCTGCGGGTCTTGCCCGGCCTGCGAACTGCGCGCGGCCGGCTATGACGAATGGGCGTCGCGGCGATGACCTATTCGGCCAAGGAAGTGTTCCTGACGGTTCAGGGCGAGGGCGGACAGGCGGGGCGGCCGGCGGTCTTCCTGCGATTCGCCGGTTGCAATCTGTGGAGCGGTCGCGAGCAGGATCGGGCCAGCGCCGTTTGCACCTTCTGCGACACCGACTTTGTGGGCGTCGACGGCGATGGGGGCGGCAA
Organism: Brevundimonas sp. SPF441; assembly: GCF_009661015.1. NCBI lineage: Bacteria > Pseudomonadati > Pseudomonadota > Alphaproteobacteria > Caulobacterales > Caulobacteraceae > Brevundimonas > Brevundimonas sp. SPF441. The sequence goes on along the minus strand of NZ_WJWX01000013.1, from coordinate 40,109 downwards.
GTTCGCCACGCCGGACCTGCTGGCCAATCACGTCGCGGCGATGTGGCGCGGGCGTGAAGGCGATCCGAAACTGGTGGTCTGCACCGGCGGAGAGCCCTTGCTGCAGTTGGATGCGCCGCTGATCAACGCGCTGCATGCGCGCGGTTTCGAGATCGCCATCGAGTCGAACGGAACGATTGCAGCGCCAGACGGCGTCGACTGGATCTGCATCAGTCCAAAGGCTGATGCGGATGTGGTGCAGGCGCGCGGGGCCGAGTTGAAGCTGGTCTTCCCCCAGCCCAAGGCCATGCCGGATCGGTTCGAGCATCTGGATTTCGAGCGGTTCTGGCTTCAGCCGATGGACGGTCCGGACCAAGTGCAAAACACCGCCGCCGCCATCGAATACTGCCTGACCCACCCGCAGTGGCGCCTGAGCGTCCAGACCCACAAATACATCGGCGTCCGCTAATGTCCGTCTTCGAAATCACCAAACAGGCGACCTTCGACGCCGCCCACCACTTCCCGAACGAGCCCGAGGGCAGCATCTATCGCCGCGTCCACGGCCATTCCTTCACGGTCGAAGCGACGGTGCGGTCCGAGGTGCTGGATGTCGAACACTGCTGGGTCGCGGACTTGGGCGCGCTGGACCGGGCGCTGAAGGCGGCGGCCGAGACGCTTGATCACGGCATGCTGAACGAGCACGAGGGACTGGAGCTGCCCAGTCTGGAAAACCTGTGCCTGTGGTTCGCCAAGACTCTGAAACCCGAATGGCCGGGCCTTTGCCGGATTCAGGTGGCGCGGCCGACGATCAACGAGCGGTGCGTTCTAAGTCTCTGACTTAGCAGCGTTTGCCCTGACGCTGGCGCTGTTCGCAGCGGCGTTGTTCGCGTTCATAGTCGCGCTGTTCACGCTCGCGACGCAGTTTGGTTTCCTCGTCCGAGGTGGTGAAGGCGTCGAAACCGGCACCGACGACCGCGCCAGTGGCTTTCGCCGTCCCGCCGACGACCGCAGCGGTCCCGCCGACGACGGCGCCGACAAGGCAGCCCTGCAGCATCAGACAACCGCCCAGCACGACGACGACTTGGGATACGGAAACGAGGCGATTTCGACGACGCATGGCGACACTCCAGAGATTTGGAATAGTCGTCGATAATGATGAATGAGGGCTGACTTCAGGCGGGACGTTGCGGCAGCAGCTTGCGGCGTTGGCGCGACAGGGCCAGCGGCGTTCCATCAGCGCCCCAGGCGATCGCCTCGTCCACCGTCCAGCCCAGGCCGAGGTCCAGCATCCTGAACTCGAAGAAGGCCCAGCCGTCCGGCGCGGTCTGGGGCGTTTGATCGGTCAGGATGTCGATGCGCAGATCGACGGTGGTCATGGCGGCTGGCGTTTTGGACGCGGTCCAGGCGGGCGGATACAGCGCGTCCAGCAGGTAGCACAGGCCGACCTCATCCAAGGGGCGGCCGTCCGCCATCCGCATCCAGGTGCGCTCGATCACCGGTTTACCCTCATTGCCGCCCAGGATGTTGGGGCCGCCGTCGAAGCGGTATTCGACGTGCTGGGCGAAGTGCGGCGACATCGGCCCGCGTATGGTGGCCTTCGGGTCCAGCCTGTCCAGCGGCGGGGGCGGCGCGTGCAACGGCGTCAGCGGTGCCGGCGCGGCGTCCAGCCCATAGGTGCCGGTGGCGTGGTGGGTCATTCGCCCGTCCTGCTCGGCCTCGACCGCGGCATACAGGACGTTGCGGCCGCCGCGCAGCAGGCGAGGGCGAAAGGCGACCTGTTCGCCGAACCTTGCCGCTGACAGATATTGGACCGACAGGGTCCGAAGGGGCGCGGTCAGCGCCAGTCCCTGTCGCATCGACTGAGCGCACAGGGCCGCCAGCAGCCCGCCGAACGGAAAGCCCTTCTCCGACGCCATGCTCGATGGGCCGTTCGAGAAATGACCCGGCACGGGCGCGGACAGACCGCCGTCGTCGAGGATCTGGAAGGTAAGGGCGGCGTCGAGGGAAATGGGCGGCGTCATTGCGCAATCCTGCGTCAGGCGAACAAGCGGCGGAAGACCTGATGAAGATCTCCCGCCGAAGTCCAAGGAACAAGGCGGCGAACCGGGAGGCTCGCACGTCCGTTGCGAAACAAGACTGACTTGGAGCGTTCGGATTTGCAACCCTTGCCAAATGCCTGACGCGGCGTCACTTTCGCGCCTATGGGACGCACCGCCGACTACAGCCGCCAAAGCTGCTCCATCGCCGCCACGCTTGAGGTGATCGGCGATCCCTGGACCCTGTTAGTCATTCGCGACGCCTTCAACGGGGTCAGCCGGTTCGAACAGTGGCAAGACAATCTGGGCGTGGCGCGCAATGTCCTTGCCGCCCGGCTCAAAAGCCTGGTCCAGCATGGCGTGCTGGAGCCGCGCCTGTATTCCGAACGCCCACCGCGCAACGAATATGTCCTGACCGCCAAGGGCAAGGATTTGTACGGCGTTCTGGTCACCCTGCATGGCTGGGGCAACAAGCACGTCTATGGCGACGCCGACAGCGGCATCGACATGATCCACAAGACCTGCGGTCACTCCCTGAGCCCGCGCATCGCCTGCGGCTGCTGCGGCGAGATCGTCAAACCCAGAGATATGGTCCTGACCCGCGCGGAGAACCGGCCGACGGTCGGCGACGTGATGCCGAAGGAAGCGGCCTAGGTCTGTTCCTGCTGACGCTTTCTGGCAGCAGGGCTGCTAGGATCGCGGGGTGTCACGCTCCGAACGCCTTCTCGATCTGCTGAACGTCCTGCGCCGGCATCGTCGGCCGGTGAGCGGGCAGGTGTTGGCCGCGGAGATGGGCGTCAGTCTGCGGACGCTTTATCGCGACATCGCCAGCCTGCAGGCGCAAGGCGCGACGATCGAGGGAGAGGCGGGGGTCGGCTATGTGTTGAAGCCGGGCTTCATGCTGCCGCCGTTGATGTTCACGGCGGAAGAGATCGAGGCCCTGGTGCTGGGGTCGCGCTGGGTGGCGGATCGCGCCGATCCGCGCATGCGCGATGCGGCGCTGGCGGCGCTGGGACGGATTTCGGCGGTGTTGCCGCCCGACCTGCGCGACGAGATGGACACGTCGGCCCTGCTGGTCGTGCCGGGCCAGCCGTTTCCGACGGATTTGGTCGATCCGGCCTTGCTCAGGAAGGCGATCCGTACGGAGCGACGGCTGAAGCTGTGTTACCGCGACGAGGCGGGGTCGGCATCCGAGCGTGTCGTCTGGCCGTTCGCCCTGGCCTTCTTCGATCGGGTGCGATTGCTGATCGCCTGGTGCGAACTGCGCGGTGATTTCCGCAGTTTCCGCACCGACCGCATCGTCGAGGCGGAGGTGATGGAGGCGCGCTATCCAACGCGTCGTCAGGCGCTGATGAAGACCTGGCGCGAGGCGCATGAAAGATCGAGATCGGGCGACGGCTGCTGACGGAAACTGGCAGCAGCGAAGGCTAGGATCCGGCGTGTTGGAAACACAAGGGGCTGGGCTGATGCGTGAGATCGAGGACATTCTTTTGGCCGTCGCGGACCCGGAAATCAGCGCGCGCTTCTATGCCAACCTGCTGGGTTGTCGGCCGGTGATGGCGGGACCGGACCGGGCCTTGTTCAAGCTGACGTCGGGGCGGGCGCTGGGGCTGCTGCGGCGTGCCGGCGGTCGGCGCGAGGTATGCGAAGTCGACTTTCCGCTGGAGGGCGCCGAGGCGGTGGATCAGGCGCATATCGACTGGTGGGATCGCGGGGCGCGCATTCTGACGCCGCCAACGAACGCCGCGCCGATCCGCAGCTTCGTGGCAGGCGATCCGGACGGCCATCGGCTGAGGGTCTACGCCGTCGCGGCGTGAGCGCGATCAGACCTCGGCTTCGAGTCGGTATCCGACGCCGCGCACATTGGTCAGCAGGCCGGCGGCGTCTGCGGCGTCCAGCTTGCGGCGCAGGTGGCTGACGTGGCTGTCAATCGTGCGCTCCAGAACCGCCTGATTGGGGAAGCAGGCTTGCATGATCTCGCTGCGGCTGAAGACGCGCAGGGGCGTGCGGGCCATGTGGGCCAGGATGCGGAACTCGGTCAGGGTCAGGTCGAGACGGCGCTTGCCCGAAGGCGTCAGGATCGCCGCCAGATAGTTCTCCAACTGCACTTCCAGGGGACCGACGCGCAGGGTCTTGGCGGCCCGACCGCCGCCGCTGCGTCGCAGGATGGTCTGGATCGAGGCTGTGACCTCGGCCGGTTTGAACGGCTTGGCGATATAGTCGTCCGCCCCGATCCGCAGCGCCTGCAGCTTGTCTGTTGCCTCGTCCCGTTCGCCGACCATGATGACGGGCGTCTCGCCGCGCCGACGCAGTTCGCCCAGCACATCCCAGCCGTCGCGCACGGGCAGGCGGACGCTGAGCAGGGCGAGATCGGGTTTGAGCGACGCATGCAGGTCGGCCGCCTGCTGGCCGTCGGCGGCGACGACAGTGCGAAAGCCGTCCCGACGCAGGGCCGCGTCCAGGATTTCGACGCCCTCGGCGGCGTCATCGGCGATCAGGATCAGGCTGCTCATGGCGTCTCCGAAAGCCGCCATCGCGCCAGATCGTCGCGTCGTCCAGCAAAACCAGACGGCTGCGGTGAAGTTTCATATCGCCGTCGCAAAGCCTTCACGCAGACGAAGAAAAACCCCCTCCCGCCAAGGCGGAAGGGGGCCAGTCGGTCGTTTGGGAGGAACGCTTAGTAGGAGGCGCGCAGCTCGATGCCGAAGGTGCGCGGGTTGTTGAAGTTGCCGTAGTCGCCCAGGGTGTTCCGGTTCGACGGATCGCGGCGATAGACGTAGGTCTCGTCCAGCAGGTTGCGCGACCACAGGGCCACTTCCAGCAGCGGACCGCCGTCGCGGGTCGTGATGTCGGCGATGGCGACGCGGGCGTTCACAACGAAGGACGAGTCGGCCTTGATGGCGAACTGCTCGAAGCTGTGGGCCGCATCGGCGTAGTTGGCGTCGATGTGCGCCTTCAGGGTCGCGCCCATGAAGGGCGAGTTCCAGTCGGCGGCGACGCTGCCGGCGTTCTCAGGCGTATAGGCGATGAAGACCTGCTGCACCTGGCCGTTGAACGGGTTCACCGTGTCCGGCACCTTGGCGTCCGTATAGGCGTAGGAAGCCGACAGGGTCAGGTTGTCGGTCGCCCGGAACTGACCTTCCAGCTCCACGCCGCGGATTTTCGTGGTGCCCGGGGCGTTGATCGTTTCCAGCGTGTTGCGGGTCGAGGCGCCCTGGACGGTTACCAGGCTGAAGTCGATCTGGCTGTCCGTGCGGTCCATGGCGTAGACGGCGGCGTTCAGGCGGACGCGACGATCGAACAGGTCGCTCTTTACGCCGATTTCGTAGGCCTTGACCTCTTCGGGATCGAACGAGCGATAGGTCAGCGAGCGCGAGGAGGCGCCGCCGGCGCGGTAGCCGGTCGAATACTTGCCGTAGACGTTGATGTTGTTGCTGACGTCATAGGCCAGAGTGACCAGCGGGTCGAAGCGATCGACCTTGGAGTTGAAGGTCAGGTTGGTGGCGGCGTTGTTGACGACCTCCAGCTTGCCGTCCTTGTCGTCCCAGGTGTAGCGGCCGCCGACCGTCAGGTGCAGGGCGTCCATGCTGGCCGGGGTCCAGGTCGCCTGTCCGTAGATGGCCTTGGATTCCGAATGGGCGGTCGATTTGCGGTCCAGCGAGCGGAAGCCGCGGATCGTCGGGGTGGGGTCCAGGATGGTGTAGCCCGTGCCGTCGGCGTTCCACTGGTTCGTCGAGGGCGTGGCGGCGTCGTCGGACACCGTTTCCTTGAAGTAGAAGACGCCGCCGACATAGTCGATGCTGTCGCCCAGCGAACCGACGGCCTGCAGTTCCTGGCTGAACTGATGCTGCCAGAATCCGGCCAGCGAATAGCGGCTGAAGCGGCCGTTCGGGCCGACGACCGGCGGACGGTGGGCGCCGGCGATGTTGTCGTACTGTTCGACGTCCAGATCGCGGTAGGCCGTGATCGAGCGGATTTCCAGCGAGTCGGTCGGGTGATACGACAGGTGTAGGTCCATGCCGCGCGTGTCGTCGACGCTAAACTGCTGAGGCACGCCGATGTCGGCCTGCGTCATGCGGTTGGAGCCCTCGACCTGCACCAGGGGAGACAGGGCGCGGATGCTGCCCGAGGGAACCGTAGCCGAGGTGAATGGCACGACGGTCAGGCCGTTCGGGTTGAAGTTCAGCAGCTGGCTGTAGAACGGGGTGTTCTTGTCCTTGCTGATGTCCGCCGCCAGGGTGGCGGTGAAGTTTTCGGCGGGCGTCCAGCGCGTCTGGAAGCGAAGGCCCCGACGGTCATACTCGCCAAAGCCCGTCTGTCCCGGCAGGATGTTCTCGGTCACCGGACCCTGGACCGAAATGATGCCGTCGACCTTGAAGGCGAAGTCGCCGAGAGCGGGGAAGTCGACGTGCAGTTCGGAGTTGTAGGACTCCAGATTGCCCACGCCGGCGATGGCGCGCATGCCGAACACGCCCGTGGGCTTCTTGGTCACCAGCGACAGGGCGCCGCCTTCGGTGTTGCGGCCGAACAGGGTGCCTTGCGGACCCTTCAGGACTTCGACGCGCTCGATGTCGAGCAGGGCGGCGGCCAGGCCGTGCTGGCGGGCCAGATAGACGCCGTCGACATAGACGCCGACGCCCTGCTCGCGGGCCGGCTGATTGGCGTCGTTCGGCACGATGCCGCGGATGCCGATGGTCAAGGCGGACTGACGGGCCTCGAAGGTGGCGATGCGCAGGCTGGGGACGCTGCCGTCGGCCAGGTCCATCAGGCTCTGCACGTGGCGATCGGCCAGGGCTTCGGCGTTGACGACCGAGATCGAGATCGGCGTGTCCTGCAGGTTGGTTTCCCGCTTGGTGGCGGTCACGACGATGTCGTCAAGACCGGCCGGCTCGGCGCTGGCGGCCGTAGGCGCGGTCTGGACCGGAACGGTCTGGGCGAAGGCGGAAACGGGCGCGGCGAGAAGGGCGGTCCCCAGCAGCAGCTGAAGGCGCAGTTTGGTCTGACGATGCATTTTTATCCCCTGCTTAGTCGGGGCGGGGATTACGCCGTCATTGCGATGCGCAGTTTACAGCCGTGCAACAGCCCGATGCATCTTTGATGTCCGAGGACGCGTCAAATCTTCGATGCAAGTACACGATAATTCCACATCGTCTCCACAATCGAACAAACGGAGCGTCGGGCAACGCGCTCCGTCCTCGTGAAAGCTATTTCCTCACGTATTTGTCGAGGAAGGTCAGATACGCGTCCTGGGCGGTGATGCGGTTGTCGCGGCGGCTGAAGCCGTGCCCTTCGTTGGGGAAGACGACATAGTCGACCGGCACGCCGTTGGCGCGGACGGCGGCGACCAGTTCGTCGCTTTCGACCTTCAGCACGCGCGGATCGTTCTCGCCCTGCACGACCAAGAGGGGCTTGTTGATCCCTTCGGTGTGGAACAGGGGCGAGATGCGGCGGTGGCGCTCGGCGTCGGTCGCTGGATCGCCCATCTCGTCATAAAGGGCGATGCGCTGGGCGCCCCACCAGGGCGGAATGGACTCAAGCGTTCGAACCCAGTTGGTCACACCGAAGATGTCCACCCCGGCCGCAAAGGCGTCGGGATGGAAGGCGAGGGCGGCGGCGGTAATGTATCCGCCATAGGATCCGCCCATCACTGCGACCTGATCGTCGGCGACCCAGTCCTGCTGTCTCAGCCAGTCGCCGCCGGCGACGATGTCGCGCAGATCCGCCTCGCCGTGCTTCTTGTCGTCCAGATGGAAGAAGGTCTTGCCGTAGCCGGAGGAGCCCCGGTTGTTGGCACCCAACACAGCATAGCCATGGTTCACCAGGTGCTGGACCATCGCCGAATAGCCGCGTCGGGTCTGGCCGCCGGGACCGCCGTGGACCAGCACGATGGCCGGAGCCGGATTGGCCGCGGACGCGTCCTTGGGCTTGTAAAGCACAGCGGGGATCATGACGCCGCCCTCGCCAGGGTATCGGACGATGGTGGCCTCGACGAGCGCATTTTCGTCGATTGCGGGGTTGAGGGCATGGGTCAAACGTGTGGCCCGCCCGGTGGTCAGGTCGGCGACGAAGACGTCGGCCGGCGAGGTGTCGGACGAGACGGTGAAGGCGATGGTCTTCTCGTCCTCGCTGAACCGGACATTGCCGATATCGCCGTCAGGCAGGCCGGTCATGGCGACAGGCTGGCTGGTCGTGGCGTCCAGCAGGGTCAGTTCGGTCTTGGCGTCGGCGTTCAAGCCCGAGACGCGGTAGCGGCCGCTCGGCGAATAGAAGACGAAGCTGACATCCCAACTCGCTTGGATAAGCGGCGTGTTCGCGCCGCTCGCCAGATCGTGGCGAATGGCCTGCTGAAACTCGCCGTTCTGGTCCGTGCCGATCAGCACGGCCTTCGAGTCTGGCGTGAAGTCGAAGGCGGTGTAGGCGACATTGCCTTCGTGCGGGGTCAGCAGCTTGGGCTCGCCCGGTGCGGTCAGATCGACCAGATAGAGGTCGTTGTTGGCGCTGGTCAGGGCCTTGTCCAGCACCAGCCACCGGCCATCCGGCGACAGGGCGGCCGGTGAGAAACCGCCGGTGTTCTCGAAGACCGTCCGATGCGCATAGGTGGTCGCATCATAGGCGATGACATCAAAGGCCGAGGCGTCGCGTGCATTGGACGTGACGAAGAACGTCTTGCCGTCCTGGCTCCAGCTCAGGAAGTCGGCCTTGACCTTGTCGCCAGGCGTCAGGTCCGTAACTGCGCCGTCCGGCGTCCGCACGAAAAGATGGCTTAACTCGTCGCCGCCGCCGTCCTGAGTGAACAGGATGCGGGCGTCGGAGGGGAAGTAGCTGACGGGATTGATCGCGCTCGTGGTCGAGGTGGTCAGCGGAATCGGATCGCCGCCGGCGACGGGCAGGGCGTAAACATTGAAGACGCCCGTCTTGTCCGACCGGATCAGCACGGACTCGCCGTCCGGTGAGAACGCCTTGGCCCCGCCGTAGCCCAGACCATACGAGACGGTGTCGAAGAACTGGGCCGCCGTATAGGTCGGCGCCGCCGGGCTTGTCGCTGCGGTCGTGGCGGCTTGCGCCCTGGCTGCGGCGGGAAGGGCGGCCATCAGGGCCAGTACGGAAACCAGGCAGGCGGTGGTGCGCATCGGAGCCTCTCATCGGTGGGATGACCGTAGGAGGCGACAGAACACCACGTCGGATGCAAACTGTCTTCGATTTAATGGATCGTCGTTAGGCGACGACCGCCGTCGTGTCGCGAATGAAGCCGCCGCCCAGGACGCGTTCGGTGTCCGTCGGGTCGTACAGGGCGCAGGCCTGGCCCGGCGCGACGCCTTCTTCGCCATCGTTGAAGACGACTCGGATATCGCCGTCGATCAGGGCGAGGCGGGCTGGCGAGGGCTGGCGGGTCGAGCGGACACGGGCTAGGACCGGGATGTTGGCCTCGGCCGCCTCGGTGATGGTCGCCTCGTCGCCCAGCCAGTTGGTTTCTTCCAGCGTCAGACTGGCCGTCAGCAGGGCTTCGCGCGGGCCGACGATGACGCGACGGGTTTCGGGCTCCAGGCTGGTCACGAACAGCGGCTCGCCCACGGCGACGTTCAAGCCGCGGCGCTGCCCGATCGTGTAGTCAGTGATGCCCGCATGCCGGCCCAGCACCCGGCCGTCCATATGCACGATCTCACCGGCCTCACGCCCTTGCGGACGCAGGCGGTCGATCAGGGTGCGATAGTCGCCGGAAGGCACGAAGCAGATGTCTTGGCTGTCCGGCTTGGCGGCGATCTTCAGTCCCAGTTCGGCGGCGACGCCGCGCACCTGTGGCTTTTCCAGATCGGCTAGGGGGAAGCGCAGATAGTCCAGCTGGTCCTGGGTGGTGGCGAACAGGAAGTAGGATTGGTCGCGCGAATGGTCGATCGCCTTGCGCATCTGCGAGCGGTTGCCGGCGACGGCGCGGCGGACGTAGTGACCCGTGGCCATCGCCTCGGCGCCCAGGTCGCGCGCCACGTCCAGCAGGTCGCGGAACTTGACGGTCTGATTACAGCGGATGCAGGGGACCGGCGTCTGGCCCTTCAGATAGCTGTCGGCGAACTGGTCGATGACCGCATCCTTGAACCGGCTCTCATAGTCCAGGACGTAGTGCGGAATGCCGATCATGTCGGCGGCCAGACGGGCGTCGTGAATGTCCTGGCCCGCGCAGCAGGCGCCCTTCTTCTTTAACGCCGCGCCGTGGTCGTAGAGCTGCAGCGTCACGCCGACGACGTCATAGCCGGCCTTGTGCAGCAGGGCCGCGACGACGGTGGAATCCACACCGCCCGACATGGCTGCCACCACGCGCGCGCCGACCGGCAGGCCGACCGCCGCCCGCGCGCTCTCGACCGCCGCATCCATGTCGGTGCGGGCGATGTCGGGAACGGGGCAGAAATCTTCGACCAGGGTCATCGCGGCCATTTAGTGCGGAACCGGCGCGATTTCGAGGCCCGCAAAAGAAAAGGGCCGCACCCGTCGCCGGATGCGGCCCTTAACGTCTTCGGGGAAACCCTCAGGAGCGGTAGCTCTGGATCCGCGTCGTGCGCAGGCCCTGCATGCCCCATTTGTCGATGGCCTTCTGCCAGGCCAGGAACTCTTCGGCCGTCAGGCGATATTTCGCCAGGGCGTCGTCGAGGCTGAGCAGGCCGCCGCGAACGGCGGCGACGACCTCGGCCTTGCGCCGGATCACCCACCGGTCCGTGTTGGACGGCGGCAGGTCGTTGAGGGTCAGGGGCGTGCCAGTCGGTCCGACCACGTATTGTTCGCCTTTGCTATTAAGGCGTCGCTCTTGCAACATGGGCTTATGCCTCTTTCACCAACACCGTAGTGTCATGAAGGTAGGCGTCCCCGACTAAGGTCCGTTTAAGGGTCGTGGTGAAGGAACGGATAACTTCCGCCCCTCCCTGAACGACTCTGTAAACCTTGCTTGCGCGACGATTCATCGAGACTAACGCTTACTTACTCGCCGATCAGCGTTTGATGTTGATCAGCTCGGCCAGCATTTCATCGGCCGTGGTGATGATTTTGGACGAGGCGGAATAGGCGCGCTGGGTGGTGATCAGGCCCGTGAACTCGGCCGACAGATCGACGGTCGAGGACTCCAGCTGCTTGGCTGCGATCTCGCCCGCGCCGCCCGTTCCCGCCGCCTTCAGGTTAAAGGTGCCCGACTGGAGGCTGACGGCATAGGCGTTGCCGGACACTTCACGCAGACTGTCGGGGCTGGGGAAGGTGGCGACCGCGACCTGGGCGATGCGGCGCATGACGCCGTTGTCGAAGATGGCGGTGACGAAGCCGCCTTCGTCGATCTTGATCTCGCTCAGATTGCCGAACGCCGTGCCGTTGGTGACCGTCGACTGCACGACCGAGGCCGTGTTCAGCTGGCTGAGGCCACCGGCCGAGGTGTTGAGGTCCAGCGTGACGGCTTGGGCGGCGATGCCCAGACCGTCAGCCCACGCCACCTGACCGGCCGGCATGGTCAGATTGTTCGGATCGGACTTGCCGAAGTCCAGCGTCGCCATGGTGGGGTCGTCGAACAGACCCGTGCCTGCTGGCCAGGCCTTCATCGTGTCGACGTCCAGGCGACCCGACGGCGTGAAGGCGATCTTGCCGGTCTTGATCTGGCCGTTGGCGTAGGGTGCGCCCGCGATCACGTCGCTGGCCGGCACGGAAACGATTTCCGCATACCAGATGTTCGGTTCGTCGCTCTTCAGGAAGCGGAGTTCCAGGTTGCGCTGGCCGCCCTTGGAGTCCGAAACCGGAATGTTCATCTTGAAGTCGGGCTTCACGCCGACAGGGTTGTCGTCGTCAGCGTTGTACATCGCCATGGAGTTGACCGACGGGTCGTACTTCGTCTTGGCGACGTTTTCGTTGCCCAGGCCGACGTCCGAAAGGTTGAGCGTATAGGCGGGGCCGCTGGCCGGCGTGAACTGGATCTGGGTCGGCGGCGTGCCGATCGCGGTCGCCGAGCCGGCGTTCGCGCCGTTGATGGTCAGTCCAGTGATGGCGCCGGTGGTCGGGTCGAAGGTCGCCGAGGCGTCGACCTTCTGCGAACCGGACTTGATCACCAGATCATGGCTGTTGGCGCCGGTGCGGGTGTAGCGGACCAACACGTCGTGGGTTACGGCCGGCGTCGCCGTATCGGACACGCCCTTGTAGGACTGGGCGCTGGCCGCGGAGGACGATTCCTGGCTCGAACGCAGGTTGGCGTTGATCTGGACGCGAGTGGTCGGTTCGGCGGTGCCGCCGACCGAGCCGATGTTGATCGAGCGCAGGCGCGACAGATCGGACGGATCGGTCGAGATCTCGCCGTTGGAGTCCACTGGCCAGCCTTGAAGATACAGGCCGGCGCTGTTCTTCAGATAGCCCTGCTTGTCGACGGTGAAGGCGCCGGCGCGGGTGAATAGGCGGGTGTCGGTCGCGCCGACGTTCTCGGCCTGGGTCGTGGTGACGAAGAAGCCCTGACCGTTGACGGCGAGGTCGGTGCTGGAGGTCGTGCGCTGAAGCTGACCTTCCTGGCTGACATAGGAGCGGGTGTTGGTGGTCACGCCGCCGGCCGAGTAGCTGCCGCCCGATGCGGTCTGGCTGTTGACCAGGGTCTGGAACTCGCTGGCCGTGCGCTTGTAGCCGACGGTATTCACGTTGGCGATGTTCTGGGAGATCGCCGCCAGGGCGGCGGAGTTGGCGGCCAGGCCGGACACGCCGGCCAGCATTGCACTGTTGAGGCTCATGGAAGAACGCTCCTTAAATAGAGGTCATCGGGAAGGCGGCGGATCGCATCATGCGGCCGCCTCCTCGGTGGGGACGTTCGGATTCTCCGTATCGTCGGTATCGTTGGCCGCCTGGGCCTTGATCTCGTTCAGCGAGATCACGGTCGAAAGCGGAAGGATGGAGTCGCCGATCACTAGGTACGGCGCACCGTTGTACATCTCGACGCCGGTGACCCGGCCCTGGATCAGGGCTTGGGCGTCGACCTTGGCGCCGGCAGCGTCGGTAGCGGCGACCTTGAGGGTATAGACGCCGCCGTCCTCGGCCGTGCCGCCGTCCTTCAGCTTGCCGTCCCAGGAGAAGGTGTGCAGGCCGGACTTCTTGTCGGGCGCCGGGCCTTCCCAGACGACGGCGCCCTTGCTGTCCACGACTTGCAATGTGGCCTTGTCGGCGTCGGCGCCCAGTTCGTAGGCCCAGGTGGCCTTGCCGTCGTTGAATTCGGTCGCGGTCCAGGCGGCGGTGACGCTCTTGCCGATGTAGTTGGCGGCGTTGTCCAGCCCGCCTCCGGCCTGTGCGGCCAGCAGGCTGGTCAGCAGGTCGTTGGTCAGCAGTTGCTGCTCCACGCCGGCCATCTGGGTCAGCTGGGCCGTGAACTGGTTAGAGTCCAGCGGCGACAGCGGATCCTGGTTCTTCATCTGGGTGGTCAGCAGGGTCAGGAAGGTCTCGAAGTTCGAGGCCAAGGCCTTGGTGCCGCCGGTGATGCGGCCCGCTGCGGCGGAGGTTGTGACGGCGTCGACCATGGGGTCAGACCTTCAGATCGACGCGGTCAGGCGTCAGGGAATGGTTGATCCAGGCGCCGGGTGCCGGGATGATGGGCATGTCGGCTTGGGCCGCCAGACGAGAGCCGCCGGCGAACAGGGCGTTGCGCTGCTGCTGGCGCTCGAAGGCGCCGCCGCCCGCAGATGGATCGCGTTGCGAGAAGTCGAGCGCGTCGCCCGCGACTTGGAAGCCGGCCTCCTGAAGCTGGCGACGCAGTTCATCGGCGCGACCCTTCAGATCGGCGGCGGCGGCGGGATTGTCGAAGGCCAGACGAGCGGACAACTGGCCGTCCTTGCCGATCTCCAGGCTGACATCGACGCGGCCCAGATCTTCGGGCGTCAGCACCATGTCGAACCGGGTCGAACGGCCTTCGAGCTTGCGGGCCATTTGCGCGGCGAGTTGGGCGGTGGTCTCGACGGTGGCGCGTGACAGGGTGGACAGGCCCTGAGCATGGCTGGACACGGCGGCCTGTGGGGAAGGCTGCGCATCAACCGGCGCGGGGCTTGCTGTAGAGGCTTCGGGCGACGCTGAATCCGACGTGGCGACGGCGGCAATCGCGGCCTCGGCTGCCTTGGCGGGTGAGGGCGTCGGTTTGGCGGCGACTTCGATCGTGGCGCTAGAAGGGGTGGCGTCTTCGGAGAAGCCCGTCTGAACCGCAGGAACGGCGGTGTCCCCGGTCTGGTCCATTACCGCTTGGAGGCTGCCGCGCAGGGGCGTGGCGGGCTGAAGCGCGATTTGCAACTTCGGCGTATCGGTCAATGCTGCCTTTGCCGGCTGATCGGACGCCTCAGCCGTTTCGACTGTCAAAGACGACGCCGCTTCGGATATCGCAGCGACGACTTCGGCGGGGACAATGATCGACGGCTTGGGCGTCGTCGACGTGACGGCGATCTGGACTTGGGCGGTCGGGATCTGAGCGGCCGCACGGGATTGAGCGATGGGCGAGGGAGCGGCCGGCTTGTCGGTGTTGGCGACAGCGGTCTGGATCGTGCTGGCCGCAGCGTCGAACGTGGCAGGCGCCGGCGGCGCTGCGTCGGTCGGACGAGGCGCTGCTTCGCCCTTTACCGTAACGGCAGGCTTGGGCGTGACTATCGGCTTCGGACCGTCGGTGGTCGTCGACGGCTGAGTGGGCGTGATCCGGGCCTCGGCGGCCTCGACTTCAGCCGGCTTCGCCGCGGCGGGAAAATAGGTCGACGCTTCGGGCGTCAGGATTTCGGAGAGTTCGGAAAGGACTGTTTTAGCGGTCGCGGCCGTCGTGGCGGTCTTCGCTTCAAGGTCTTGGTTGGCAGGCGCCGACGCAGTCTTGGCGGCCGTGTCAGTTGCAGCACGAGGATTTGTAGCGACCGTTATCGTCATCGCCTTGGGCGCAACCAATGCGACTGACGCAACATCTTTGGGAGCTTGTGGGTCGACAAGGATTTCCGCTGCGTCCTCGGAAACGGCCAGCGAGCCCGCGACGACGATCGATTGAGCGACCGGAACGGCCGGCGTCAGTTGCGCGGCTGTAAACGGCGTTGCGGCGACGAGGTCAGGGGTATCGTCATCATTCGCGGGCGTGTCCGTGCCGATCTGCTGCTCGTCGGTACGGGAAGTCTGAGCTGCGGAGTCTGCTATCTCGCCCGAGATCGTAGGGACGCTTTCGGTTGTCGGGGTCGGCGTGTCGGTGCCCGGCTCCGCCGCCATGGGCTGGGCCATGATGACGCCCAGAGACCGAGAGCCCGTCAGACGGCCGGGCGTCATCCGTTCAACAGGCGCGCCGTGGACGCCCGAATTCAGCGCATCGGCGACCTTGCTGGAGAACAGGCCCGCGTCGGCTGACTTTGCGCCCAGCGCGGCAGCCGACGTTCCGGTCGAAACCGGAGCGGCAGGCGCGAGCAGGGCGGAAGCGGTGGACATGGAAGCGCGGCGGCTTTCGTAAGGAGCGACGACGGCGCCTGCTGCGCCCAAGAGTTCGCCACCCTCGACGCAAGGGCCGGGCCAAGAAAATAAGCGAGCAAAAACAATGCAAAGAACAGGGTCGGGGTCGACGGGTCCGCGGCGCGGCGGTCGTTATTGCCGCGCTCTCGCCACTTTTTGCCCGGCTTCGCACGCTGCCGATCAGCGACACGCGGGATGCCCGCAATCCGATTGGCCCGACCTTTGCGCGTCTTTCCCATCATGACGGCCGCCCGATCAACGATCTTGTGGAAAAACAACGCTTTATGCGAGAGGGCGCGGCGCGTGGCTGGGCAAGAACTGCGCGTCGCGATGCAGCGGTTGCCGGGTAGGGCGGGGGAGACGCGTCAATGTCGCTGAACTCGATCATGAACATTGCGACCTCAGGGCTGAAGACCGCCCAGTCGCAGTTGCGTGTCACCGCCGACAATATCGCCAACGTCGATACGCCCGGATACATCCGCAAGGTCGCCGATCAGTCGGCCGCCGTCACCAATGGCTATGGTTCGGGTGTCGACGTCACGCGGGTGCGTCTGGCGACAGACCGTTTCCTGCAGGCGGCCAGCCTCAGCGCCGGGGCGGACGCCGCGCGCCAGACCGTGCGCTATGAGCTGTACGACCAGATCCAGAACCAGTTCGGCGATCCCAGCAGCGACACCAACTTCTTCGCTCAGGTCGACAAGCTGTTCGCCACCTATGCGACCCTGGCCGAAAGCCCGACATCATCGGCCGGGCGTCAGGATACCATCTACAAGACCCAGGCGATCTTCAATCAGGCCGCCGGCATCGCGTCCCAGATCCAGTCAGCGCGTCAGGAGGCGGACGGCCGGCTGCTGAGCGCGGTCGAGACGGTCAATCCTCTGCTGGAACAGATCGCCAAGCTGAACAAGACCATCGCCGCCGGCACGGTGACGAACGAGGATGTGACCGGTGCCCAGAACGCCCAGCTCGGCCTGATCAACGAACTGTCCAAATATATGGATGTGAAGGTCGAGGCGCGCTCGAACGGCGGCGTGACGCTGCGCACCAACACAGGCACGACCCTGGTGGGCGAGGGGGCGGCGACGCTGTCGTACCAGGCGGCCGGTACTGTGGACGCCATGACGGCCTTCTCGGACATCATGATCACCGAGCCCAGCGGCACGCGCTGGCCGCTGTTGGACGGCGTGTCGTCCGGTCAGATCCGGGGTCTGGTCGAGATGCGCGATGTCGATGCGCCGGCGGCCGCCGCGCGCCTGGGTGAGTTGACGGCCAAACTCGCGGACGAACTGAACCGCGCCCATAACGCAAACAGCAGCGTTCCTGCACCGACCACCTTGACGGGGCGCAACACCGGCCAGTCGCTGGAGAACGCCCTGACCGGCTTCACCGGCACGACGACCATCTCGGCGGTCAATGCGTCGGGCGTGGTGCAGGCCTCGGCCCGGATCGTCTTTTCCGGCGGCACAATGACGATCAACGGCGCCGCCGCGGATCCGACCACCTTCCTCAGCGTGCTGAACGCCCAACTGGGCGGCACGGCGACGGCGAGCTTCTCGGACGGCCAACTGCGCTTGGACGGGGCGGGCGGAAATGGCGTCGCCATAGCCGACGACGCGACCTCGCCCAGCACGAAGGGCGGGCGCGGATTTTCGCACTGGTTCGGCCTGAACGACCTGGTCGCCACGACGACGCCGACCTTCTACGAGACGGGCCTGACCCTGACGTCTCAGCATGGGTTCGATCCGGGCGGGAGCCTGACCTTGCGCTTTGCCGGCCCGTCCGGGGCGCGTCTTCGTGACATCACCGTGTCCGTGCCCGCCGGGACGGGAACGATGGGCGAGATGTTGGGCGCGCTGAACGACCCCATCACGGGCGTCGGCCGCTATGGCGCCTTCAGCCTGGATGCAGCGGGCAAGCTGTCCTTCAAAGCCTACGACCCGTCTGCGACGTCGATGAGCGTCGTGAAGGACAATACGACCCAAGATCCGTCCGGCGTTTCAATGTCGCAACTGTTCGGCCTGGGCGCGACCGGGTCGACGCGGGCGGGCGCCTATACGGTGCGCAGCGACATCCAGCAGGACCCCGGCAAGCTGGCCTTGGCGCAACTGAACCTGTCGGCAGCGTCGGGGACGCCGGCCCTGAGCAAGAACGATGGGCGTGGCGGCCTGGCGCTGGGCGATGTGGGCAAGAAGAACGTCGCCTTCGCAGCAGCCGGCGGCAATGCCGGCGGGACCAAGACCCTGTCGTCCTATGCGGCGGACTTCGCCGGCGAGATCGGCGGCAAGGCCTCGGCGGCCAAGACCCGCAGCGAAACGGCAAGCGCCCTGGTCAAGGAGGCGGACAGCCGCCGCACCTCGGCCGAAGGCGTGAACATGGACGAGGAACTGGTCAATATGACCACCTTCCAGCAAGCCTATAACGCCTCTGCGCGCCTGATCCAGGCGAGCAAGGACATGTACGACGTACTGCTCGGAATCCTGCAATGACGCGCGTCGCGACCCACGGGAACTACCAGTCGGCCTTGCTCAGCCTGATGAACGCGCAAGGCCGCGCGCAGCAGGCGCAGGAGCGGATCGATAGCGAGAAGATCGCCACCGACATGTCCGGCTACGGCCGAGGCGCAGAGCAGCTGACCAGCCTGACGTCGACCCAGGCGCGACTGGAGGGCTTCATCTCCACCGGCGAGGCCGTGAAGGCGCGGCTGAGCGCCCAGGATCTGGCCATGAGCCGCATCTACGAGGGCGGCAATGCGGCGCGCGAGGCCATTGCAAACAGCCTGGCCGCCGGGCGGATCGACAATCTGATGGTCGAGCTCGGTCTGAACTATCAGACTGTGCAGGGGGGACTGAATGCGGAACACCAGGGCTCATACCTGTTTGCGGGCGGCCAGAGCGACATCGCTCCCGCCACAGCCGCGACCATGGCTGATTTGACGGCGGCGCCGTCTACCGCCGCGACCTTCGCCAACGACATTTTGAAGCAGAAGTCGCGCATCGACGAGAAGACCACGGTCGAGACCGGGTTTCTGGCCAGCGAGATCGGCGGGCCGCTGACTGAGGTGTTTCGCAACATTCAGGCCTTCCAGAACGGCACGGCTGTGACCGTCGGCGGCGTGACCTATACGCCAGCCGGCGCGGGCACGCTGACGGGACAGCCGGACGCCAACGTCACCGCGTTTTTGAAGGCGCAGATGGGCGAACTGGACAAGGCGAATGCGGGACTGACGAACCAGACGGCCAAAAACGGTCTGATCCAGAACCACGTCGAGACGGCGCTGGACGCCCAGGAAAATCAGAAGACCGCCCTGCAGAAGATGATGCAGGACAAGTCCGGCTATGATCCGGCACGGGCGATCACCGATCTGCAGATGGCGCAGGTGGCGATCGAGGCTTCGGCCCAGATCATCAACTCGCTGAAGAGCACGTCGCTGCTCAATCTGCTGCGTTAAGTCGTCGTTTCAAAAAAGAAAACGGCAACGCTGGACCAAACATCGTTCTGGAACGTATCATGAACGATGGCCCGTCTCGATCTGCGTCGAAAACTCTCCGTTCTGGCTGACGCCGCCAAGTATGACGCCTCGTGTTCGTCGTCGGGAACGTCGAAACGAAACTCCGTTGGCGGCAAGGGGATCGGCTCGACCGAAGGCATGGGCATCTGTCACGCCTATACGCCGGACGGTCGATGCATCAGTCTGCTCAAGATCTTGCTGACCAACTTCTGCATCTACGACTGCGCCTATTGCATCAATCGCGTGTCGTCGAACATGGAACGCGCGCGCTTCGATGTCGACGAGGTGGTCGACCTGACGCTCAACTTCTACAAGCGCAACTATATCGAGGGTCTGTTCCTGTCGTCGGGCATCATTCGATCCGGCGACTATACGATGGAGCAGCTGGTCCTAGTGGCCAAGACGCTGCGGGAAGTCCACGATTTCCGGGGCTACATTCATCTGAAGCTGATCCCGGAGGCGGATCCGAAGCTGGTGGAGATGGCGGGGCTGTATGCCGATCGCCTGTCGGCCAATATCGAACTTCCGCGCGACGAGGCGCTGGCGCGACTGGCGCCGCAAAAGGATGTTGGGGTCATCAAGAAGGCGATGAGCCAGGTGCGCCTTGGCGTCGAGGCGGCCAAGCCGGCCAAACGTGAAAAGATCAAACCGCCGAAGTTCGCGCCGGGCGGCCAGAGCACCCAGCTGATCATCGGCGCCGACGGCGCGCCGGATACGGAAATCCTGGATCGCAGCGCCTCGCTCTACTGCGGTTACGGCCTGCGCCGCGTCTACTATTCGGCGTTCAGCCCAATCCCGGACTCTAGTTCGATCCTGCCGCTATCCAAGCCCCCGCTGATGCGCGAGCATCGGCTGTATCAGGCCGATTGGCTGATGCGGTTCTATGGCTTCTCCGCGCCGGAGATCGGCGAGGGCACATCGAACGGCATGCTCGATCTGGCGGTCGACCCCAAACTGGCTTGGGCTCTGAACAAGCGCGAGCAATTTCCCGTCGATGTGAACCGCGCGCCGCGCGAGATGCTGCTCCGTGTGCCGGGGCTGGGCGTGAAGGCGGTGGACCGGATTGTCTCGGTGCGCCGCTATCGGACCCTGCGGCTGGAGGACGTCGGACGGCTGACGCGATCGGTGGCGAAGATCCGGCCCTTCATTACGGCGCTGGACTGGACGCCAGGCGGTCTGACGGATGCGGCGGACCTCAAGGCGCGCGTGACCAGCCGAACGCCCGAGCAGTTGAGCCTGTTCTGATGGCGGTGGCGACGCTGGACGGTGAGACCGACTTCGACGGCTGGCGGAAAGCGGCGCGCGCGCTTCGATTGGCGGGTGTGGAGCCTGCGGCGGCGCGGTTCGTCGTGGTGGGGGCGGTGGAACAGGGCGGGCTGTTCGATCAGCCGATTGCCGAAGAAACGTCGCCGACGCCGGATGACCGCAGAGCTTTCAACGTCCCGAAAGAGTTCGTGGATCTGGCCCAGAACCTGATCCTGCATCGATCCGCTGACCGTTTTGATC
The DNA here is from genome assembly GCF_009661015.1 of Brevundimonas sp. SPF441. Classification (NCBI taxonomy): domain Bacteria; kingdom Pseudomonadati; phylum Pseudomonadota; class Alphaproteobacteria; order Caulobacterales; family Caulobacteraceae; genus Brevundimonas; species Brevundimonas sp. SPF441. Next base: position 19,634 of record NZ_WJWX01000013.1, on the reverse strand, counting down.
TGATGTACCGGCTGCTATGGCGGCTGAAGGATGAGCCGGACCTGATCAAGGTCATTTCGGACCGGGACGTCGCCGACGCGCTGGGGCGGGTCAAGAACGTCAGCCGCGCCTCGCACAAGATGAAGGCCTTCGTTCGCTTTCGCCAAGTGCATGACGATTTGGGCGAAGCTTGGGTCGCATGGTTCGAGCCGCCGCATCGGGTTCTGGAAAAGACCGCGCCGTTTTTCCAACGGCGGTTTACGACCATGCGCTGGTCGATCCTGACGCCGGATGGTTCGGCCTTCTGGGATGGAGAAGCCCTGCGGTTCGGGCCGCCGGCGACCCGCGACATGGCGCCGGCCGAAGACGAGATCGAGGATTTCTGGAAGACCTACTACGCCTCGACCTTCAATCCAGCGCGGCTCAAGGTGAAGACGATGCAGGGTGAGATGGCCAAGTCCTACTGGAAGAACCTGCCGGAAGCCGCCCTGATCCCGGAACTGGTCGCGGCGTCGTCGGTTCGAACCGAAACCATGGTCGCTACGCCGTCTCCTCAGCCCAATTCGCGCTTCGCGCGCGCCGTCGCGCCAGACCTGCATCTGGCGCGTCCCGACGCCGAGGCCGTGCCCGAAAACCTCGACGATGTCGCCAGCGGCGTTCAGGCCTGCCGCCGCTGCCCGCTATACCGCGACGCGACGCAAGGCGTGTGCGGGGAGGGGCCGAAGTCGGCGCGTCTGATGATCGTCGGCGAACAGCCGGGCGATCAGGAGGATCTGGCAGGCCGCGCCTTCATAGGGCCGGCTGGACAGGTGCTGAACGCCGCCTTGGCCGAGGCCGGTATTGATCGATCCGACGTCTATGTCACCAACGCGGTCAAACACTTCAAACACGAGCCTCGCGGCAAACGTCGCCTGCACAAGACGCCGAATGCGGGCGAGGTTCAGGCCTGCCGCTGGTGGCTGGACTCGGAGCGAAGGCTGATCAAGCCGCAGGTCGTGCTGGCCCTGGGGGCGACGGCGGGTCTGGCGTTGCTAGGTCGCAAGACCGCCGTGATGCAGGAACGCGGCGCGCCGATCGACCTGAGCGATGGATCGACCGCCGTACTGACGGTTCACCCCTCCTATCTGCTGCGTCTGCCGGACGAGGCGGCGAAGTCCGAGGCGAGACGGTTGTTCATTGAGGATCTGGAGGCCGTGCAGCGTCGTATGAGGTGACGCGAGAACGAATCCCGTTCGGCCGCGTTTGGCATCAGCGCCAGCGTGACCGTTGGACGTTTCATCGGGGGAGGCGATCTCGACACGGTCGATCGACAAACATCCGCGCGAATGTCATCGCGCGTTGACATCGAATGCCGGCTTGACCATTAGCGCGGCAGGGATTTCGGCTGTCTGTTCAGAGGGTCAAGGGAAAATCGCGATGTCAGACCGGTCTTCAGGGGCGCGATGAACACGGCCGCATACGAAATCGTCGATAGAGATGGCGAGGCCCGTCTGCGCCTGACCGGCGACTGGACGACCACGGCGCTGGGTCGTCTGCCGACGGAACTGAGCCGCGATCTGGAAGGCCGCGATATCGCCAGCATCGACACCTCCGATCTCGGTCGCTTCGATACCGCCGGCGCGCTGGCTCTGGTGCAGGCTTCAAGCGGCCGCCTGGCCAAGAGCCAGTGGAAGGATCGACCGGAGGCCGGTCGCATCTATCACATGATCGAACTGCTGGAGCGCCAGAGCGCCCCTGCGCCGAAACGCCCCAGCGCCTTCGTGCGCACCTTCGCCAAGATCGGCCGTGGCGTTTACGATTTCGGCGGCGAGGCCATGTTGTCGCTGGCCTTTCTGGGTCGGCTGATGGCCGCCGTGGTGGAAGCCGCCAAACATCCCGGCGGCATCCGTTGGCCGGCCTGGGTCAGTCAGGCCGAGCGCGCCGGTCTGGACGCCATTCCGATCGTCATGATCACTAACTTCTTCATCGGCGCAGTCATCGCCTTCATCGGCGTGGACCTGCTGACCGACTTCGGCGCCCAAGTGTTCGCGGTTCAGCTGATCGGCGTCGCCATGTTCCGCGAGTTCGCCGTGGTCATCGCCTCGGTTCTTCTGGCGGGACGTTCGGCCTCGGCCTTTGCGGCCGAAATCGGGTCGATGCGGATGAACCAAGAGGTCGACGCCATGCAGGTCATGGGCGTCAATCCGTTCCAGGCCCTGGTGATCCCGCGCGTCGCGTCGCTGGTGCTGATGCTGCCGCTGCTGACCTTCATGGGCATGATCGGCGGTCTAGTCGGCGGTCTGGTCGTGTGCTGGAGCTCGCTGAATCTCGGTCCGTCCTTCTTCTTCCAGCGTCTGGTCGAAGATGGCACGATGGCCCAGCATCTAATGGTTGGTCTGGTGAAGGCGCCGGTCTTCGCCCTGGTGATCGCCGCCATCGGTTGCCGTCAGGGCATGTCGGTCGCTGGCGACGTCGAAAGCCTGGGCCGGCGCGTGACGGCCGCCGTGGTTCAGGCCATCTTCGCCATCATCTTCCTGGACGCCGTGTTCGCCCTGGTGTTCCTGGAGCTGAACATATGACCGAAGCACCAGAAAACCTGATTGAGGTGCGCGGCCTGTTGAGCCAGTTCGGCGAGCGCACCATCCACGAAAACCTCGACCTCGACCTGGTGCGCGGCGAAGTCATGGGCGTCGTCGGCGGATCGGGCGCGGGCAAGACCGTACTGCTGAACACCATCATCGGACTGAAAGAGCCCGAGGGCGGGTCGGTGAAGGTGCTGGGCTACGACCGTGCGACCCTGACCGACGATCAGTCGGCGGACATCGAGCGCCGCACCGGCATCCTGTTTCAGCAGGGCGCGCTGTTCTCGTCGCTGAGCGTGCTGGAGAACGTTGCCTCGCCCTTGGTCGAGCACACCAAACTGCCCAAAGCGATCATCTATGAACTGGCCGAACTCAAGATCGCCATGGTGGGCCTCAAACCCGAGCACCACCACCTGAAGCCCGCCGAGCTGTCGGGCGGCATGAAGAAGCGCGCCGGCCTGGCGCGTGCGCTGGCGCTGGACCCGGAACTGGTGTTTCTGGACGAGCCGACGGCGGGTCTGGACCCCATCGGCGCGGCCGCCTTCGACGATTTGATCCGGCAACTGGCGGACGACCTGGGTCTGTCCGTCTTCATGATCACCCATGACCTCGATACGCTCTACGCCATCTGTGACAAGGTGGCGGTGCTGGCGGACAAGCGGGTCGTGGAAAAGGCCACGGTGCAGGAGCTGGAAGGCTCCGACCATCCGTGGATCAAGGAATATTTCCTGGGGCCACGCGGACGCGCAGCCACCAAGTCTGCCGCCTGAGGAGAGCGGATCATGGAAAGAGACGCACATTACGCCGCCGTCGGCATCGCCACAGTCGCCCTTCTGGCGGCTCTGGCGGTGTTCACCATCTGGCTGGCCCGGCTGCAGTTCAACAGCGACTACGACATGTACGACATCGTCTTCTATGGGCCGGTGAACGGCCTGTCCGAAGGCGGCGAGGTCCATTTCAACGGCATCCGCGTCGGCGAGGTGACCGACCTGAACATCGACACCAAGCGCGGCGACCAGGTGATCGCCCGTGTCCGCGTGGACGGCACGACGCCGGTGCGCGTCACCTCGCGCGCGCAGCTGGAGCCGCAAGGCATCACCGGCTTGAACTACATCCAGATCACTGCCGGTTCGCCCAACAGCGCCCTGCTGAAAGAGCAGTATCCGGACAATGTCGTGCCCGTGCTGCAAAGCCAGCCGTCGCCGATCGCTGAACTGTTAAGTGGTTCGGGCACGGTTCTGGCCCAGACCGTGGATGCGCTGAACCGGATCAACCGCGTCATGTCCGATGACAATATCCGCAGCTTCTCCACCAGCGTGAAGAACGTCGAGGCGCTGACGACGGAACTGGAAGCCCGCAAGGCCATCTTCCAGCAGTTGGAAGAGGCCGTGACCAACGCCAACGCGGCGGTGAAGGAATACCAGGCCCTGGCCGTCGACACGCGTCAGATCATCAATACGGACGGTCGCCAAGCCATCGCCAATATCAACTCGGCGACGGCGGAAGCCCGCACGGCGATCGCCTCGGCCAACCGTTCGATCACGGGTCTGGAGCGTCCGCTGGGTGACTTTGCGACGACCAGCCTGCCGCAATTGACCGGCACGATTGAAGAGCTGCAAGACGCCACCCGGTCTCTGCAATCCCTGATCGACGACGTCCGCGCCAGCCCGCGCGACTTTATCGGTCGTCCGAAATCCAAAGAGCTGGAGGTGCAGCCGTGATCCTTCGTCCTGTCCTTCGACTGGCGGCGTCCGCCGCTGTCCTGACCGCGCTGAGCGGATGCGCTCTGCTGTCGTCGCCGGACCCGGTGCAGAACTATCGGTTCGGCCTGCCGATGGCCGCGCCGTCGTCGGTGGGCGACACGCCTGCGCCTCTAACGGTCTCGATCCGCCGCATCGAGTTCCCGCAGGCGACCGGCGACGACAAAATCCTGGGCGTCACGGGTCTAGAGACGGCCTATATTGGCGGCGCACGCTGGGTGTCGCCGGCCTCGACCCTGTTCGACGACAGCTTGAAGGCGGCCTTCGCCAACCGAGCGGATCGCATTCGCGTGCTGGGTCGCCGCGAGCCGGGGACGCCGCCGCTGATCCTGCAAGTCACGGTCACGACGTTCGAGGCGCGATACGCCGCGCCGGGAGCCGTGCCGGATGTCGTCGTGACCGCGCGGGCGCAGCTGCGCTCCACCCCGGAACGGCGCGCTGGCGGCGGGACCATTCGTCCCGAGGAAGGGCGCTCGGTCGAGCGGGTGTTCACGGTGACCCAGCCTGCCGGCGACAATCGCGTGTCCGCCATTGTTGCAGCTTTCGACACGGCGACGCGCGACATCAACACCCAGATCGCGGACTGGACGATCGCCTCCGCGAACTGAGGCGGTCGAACGTATGACGCCGTGACGGCGGCGGTGCGGGACGTAGGCTTGCGTATGCGCTAGGGTAAGCCGCGAATCTGCTCACGGAGTTGTCATGAGTTTTTCCGCCACCGACGCGGCCTTCGAAGGCTTCCGGGTCGTTCGCCGGCATCCGATCGTCGCGGTCGCCTGGGGCCTGGTCTATCTGGCCGTCTATGTCGCCATGTTCGGCCTGGGCGCAGACAAGTGGGCCAGCCTGATGGCGGCGGGTGAAGCGCTGGAACAGTCGGCCAACCCGTCGATGGCGGAGTTTCAGGCCCTGGGCCAGACCTATGCCGGAGCCCTGATCTGGGCCGCGCCCATCGGCCTGCTGGTTGGCGCGGTGCTCAGCGCCGCGGTGGCGCGCTCGGTCTTGCGGCCGGACGACTCGTCGTGGGGCTATCTGCGGCTCGGCATGGATGAGGTCCGTGTTCTGGCGGTCAGTCTGATCGTCAGCCTGGCTGTCGGTCTGGCGTCGGGCGTCGGCATGATGGTGGTCGGTGCGGCGATCGGTTTCGGCGCGGCGTCGGACCAGGCGCTGCTGATCTTGGCCGGCGTGCTGCTGATCTTCGCCGTCTTCGCCCTGATCGTGTGGCTGGCGATCAAGTTCAGCCTTGCGGTGCCGATGACGATCGATCGTCGCAAGATCACCATCTTGGAATCGTTCGCCGCCACCAAGGGACATTTCTGGTCGCTGCTGGGCATGGCCGTGATCGCCATCATCATGTCCCTGATCGTCAGCATCCTGGGCATGATCATCGGCGCAGCGGCAGACCTCGCCACCGGCGGCATCCAGACGCTGGCGCGCTTCGACGGCGAGGGACTGGGTCAGATCCTGATGCAGGCCTGGCCGGCGATCCTGGTGTCGTCGATCGTCAACGCCTTCCTCGCCGCGCTGCAACTCGCGGTCCTGTATGCCCCGTTCGCAGCGGCCTGGAATGGGCTTCGAGGCGGTCAGTCGACCGACGTCTTTTCCTGACGATCAGGCCGACGCCTTCACCCTTTTCTTTTTGGCCGGAGCATCGACGGACCCGCCCAGGGCCGCCACACGCGCCTTGCGGCGGTCTTCGTGCCGATCCAGCACCTCCTTGAGGTATTTGCCGGTCCAGCTGGCCTTGTTGTCCGCGACCTGTTCGGGCGTGCCGACCGCGACGATCTCGCCGCCGCCGTCGCCGCCCTCGGGACCGAAGTCGAGCAGATAGTCGGCGACCTTGATGACATCGAGATTATGCTCGATCACCACGATGGTGTTCCCGGCCTCGACCAGTTCCTGAAGCACTTCCAGCAGCTTGCGCGTATCTTCGAAGTGCAGGCCGGTGGTCGGCTCGTCGAGGATGTACAGGGTGCGGCCCGTCGCGCGCTTGGACAGCTCTTTGGACAGTTTGACACGCTGGGCCTCGCCGCCCGACAGGGTGGTGGCGGGCTGGCCGACCTTGACGTAGCCCAGGCCGACCCGTTCGAGCGTCAGCATCTTGTCGCGGATCGGCGGCACGGCCTTGAAGAAGCTGGCGGCCTCCTCGACGGTCATGTCCAGCACGTCCGAAATGGACTTGCCCTTGAACACGATCTCCAGCGTCTCGCGGTTGTAGCGTTTGCCCTTGCAGACGTCGCAAGTGACATAGACGTCGGGCAGGAAGTGCATCTCGATCTTGATGACGCCGTCGCCTTGGCAGGCTTCGCAACGCCCGCCCTTGACGTTGAAGCTGAACCGGCCGGGGCCGTAGCCGCGCGCCTTGGATTCCGGCAGGCCGGCGTACCAGTCGCGGATAGGGCCGAAGGCGCCGGTGTAGGTCGCGGGGTTCGAGCGCGGGGTGCGGCCGATGGGCGACTGGTCGATATCGATGACCTTGTCGAAATGCTCCAGGCCTTCGATCCGATCGAAGGGGGCAGGAGCTTCCGAGGCATTATTCAGCCGACGCGCGGCGGCCTTGTACAGGGTCTCGATGGTGAAGGTGGACTTGCCGCCGCCCGAGACGCCGGTGATGCAGGTGAAGACGCCGACCGGGATTTCGCCGGTGACGCTCTTCAGATTGTTGCCGCTGGCGCCGCTGATCTTCAGCATCCGCTTGCGGTTGATGGGGCGGCGACCCTCGGCGGGGATTTCGATCTCGCGCTCGCCGGTCAGGTATTTGCCGGTCAGGGACTTGGGGTTGGCCATGACTTGGGCCGGCGTGCCCTCGGCGCAGACCTGGCCGCCATGAACACCGGCGGCCGGGCCCATGTCGATGACGTAGTCCGCAGTCAGGATGGCTTCTTCGTCATGCTCGACCACGAGGACCGAGTTGCCGAGATCGCGCAGCCCCTTCAGGCTTTCCAGCAGGCGGGTATTGTCGCGTTGGTGCAGGCCGATGGACGGCTCGTCCAGCACATAGAGGACGCCGGTGAGGCCCGAGCCAATCTGCGACGCCAGGCGGATGCGCTGGCTCTCGCCGCCCGACAGGGTGCCGGAGGATCGCGACAGGTTCAGATAGTCCAGGCCGACGTTGTTCAGGAACCGCAGCCGGTCGCAAATCTCCTTCAGGATTCGCCGGGCGATCTCCATCTGCTTTTCGGTCAGGTTCTCTTCCAGCGTCGAGAACCACAGATAGGCCTTGGAGATCGACAGGGTGGAGATGTCGGCGATGTCCTCGCCGCCGACCTTGACCGCCAGGGCCTCGGGCTTCAGACGCTTGCCGTGACACGCGTCGCAGGGCGTCTCGGACTGATAGCGAGCCAGTTCCTCGCGCACCCAGGCGCTGTCGGTCTCGCGCCAGCGGCGCTCCAGGTTCGGCAGGACGCCCTCGAACGGTTTGGAGACCTCGTATTTGCGGGCGTTGTCGTCATAGACGAACTTGATCTTCTCGGACCCCGTGCCATGAAGAATGGCCTTGTGCGCCTGGGCGGGCAGGTCGCGCCACGGCTTGTCCATCGAGAAGCCGTAGTGGAGGCTCAGCGACTGCAGCGTTTGAGTGTAAAGCGGCGACGGCCCACGCGCCCACGGCGCGACGGCGCCCTTGTGCAGGGTCTTGTCGCGGTCCGGGATCACCAGATCGGCATCAAAGGCCAGCTTGACCCCCAGGCCGTCGCAGACCGGGCAGGCGCCGAAGGGGTTGTTGAATGAGAACAGTCGCGGCTCGATCTCGCTGATGGTGAAACCGGACACCGGACAGGCGAACCGCTCCGAGAACAGCAGGCTGCGCGGCGCGGTCTCGCCTTCCGCCGTCGAGGCCCATTCAGCGTTGGCGATGCCGTCGGCCAGACCCAGCGCCGTCTGTAGGCTGTCGGCGTAGCGCGCTTCCTGATCCGGCTTGGTGACGATCCGATCCACGACGATGTCGATGTCGTGCTTGAACTTCTTGTCCAGCGTGGGCGCTTCGTCGATTGGATAGAACTGGCCGTCGATCTTCAGGCGCTGGAAGCCCTGCCGCTGCCACTCGGCGATTTCCTTCCTGTACTCGCCCTTACGGCCGCGAACGACGGGGGCGAGCAGCAGGATGCGCTCACCATCGGGCAGGGCGACCAGCTTGTCGACCATCTGGCTGACGGTCTGGCTCTCGATGGGCAGGCCGGTCGCCGGCGAATAGGGCACGCCGACCCGCGCCCACAGCAGACGCATATAGTCGTGGATCTCCGTCACCGTGCCGACGGTCGAGCGCGGATTCTTGGACGTTGTCTTCTGTTCGATGGAGATGGCCGGGGACAGGCCTTCGATCAGATCCACGTCCGGCTTGCCCATCAGCTCCAGGAATTGGCGGGCATAGGCCGACAAGCTCTCGACATAGCGCCGCTGGCCTTCGGCATAGATGGTGTCGAACGCCAGCGAGGATTTGCCCGACCCCGACAGGCCGGTCATCACCACCAGCTGTTCACGCGGAATGTCGAGATCCACGCCCTTGAGGTTATGCTCGCGGGCGCCGCGAACGCGGATGAAGTTGTGCTTTTCGGTCATGCTGTCCGGAGAACGCGGAGGAGGGCCGGCGGGTCCGGCGCGACATCGCTATATGGGGACGAATTGCGTGATTGAAGCAAGAACAATGTAGGAACATTGCGGCCGGTGCATCAATCCGGCGTCCACACCTGCGTGGGCCGCACGAAACGCTCGCCCTTGGCCAGAAGCACGCCGCTGGCGTTTGCGACACCCAGTTCAAGGCTTTCGGCGATGCGGCGGGCGCGTTCAATGAAGTGGTCGGCGGCGATGGGCGGGCACAGGGCACGCGCAGTTTCGGCGAACAACTCCAGCCAGCGATCGAAATGCCGCGCATCGATGGGAAGGGGTAGGTGTTTCGGCATCGGCCGGCCCTGATAGACGCCCGTGGACAGGGCGACGGACGACCAGAACAGCTTCATCTGCGCTAAGTGCGGCGCCCAGTCGGTGATCCGGTCCGCGAAAATCGGGCCGATCAGCGCATCGTCGCGGACGCGGGCGTAGAAGTCTTCGACCAAGGCGTCGATCATGGCTTCGTCTATGCCCGTTTCGTCCCGCAGGCGCTGGACGGCGGCCTCGCGCCGCGCGGCGGCGCCGGCGGGGTCTTCGATGCGGAAACGGGTTTGCATGACGGCTGGTCTAGCCGTCGCCATCCTATTGGTCGAGGAAGTCGCCGGCGTTGAATGACAGGATGCAGATGGCGTCTCCGCCCGTCGCATCGGTCGAGCAGGAATCGACTCCGAACAGGTCGGCCTCGACCTTTGCGGTCGAGCGGAACGTGCGGCCGTCACGCTGGAATGTCGATCCGATCTTCTCGCTCCAAGGGATCAAGGCCTTGGCGAAGGCGGCGGCCGGCGCACCCGTGCAGGTAAACAGGATATATTCTGCGCCGTCCCCGTTGTCCGCGCGGCGATAGGCGTCGGCTGCGGCGGCCTGCTCCAGGCAGGCGGCATAGAGCCGCGCGTTGGGCGTCGACGCCTGGGTCGGAACGGCGCTGTAATCCGGGGCTGACGGCGGCCGGTCCGGCGCAGTCGCGCATGCGGCGCAAGCCAGTGTGGAGACGATGGCGAGGGTGATGACGGTCTTCATGATTGTCTCCTCAACGCCAAGCTTCTCACGCGGCCGTGTTCGACGCCAGACTTGCGCATTGCGGGATTACGACCCATCCTCTCTGTTCTGACGCGTTTTGCAGAAGGTTTGACGATCATGATCATCGCATTGGCCACCGGTTCCGCCCTGTCCGCCATGCTGCTCGTGATCCTCAATGCTAATCAGCCCAAGCCGAAACCCGTCCCCGTCCGCACTCGCGACACTCGACAAGGTCGCCGCTAGGACGCCGGACGGTGCCACATTATTCGACAATCTGAGCCTGACGTTCGGGCCTGAGCGCACCGGCGCCGTCGGTCGCAATGGCGCGGGCAAGAGCACGCTGTTGCGTCTGATTTCGGGCGAAGCCGCGCCGGCTGAGGGGGCTGTCGCGCGAGCTGGAACGATCGGCGTGCTGGATCAGCGTTATGAGCCGGCGCCAGACGAAACCGTCGCGCGAACCCTCGGTGTAGAATCTGCGCTGGCTGTTGTGGCGCGGGTTTTGGCGGGGCAGGGAACGGCCGAGGATTTGGCCGAGGCGGACTGGACGCTGGAGACGCGTCTTGACGAGGCCTTGCGAGAGATCGGGCTGCCTGACCTGGACCTCGAACGCCTGACGTGCAGTCTCAGCGGGGGCGAGCAGACGCGGTTGCGGCTGGCGGGTTTGAGGCTGGCCCAGCCCGATCTGATCCTGCTGGACGAGCCGACCAATCATCTGGATGCACAGGCGCGGGCGCTGGTCGCCGATGTCATCGCGCGTTGGGACGGCGGGGTCGTGGTGGTCAGCCATGATCGCAACCTGTTGCGCCGCATGGACCGAATCCTTGAGGTGTCGAGCTTGGGCGTCGCCAGCTATGGCGGCGGCTATGACGCCTATGTCGAGCGAAAAGCGCTGGAACGCGAGGCGGCGACGCGGGATCTGGCCGAAGCCCAACGCGAACTCACGCGTGTCGGCGCGGAGGCTCAACAACGCGCGGAGGCTCAGTCGCGCCGCGACGCCGCCGGCCGTCGCAAGGCCGCCAAGGGCGATATGCCGAAAATCCTGCTGGGCGCCCGGGCCGAGCGCGCTGAGAACACGGGCGGGCGCGGCGGCTTGCTGGCCGAACGTCAGGCCGCGGCCGCGCAGGATGCCTTGGCCTCAGCCCAGGCGCGCGTAGAGCGAACGCGGACGCTGGCGATCCCGATGCCGACGACCGGCCTGCCAACGGGACGGACGGTGCTGACGATGGACCAGGCGGGCTGGGCGACACCTGAGGGGCGGACGATCGTCGGGCCGGTCGACCTGAAGCTGGTCGGGCCCGAACGGGTCGCGATCACGGGACGGAACGGCGCGGGCAAGACGACCCTGCTGCGGCTGATCACCGGCGATCTTTCACCGACCACGGGCGCCGTCGATCGGCCTGTGCGTGCGGTGTTGCTGGACCAAGAGGTCAAGATCCTGCACCCGGACGAAACCTTGGTGGAAGCGTGGCGGCGGTTGAACCCGAAAGGCTCGGTCAATGACGCCCAGGCAGCGCTGGCGCGGTTTCTGTTTCGCAATACTGCGGCGCAGCGCCACGTCGGCGACCTGTCAGGCGGGGAGCGGCTGAGGGCGGGTCTGGCCTGCGTCATGACAGGCGCGACGCCGCCGCAGTTGCTGGTGTTGGACGAGCCGACCAACCATCTCGACCTGGACGCCATCGCGGCGGTCGAAGAGGCGCTGAACGCCTATGACGGCGCGTTGATCGTGGTGAGCCACGACGTGGATTTCCTTGAGGCGCTGAAGATCACGCGCACGATCAAACTCTGAAGTCGGTCAGCCCCAGGCCTCGACGGCGCCCTTGCGACGGACCATCGACGGGCTGGACAGTTGGGTTCGCGGCTCGGCTTCGGCGCGACCGAACAGCCAGCCTTGGCCGTATTCAACACCCGCCGCCTTGAGCTCGGCTGCGACGCCGTCGGTTTCGATCATCTCGGCGATGGTTTCCAGCTTCATCGAACGGCACAGTTCAACGATGCTGTGCAGCATGGCCTTGGAGCGTTGGTCGGTCTGGATGTCGCGCACGATGGCTCCGTCGATCTTGACCGAATCCACGGACAGTTTGCGTAGATAGTCGAAGGCGGCGGCCCCTGCACCGAAATCGTCGATGCAGACCTTGATACCGGCTTCGCGCAGCGCGGCCAGGCGACGGTCGGCGGCTTCGATGTCTGCAACGGCGGAGGTTTCGGTCACCTCGACCATCAGGCGACGGCGTTCCTCGGGCGCGCCGGCGGTCATGCGCAGCAACTGCTCGACGTAGGTGTCATCGCCCAGCGAGGCGCCCGAAACATTGATCGCCATCTTCAGAAGGCCGGCGCCGGGCTGGCGCATCCGCTTCAGCACCTTCTCCGCCACGGCGAGGTCGAACGACTCGATCATGTCCAACTCCTCGGCCATGCGAATGGCCTCGGCGGGTCCATTGTTGCCGTTGAAGCGGGTCAGGGCCTCGAAGTGGTGGACCGCGCGGGAGTCCAGATGGACGATGGGCTGATAATGGACCTGGAACTCGCGCGACTTGACCAGGCTGCGGAACGTTTCAGCGTCGCGGAAGGTGCGCTTTAGCGAGTCCGCGAAGGCGATTTGCGGATTGGCGAGGCCGTCGCCCTTCAGACAGCCTTCGATGGCGAACCGCATGGCGCGCAGCACGCACAGGGAATCCGATCCGGGCGGCACGGGCGAGCTGAACGCCTCCGCGCCCAGCGACAGGCCTTCGGCCCGACCGGCTTCCACGATTTCGGCGGCGATGTCGCGACGGTCGTTGGCCGGGCGCAGCAGGGCGAAGCGGACGCCGGTGACCTGCGACGCGCTCGACCCTTCGACGGCGGCGGACTGAAGCGTGGCCTCGATACGGCGGTTCAGACGGTCGGCGGCGTCGCCGGTGACGTTCTCAAGCCCCGTGATGTCAAGGAAAGACAGGGCCAGGTCGGGATTAGACTCCAGTACGCGCCCTGCGTCGGCCAGGAAATCTTCCGGCTCAAGAAGCGGGCGGGTTTCCAGATCCTCCAGCGCGAAGGCCGGGCCTTCGTAGGATATGGCGCAGGAGACGGCGGGCGCCATCTGCGGCAGGACGAAGGCGCGGAACGAGGCGCGGCGCACGCGGTCAGGTCCGGCCGCCACCAGGATCGATGTCGCGGGAATACGCACGCCGGCCTTCATGCCTTGCAGGGCGGTCAGGGTGGATGCGCCGTCGTGCAGCAGATCGAGCAGGGGACGGCCCGTCCAGGTCGCGCCTGCGTCTTCGCCGGCCACGGCGCCCGCGCCGATCGCAAAGGCGACCACGCCTTTCGGATCCACCTCCACCAGGGTGTCGGCGGAAGCGAAGGCCAGGCCTAGGAGGCGAGTGGTCAGCGTCATGAGGCCATGCTGGCACACAGTCGCTTAAAAAATAGGCAATGACCCTTAGGACGCGAACCGTGATCTGCGAACGGCGAAGGACCGTCCCGTTCAGGCCATGCGGTTCAGGGCGACAGCGCGTCCGTCGCCCAGCGAGGCGCGGCCGTCGGCGGCATAGGCGGAGGCGGGGGGGCGGGCGGCGGTGACCTCCGCCGCGATGGCGCGGACTAGGCCCTCGGAAATTTGACGCGCGGCGTCGACGGCGCGGCTGTGACGAGTCAGGACGGCGTCGAACTCACGCGTGGCGTCGACCAGTGTCCTGCGGTCTTCGAGTGGAGCGCCGCTTAGCAGCGACGGATTGGCCTTCACATGGGCGGAATCGCGACGGTAGAGATTGGCCATCTCCTGGGTTTCCGACAGACCGGCCGCCACATCCTGAGGACGGCCATCGGCGAAGGCGGCTGTTTCGGCCTTCAGCCGCTCGGTCAGGCGCAAGGTCAAGGTCGTCAACTGACGAACCCGCGCCTGGGCCAGTTCGGTGTCGCTCATGGCCGGCCCTCCTGCATCTTCAGCATTTCGGCCATGACGGTGTTGCTCAGGCCGATGCCGCCGGCCTTCACCGTGGACTTGGCCATTTCGTCCAACATGAAGCTGCGCCATGTCGCCTCGCCCTGACCGCCGCCGAACAGGCCGTCGGTCGACAGGCCTTCGAACATCGGCTTCAGCATCTGGGAGATGAAGGTGGCCTCGAAGGCCTTGGCGGTTTCCTCGATCTTGTCACGGTTCACGGCCGTGGGCGCGGCCGCGGCGGGGCGCAGCAGATCGGCGGAGACGGTCAGGTCGGTCATGCTCACATCACCTCGATGTCGGCCTGCAGGGCGCCGGCGGCCTTGATGGCCTGCAGGATGCTGATCATGTCGCGCGGGCTTACGCCCAAGGCGTTCAGGCCGTTGACCAGGGTGGACAGGTTGGCCCCGCCGCCGACCAGCCGCATCTGGGTGCCCAGATCCTCCTCGACGTTCACCTGGGTCGAGGGCACGACGGCGGTCTGGCCTCGGCTGAAGGGCGCCGGCTGACTGACCTGCGGCTGTTCGTCCACCGATATGGTCAGATTGCCCTGGGCGATGGCGACGCGAGAGATGCGCACGGCGTCGCCCATGACGATGACGCCGTTGACCTCGTCGATGATGACCTTGGCGGGGGTGTCGACGCTGACGGCCAGGTTTTCGATCCGGCTGATGAAGCCCGCCATGCCCAGTTCACCAGGCGCGCGCAGGGCGACGACCGTGCCGTTCTCAGCCAAAGCCGACCCTGGATAGGCGGCGTTCACGACGGCGGCGACACGCTGGGCGGTGGTGAAGTCGGGGTTGCGCAGATTCAGGCGCACCTCGTTCATATTGGCCATCTGGAAGCCGGTCTCGCGCTCGACCAGGGCGCCCGAGGCGATGCGGCCGGCGGTCGGCACGCCGCGCGTCACCGACGACCCAGAACCGCCCGACGCCGAGACGGCCCCGGTCTGGACCGAGCCTTGCGCCACCGCATAGACCTGACCGTCCGCGCCTTGCAGGCTGGTGACGACCAGCGAACCGCCCAGCAGGCTCTTGGCGTCGCACATGGAGGCGACCGACACGTCGATGCGCGAGCCGGGCGTGGCGAATGCGGGCAGGTCGGCCGTGACCATGACGGCGGCCATATTCTTGGTGTTGGCGTTGGCGCCGCGAATGTTGACGCCCAGCCGCTCGGTCATGCCTTCCAGCGATTGGCGGGTGAAGGGGCAGTTGCGTAAGGAGTCGCCCGTGCCGTTCAGCCCCATGACCATGCCGTAGCCGACCAACTGGTTGCCGCGCACGCCCTCGACGGCGGCGATGTCCTTGATGCGCGACTGCGACTGGGCCAACGCCGAGGTCGCACCACCGGCGACGACGAGCGTCGCGGCGACGGAGGCGATCAGGCGGGCAAGCAGATTTTGCATCGGTCAGGCGTCCACGCAACGTTACGCCGTCATCAGTGCGAGGATCGTGCCGGAGAATTAACGACGTGAATTCAATGTCGGTCGGCCTTTGACGGTCAGAGAAGCGGCAGGATTTGCCGGGGCGTTAACCAAACAGTCATCGCCGCCCGTCATCCATGATTTCATGACGCGGAGCACCTGCACATGAAGGTTGTCGGCCCCAACGGCGTCAGCACGCCTGCCAGCACACGTCCGGCGCGATCTGCCAGCGGCTTCTCGCTAGGGCAGACTGCGGCGACCCCTGCGCCTGCTGCACCGACCGCCAGCGCAGCGACGGGCGGGGTCTCTGACGTGTCAGCCTTGATGGCCCTTCAAGGGGTCGAGGGGCCGATGGAAAAGCGACGTCGCGCGATCCGGCGCGGCAGCGGTCTTCTGGATCGCCTTGACGAAATCAAGCTGGCCCTGCTGAACGGCGACGCCGACGAGGGGGCTCTGGATCGTCTGGCGCGGAGCCTGCGCGAGGAGCGCGCCGCCGACGACGACAAGGACTTGGGCGCCCTGCTGGATCAGATCGACCTGCGCGCCTCAGTCGAACTGGCGAAGGCGGAAATGCGCCGCAACCGCCCCTGATACGAAATAATCGTCTGACATCAGGCGGCTAAGCTTTAGCAGTGAGTGACTTTTGCCACTGTCAGGCGGTTAGTCGCCCTATTTTCATCACGGAATCGAGAACCGCGTTGCCGCGACTCGACGGGCTGATTATACGGCCATCTACGCCACAGGGGGGCGTGTTAGAGAGCGTGAGATCGATGAGCGCCTTGGCGTCCGTTGTGTCCGACGAAACCGGCCCGTATCGGCCGTCTGACAGCGAGCCGTTCATGAACGAACGGCAGCAAGCCTATTTCAAGAAGAAGCTGCTGGCCTGGAAGGATGAGATCCTTCGCGAGTCCAAGGGCACGGTCGTCAATCTGAAGGCCGAGACCGAAAACCACCCCGATCTTGTGGACCGGGCATCTTCGGAATCCGATCGCGCGCTGGAGTTGCGCACCCGCGACCGCCAACGCAAGTTGATCTCCAAGATCGACGACGCGCTGCGCCGGATCGAGGACGGCTCCTACGGCTACTGCGAGGACACGGGCGAACCCATCAGCCTGGGTCGTCTGGAAGCCCGTCCGACGGCGACCCTGTCGGTCGAAGCCCAGGAACGCCACGAACGCCGCGAACGCGTTCACCGCGACGACTGAGGTTTAAGCCTTCCGCGCCTTGACTTCGTCGGGTTGCGGGGCGACCTAGCCGCCTCGCTTTCGAGGTCGTCTATCCATGTCCGTCAAGGTTCGTTTCGCCCCGTCGCCCACGGGTAAGCTGCACGTCGGCAATGTCCGCACCGCCTTGGTGAATTGGTTGTTTGCCAAGGGGCAGGGCGGATCGTTTGTGCTGCGCATCGACGACACCGACCTGGCGCGCTCCACGCCCGAGTTCGAACAGGGGATCGAAGACGACCTGACCTGGCTGGGGATGCCGTGGGACGAGCGTTACAACCAGTCCAAGCGGTTCGAACGCTACGAAGAAGCGGCCGCTAGGCTGAAGGCGTCGGGGCGGCTTTATCCCGCCTATGAGACCGCTGACGAGCTGGACCGTCGGCGCAAGGTGCAACTGTCGCGCGGCCTGCCGCCGATCTATGACCGCGCGGCGCTGGAACTGACCGAAGAGCAGAAGGCGGCTTATGAAGCCGAAGGGCGTCGTCCGCATTGGCGCTTCAAGCTGGACGGCAAGCGCGTCGCCTGGGAAGACCTGGCGCGCGGTCATGCGGAGGTGGACACAGCCTCGATGTCGGACCCGGTGCTGATCCGCGAGGACGGCCTGTTCCTCTATACCCTGCCGTCGGTCGTCGACGACATTGACATGGCCATCACGCACATCATCCGGGGCGAGGATCACGTCACCAACACCGGCGCGCAGATCGAAATCTTCGAAGCGCTGGGCGCGACGGTCCCGGGGTTCGCCCACATGCCGTTGCTGGTCGGCGCCGACGGCGCTGCCTTGTCCAAGCGTCTCGGATCGCTGTCGATCAGCGACATGCGCG
This sequence comes from Brevundimonas sp. SPF441, assembly GCF_009661015.1. Lineage (NCBI taxonomy): Bacteria > Pseudomonadati > Pseudomonadota > Alphaproteobacteria > Caulobacterales > Caulobacteraceae > Brevundimonas > Brevundimonas sp. SPF441. The sequence goes on along the minus strand of NZ_WJWX01000013.1, from coordinate 2,332 downwards.
ACCAAGGCTATGAGCCGATCGCGATCACCAGCCACCTCGGCCGGATCGGGACGTCTGATCCGTTGGAAGTCGGCGCCTCGGTCGAGGCTCTGGGTCAGAGCTTCGCCTTCTCTAAGATGGGCCGTTCGCCGGCGCGTTACGATACGGCCGATCTGGACCGGCTGAACGCCCAGGCGCTGCACGTCATGGACTATGCGACGGCGCAACCGCGTCTTCAGGCTCTCGGCGCCGATCTGGGTGAAACCTTCTGGAATACGGTTCGGGGCAATCTGACGAAGTTCGCCGACGTCGCGGACATGGCGCAGATCGTCCGTGGTCCGATCCAACCGGTGATCGAAGATGCGACCTTCATTGAAACAGCGCTGCGGCTGCTGCCGGAAGTGATCGACGAGAACGCTTGGTCGGCGTGGACCTCGGCCGTCAAGGCCGAGACGGGCGCGAAGGGCAAGGCGCTGTTCATGCCGTTGCGTCTGGCGCTGACGGGGCAGCAGCACGGGCCGGACATGGCGGCCATGGCGCCGCTGATCGGTCGCGAAACCATCCAGCGGCGTTTGAGAGGCGAGGCGGCCTAAGCCGCCTCACGCATTCTAGGCATTGCAGACAGCCAGTTCGTCGGCGCTCAGGGCGACACCCTTGTAGGAGAAGGCGGTCACCGGACCGAACTTCTGAACCACGCGGCGGCAGGCGCGCGTCGCGGGCTGTTCCGTGCCGCCTGCGGCGGTGCAGGTCGCGCCTTCGCAGGACCAACGAGCGCCGTCGATGATGGTGGCGCGTGCAGGCGCCTTGGCGGCGTCGGCCAGCGTCAGGCTGGTGGCGGCGGGGGCTTGGGCGACCGCAGGGGCGGCGGCGAACAGGGCGGCGGCGATCAGCAGAGCGCGCATTGAAAACTCTCCGAAATGAAGAACGGCGTCATGCCGCTGCGCTCCCATGTCAGTTTTCGATAAAAACTGTCAAGACGCGCGCAGCGGATTATGAGCGATGATCACTTATCGATGATCATGTTTCAATTGCGGCGCATCGCCGCCGGCCTGAACCTGCGTCATCGCCTCTTCGACGGTTTCGGCGACGGTCCAGGCGTCCAGGAACGACGGCGGCGTCATTCCTTCTGCGACGCTGTGCTTCATCAAGTCGAAGAAGCCGTTCCAGAAGCCGTTCAGGTTCAGGAAGACGACTGGCTTGTGATGCAGGTCCAACCGCTTCCAGGACAGCAGCTCCACAACCTCTTCCAGGGTGCCGATGCCGCCGGGCGCGACCACGAAGGCGTCGGACTGGTCGTACATCAGTTGTTTGCGTTCGTGCATCGAAGTGACGACGACGGTCTCGACCTCGTCGAACAGGCGTTCGCGGCTGCGCAGGAAGGCCGGCATGATGCCGACGACCCGGCCGCCTGCCTCATGCGCGCCGCGCGCCGAGGCCCCCATCAGGCCCACGCCGCCGCCGCCATAGACCAGCCGCCAGCCGGCCTCGGCCGCGACCTTGCCAAACGCGTAGGCCGCCTCGGTATAGGTGGGATCGGCGGTCTCGGAGGCGCCGCAGAACAGGCAGACGGAAGAGCCGTCGAACGGCAGGAACGAAACGGGGGGCAGGGACATGGAGCCTCGAAGAAAACGAATAGGCGGCCTGGCCATGGCCAAACCGACGGCGCTCAAGCTAACACAGGCTCGAGCCGCTGGGTCGCCAGTCCTATATCGTAGAGGCGCAGGATGAAACGTCGGATGATGGTCGCGTGTGTCGCCGTCCTGGCTGCCGCAGCCTGTTCCGATCAGCAGGGCGGCGTGGCGGGGCCGACGGGGGCCGACGAGGCCTCGCCCTGGGTTCGCCCGCCCCAGATTGATGGCGTGATGCGCGACGGCGGCGTTCTGGTGCTGCGCGGCGGGGCGGGGCCCAATGCGCGCGTCGTGCTGCGTGCGCCGGATACTGCGGCCGTGGCGACGACGGCGGACGGCGCGGGGCGGTTCGAACTGCGACTGCCGCCTTTGAGCGGCGATGTGCGCTTTACGCCCGAGGTGCAGGTGGGCGAGGACGCCGCCGTCTCGCCTGAGACGCTGGTGGTGATCCAGGGCGGGGCTGGTCCCGTCGCCCTGATTGCAGCAGGCCAGCCGACTGTCCGGCTCGATGGCGGCGAGGGGCTGGATGCGGTGGATTCGGACGGCGCGACTCTGATGGCTTCAGGCCGGACGAATGGAGCGGCTCCCTCGGTCAATATCAACGGCGCAGATATGGCGCCGACGGCGATCGGACGCGGCCGCTGGCGGGCCGTCATCGGACAGTCGGGTGGGGCGACGATCACGGTGAATGGAAAGCGCTTCGACTATCCCGGCGCGGGGGCGAC